>JALHOE010000194.1 GCA_022843175.1 Deltaproteobacteria bacterium
CGGCCCGACGCCGAGAGAGCGCCCGGCCGCTGGCTCGCGATCCCTGCCTCGGCGATCCCGGCGGCCGCGCCGCGCGCGCTCGGTCCGTGCGACGTCGCGTCCCGCCTCGGCAAGATCCTCGCGAGCGTCACCGCGGTCGCGCTCGGCGTCGCGTTCGCCGCGCTCCTGCGGACCGACGTGCGCGCTGCGATCGCCCTCGCGATCAACGCGGCGGTGCTGCTCCCGCTGTTCGCGACCGGTTCCGCGCGCCAGCTGCCGCCCGATCGGGTGGCCGACGCGTGGCGGATCCTCGCGCCGATCGCTGGAGAGCTCCCCTCCGCGCGCGTGATCGCGCGGAGCGTCGGCCGGACGATCGACGAGGTGCGCCTGCGCATCGATCCGAAGACCGCCATCCGCACCATCGAGATCGGGTGCGCCGTGGTTCACGGCCCGGGCGGGTCGCGGCTCGTCCCCGAGCTCCTGGTTCGCGTCGACGCCGGCGTGAAGCTCGCGCTCGCCGACGAGCACATGGTCGCGCTTGGTCGCACCGACGATGAGCGGACGATCTGCGTCCACCCGACCGCGACCGATCCGAAGTCGCTCCGAGCGGGGGTCGAAGCGCTCCTCGCCCTCGCCGAGACCTCGCGGAAGCCTCTCGAGCGGGCGGCAGCATAGCCTTTGACGGCCGGATTTCTTCGACCCTAGGCTGCCGCACCTCCGTGTCCCCGGCTCACGTCCTCGCTGTGTACGCCGAGCCGCTCGTCTCCGGGCGGCGTGTCGCGCTCGTCGGTCCCGAAGACCCGGCGCTCATCGATGCGTTGCTCGCCCTCGGCGCGCGGCTCCTCTACGTCTACGACCCGCGCCCAGCGGTCGACAGCCCGCATCGCGGCACCGACCCGCGCGTCACCGTCGCGCCGCTCCGCGCAGGAGACGTCGGCGTGCGCGAGGGCGCCTTCGATCTCGCGCTGGTGCCGGACCTGATGATGCTCGGCGACGCCGAGTCGGCGCTTTCGTACGTGCGGCGCCTCGTCGGCGCGGCCGGCGCGGCGATCATCGGCTGCCGCAACCGCGAGGCTCTCGAGCCGTGGGTGCGGGCGCCCGAGGGCGCGCCGTCGCCCTCCTACACCGAGTTCTACGATCTCTGCGCGCTGCAGTTCGCCGAGGTGCGGATGGCCGGCGTGGCGCCCTTCGCGGCGTACGCGGTCGCCGAGTTCGCTCCCGACCGCGAGCCGTCGATCGCGTTCGACGCGTCGCTGGTCACCTCGCCCGACCCGCCGGAGTGGTACCTGGCGGTCGCCTCGCAGTCCGAGATCACCACGCTCGAGGCGTACGAGATCGTCCAGCTCCCGCGCGAGTCGGTGAGCGCGGGCACCGAGGCCTCGACCGATCCCGGCGAGCTCGACGCGCTCCGCGCGCAAGTGGCCGCCGCCGATCAACGGCGTCAGGAGGCCGAGGCGCGCGCGGGCGAGGAGACCCTGCGCGCCGAGCGTCTCGTCGCCGAGCTGCGCACCACGGGCGACGAGCTCCGCAAGCTCCGCGACAAAGCCCTGAAGCACACCAAGGAGCTCGAGGACGAGCGGCGCGCCCGCCAACGCGCCGAGGCCGAGCTCCGCTCGCCCGAGTTCGCGCAGCTCCGCGAGCGCGTCCTCGCGCTCGAGGCCGAGCTGATCGAGGCCCGCACCCAGCTCGCCACCCCCCGCGCCGCCGCCGTCGATCCGCGCGTCGAGCCGCTGCAGAGCGAGCTCGCAGCGCTCCGCACGGCGCTGCAGCAAGCCAAGGGGCACACCGAGGAGCTGCGCCATCGCCTCGTCGAACGCGATCGCGAGCGCGACGCGTCCCTCGCGCTGGCCAAGACGCTCGAGGACCGCCTCGAGGAGCAGCTCGCCGAGAAGGGCCGCCGCGACGAGGAGCACGGCGAGACGAAGCTCATCGCCGAGCGGGCCGCCAAGGCCGAAGCCCTCGCTGCGCGTCTGCGCGACGAGCTCGCCCTGCACGCGACGACGCACGAGCACGACGTGGCCTCGCTCGAGGCCGCGCTGCGCACCGCGGGCGAAGAGCTCCGGCTCGCGCGCGTGGAGCTGATCCGCCGCGAGCGAATGGTGCGCGAGCTGGTCGCGCAAATCGAAGAGGGCGGCGTGATCGCCGCCCCGCCGGTCACCCTCATCGAGCCGCCGCCGGAGCTGCTCCGCGAGCTCGATCTCGCGCGCCGTGAGCTGTCCACGTTGCTCGAGGAGGTCCGCCGCCGCGACCGCCTGGTCGAGGAGACGCGCATCGCGCTCGAAGCCGCGCGTCACGAGCTCGAGAGCGAGCGGAGCAAGACCGAGAACCTCGCGCGCGACGCCGCCCGCCGCGAGGCGGCGCTGCAGACGGCTTCGTGGCGCATCTCGGAGCTCGAACGCCTCGGCACCGAGGGGGGGAGCGAGCCGGCGCCGGCGCCGGCGCGGTCTTCGTCCTCCGAGTCCGAGCTCGACGCGCTCCGTCGCGCGCTCGCCCGTGAGCACGAGCGGGTCGAGGCGCTCGAACGGGAGCTGTCCTCGGCAGGCGGGAGCGGCGACCACGCCCTCCGAGCCCGCCTTCGGGAGCAGGAGGCGTTGATCGCCCAGCTTTCAGCCGAGTTGGCGCAACGCTCCGGTTGACAATGGCGACGTGAAACTTAGAGTCGCCACGGACTCAGAGGTCGAGGTCGGCTCGACCCCTTCTCAATAGCGTTATGGAAGAGCGCCGCGACCTCTACGAAGTGCTCGGCGTCCCCAAGACCGCGACCGCCGAAGAGATCCGCAAGGCCTATCGTCAGGCCGCGCTCAAGCACCACCCCGATCGCAACAGCGGCGATCCCACGGCGGCCGCGCGGTTCAAAGAGGCGACCGAGGCCTTCCAGATCCTCCAGGACGACGAGAAGCGCGCGGTCTACGACCAGTACGGCTTCGCCGGCCTCGAGTCGGGCCCCGGCGGCTTCCCGGGCGTCGACATCGGCGACATCTTCGGCAACTTCCAAGACCTGTTCAGCGAGTTCTTCGGCGGCAGTCCCGCGCGGGGTCGCCAGCGGGGCGGCCCGCGTCGTGGCCCCGACATCCGCATCGGCGAGCGCCTCTCCATGCGCGAGGCCGCCTTCGGCTGCAAACGCGAGATCGGCCTGCGCTACCCGGCGCCCTGCCAGGAGTGTCACGGCACCGGCGCCGAGGCCGGCACCCAGCCGATCGCGTGCACCACGTGTCGCGGCAGCGGCCACGTCTCCAACGCGCGCGGCTTCGTCATGTTCACCGCGCCGTGCCCCGCCTGTCGCGGCGAGGGCAAGGTCATCAAGTCGCCGTGCAACGAGTGCCACGGCAGCGGCCAGCGCGAGAAGAGCAAGAAGATCGTCGTCGCCTTCCCCGCCGGCATCGACGAGGGCCAGGTCCTCCGCGTGCCGGGCCAGGGCATCCCCGGCCCAGCGGGCGCGGGCGACGTGCTCGTGCAAATCGAAATCGAGCCCGAGGCCGGGTTCGAGCGCCACGGCGCCGACCTCGCCACCAAGATCAAGGTCTCGTTCGCCGACGCGATCCTCGGCGCCAAGATCAACGTCCCCGCGCTCGACGACGAGCCGCTCGAGATCGAGCTCCCCGCCGGCACCCAGACCGGCCACGTCGTGCAGGTGCGGGGTCGGGGCATCCCCCGGCTCGAGGGCAAGGGGCGCGGCGGCCGCGGCGCCCTGCACGTGGTGATCGAGGTCGACATCCCCTCCGGCGCGTCCATGAGCGCGCGCGCCCGGGAGCTGGTCGAGCAGCTCCGCGCCGAAATGTCCGGCGACTCGGGCGACGAGAGCCCCGAGCCCAAAGCCGCGCGCGGCTGATTCTTCAGCCGCGGGTTGCGCGCGCGCGGGTGTCAGAGCTAGAGTGCGCGCCCTTTTCTGTAAGGAGAGTCATGGCGTCCAAGCTCGAGCAGTTCCTCACCAGCAAGAAGATCGATCGTCGTCAGCTCCTCGCCGTTTCGAAGAGCCTCGAGGGTCTGAAGCCCGAGGACCGCGCGATCAAGCTCGCGAAGAGGCGCGGCAAGAAGGCCGAGGCCGGTGAGGGCAGCGCCGTCAAGGAGACGCGCAAGCCGCGCTCCGGCCGCGCGGTCACCCCGACCGCGCTCACCAAGCTCTTCAACGAGAAGGGCGTCAGCGGCCCCACGCGCACCCGCGTCCTGCGCGCGGTCAACGCGATCCTCGCCAAGAAGAAGCAGCCCGAGGTTCAGCTCGGCGATCTCTTCGACTTCGCCAAGAAGTAATCGCGGGGTTCCGCAACCAAGCGCGCACGCGTGCCGACAGGCGCGACGTGCGCGTTCGCATTTCCTCACTCGACAGGCGATTTCCCCCGGCCCTCCGCTTCAAGGGCGGCCCGACCCACCTCGAAGCCATCGGTGAGCTCGCCGAGCGCCTCGACGTCCCGATGCCCATCGCGATCGTCGGTACACGGCGCCCGGCTCCCGAGGCCTGGCAGTACACCTACTGGCTCTCTGCGGAGCTCGCGAGACATGGGGCCACGATCGTCAGCGGGGGCGCCTTCGGCATCGACAGCGCCGCGCACGAGGGCGCGCTCTCGGTCGGCAAGCCCACGATCGCGGTGCTGCCGACCTCGGTCGATCGGTACTCGCCCGCCGCCAACGCGGATCTGTTCAACCGCATCGCGAGGACCGGCGCGCTGATCGGCTTTCGCGAGACGCGCGACGAGCCGCGGTTCCATGAGCGCAACGCGGCGATTGCGGCGATGGTGGAGGACGTCATCGTCGTCGCCGCTCCGGTCCGGAGCGGTGCGCGCAACACCGCGAACGAAGCACGCAAGCGCGGACGGAACCTGTGGGCCGTCCCGGGCTCGCCGTGGGACGCGACGATGGCCGGGTGCGCGATGGAGTTGCTGCTCGGCGCTCGTTATCTCGTGTCGCCGCTGCCGATCCTCGCCGCGCGCGGCATCGATTACGAGACCACGCACAAGGATGTGCTGGTCAAGGAGCTCTGGCGTAGCGCGCCGTGCGATCCCAACCCCGCACCGCCGCGCGACCCGACCGTGGTGACCGAAGCGCGGGCTCCGGCATCTCCTCTTCCCCCGATCGCGAGACCGCCACGGCAGCGCCTCACGACCGAGACACTCTTGCCCGCACCCGAGGAGAGGAGGCTGTTCGAAGCGCTCGCGGAGGGCCCCGCAACGGTCGATGAGTTGGTGCTCCGGACGGCTCTACCGGTCGCGCCTGTCCGAGCCCTCCTCTTGACGTGGACGGTCGAGGGGGTAGTAAGGGAGGGCCCGGTCGGCCTCTTCCGGTTGCTAAATAGCTAGATTCACAAAGGAATTCGGAATACGGATGGCATCCCGAGGCAGCACGCTCGTCGTCGTCGAGTCGCCGGCGAAGGCAAAGACGATCAAGAAGTACCTCGGCACGGGCTATCAGGTGCTCGCGTCGAAGGGACACGTCTGGGACCTGCCGAAGAAGTTCGGGATCGACATCGAGAAGGGCTTCCAGGAGACCTACGAGGTCATCGAGGGCAAGGAGAAGACCCTCAAGGAAATCAAAGAGGCGGCCAAGGACGTCGACGCGATCATGCTCGCGACCGACCCGGACCGTGAGGGCGAGGCCATCGCCTTCCACCTCGCCCAGGAGCTCAAGAGCGCGAAGAAGCCCACCCGGCGCGTGCTCTTCACCGAGATCACCAAGCGCGGCGTCAAGGACGGCGTCGAGCACCCGCGCGACCTCGACAGCAACCTGTACGACGCGCAGCGCTGCCGCCGCGTGCTCGACCGCATCGTCGGCTACGACGTCTCGTCGCTGGTCTGGTCGAAGCTCGCGTTCGGTCTCTCCGCCGGCCGTGTGCAGACCGTGGCGCTGCGGCTCATCGTCGACCGCGAGCGCGAGATCGAAGCGTTCGTCCCCGAGGAGTACTGGAACCTCGGAGCCCGCCTCGTCGGCAAGCACAAGCCGGGCTTCTCGGCGCGTCTCCACACGTGGGACGGCAAGCCGATCGCCAAGGACAAGATCGGCAACGAGGAGACCGCTCGCAAGGTCCAGAAGGACCTCGAGAAGGCGCAGTTCAAGGTCACCAAGGTCACGCGCGCCGAGCGGCAGCGCAAAGCCCCCGCGCCGTACACCACGTCGAAGCTGCAGCAGGACGCAGCCAACATCCTCCGCTTCCCCGCCAAGCGCACGATGCAGGTCGCGCAGGGGCTCTACGAGGGCGTCGAGCTCGGCAAGGAGCTCGGCTCGGTCGGTCTCATCACGTACATGCGTACCGACTCGGTTCGCGTGAGCGACGACGCGGTCACCGCCGTCCGCGAGTACATCGAGAGCGCGTTCGGCAAGCAGTTCATGCCGTCGTCGCCCAACGTGTTCAAGTCGCGCAAGAGCGCGCAGGAGGCCCACGAGGCCATCCGCCCGACGTCGCTCGACCTCCCGCCCGAGAAGGTCGCCAAGTACCTCAAGCCCGAGCAGCTCAAGCTCTATCGGCTGATCTGGAACCGCTTCGTCGCCTCGCAGATGGTCCCGGCCGTCTACGACCAGACCGCGGTCGACATCGACGCCAAGTCCGGCGCGACGGTCCATGGCCTCCGCGCCTCGGGCCGCGTCCTCAAGGCGTCGGGCTGGCTCGAGGCCTACGCCAAGAAGAAGGAGCCGGACGAAGAGGTCACCGAGCTCGCTGGCGAAGAAGACGGCGACGACAAGCCGCAGGAGAAGGCGACCGGCCGCGAGGAGAAGGACGACGAGACCGAGCTCCCGCCGATCGAAGAGGGCGAGCTCCTCACGCTCGTCGTCCCGCCGGGCGTCACCGCCGACCAGAAGTTCACCCAGCCGCCGCCCCGCTACAACGAGGGCTCGCTCGTGCGCGCGCTCGAGGAGCGCGGCATCGGCCGCCCCAGCACCTACGCCGAGATCATCAACAAGGTGCAGGCGCGCGACTACGTCGAGAAGCCCGACGGCCGCACGTTCAAGGCCACCGAGCTCGGGAAGATGGTCGTCGACGGGCTCGTCGAGGCCGCGCTCGACTTCATGGACCCGGAGTTCACTGCGAAGATGGAGGAGGAGCTCGACCTCGTCGAGGCCGGCAAGCTCCCGCGCGCGAAGCTCCTCGACTCCTTCTACAAGCGCTTCAAGATGCAGCTCGAGAAGGCCAAGAAGCTCAAGCGCTGGACGCCGGAGCCCGAGCCGAGCGAGGTCTCGTGCGATCTCTGCGGCAAGCCGATGCTCAAGCGCTGGTCCAAGCGCGGCTGGTTCCTCGGCTGCAGCGGCTATCCCAAGTGCAAGGGCATCAAGTCGCTCCAGGTCGGGGCCGATGGCCAGCTCAACGAGGCGCGCCAGGTCATCACCGACTACAAGTGCGACGTCTGCGGCAAGCCGATGGCGATCCGAACCGGCCGCTATGGCCAGTTCCTCTCGTGCACCGGCTACCCCGAGTGCAAGAACGCGCAGCCGGTTCCGCTCGGGGTGAAGTGCCCCAAGTGCAAGACCGGCGACCTCATCGAGATCCGCCCCGCCAAGCGCGGGGGCCGCACGTTCTACGGTTGCTCCAACTACAAGGACGAAGCGATCAAGTGCGACTTCAAGCTCTGGGCGAAGCCGCTGCCCGAGCCGTGCCCCAACTGCCACGCCGAGTTCGTCGTGCGCGGCGGCACCAAGACCAAGCCGATGATCCAGTGCGTCACCGAGGGCTGCGGCTTCAAGCGCGAACCCACCGAAGAAGAGCTCTCCGGCGGCACCACGCCGCGCCTCGAAGCGGGCGGCGAGGAAGCCTCGGCGTGAGCCAAGGAGCGGTCGACCGTCGTCGCCCGCTCGAAGTCACCGCCGACTTTCGCGCGAGCCTCGCGCAGACCCTGGCGGCGCACGGGTTCGCGCCGCGCGCGAGGGGCGCGAAGCTCGTGCGTAAGCGAGGCAGGGTGACGCACGCGATCGAGCTCGGCTCGAGTCACCGCAACGGGCCCGGTGACGTGACGTGTTTCGTGTCGCTCGCGTACGAGGATGCGTCGATCGAGGACTTTCGCGCGGGCGGAACGCTCTCGGCCGAACCGTTCGCCGACCAGGGCTCGTGCAACATCGCGATCGCCGCGGACGCGCTGACGGCCCGCATCGTCGCGCGATTGTCGTTCTTCGAGCTGCTCGACGACGAGAGGGCGACGCTCGCGGAGGTGTGCCGTCGGTACGTGCCGGGGTTCGTCGCGCCCCGGCTCGTCGTTCGTTACCTCGCCGCGCGCCTCGGCGAAGAGGCCGTCGCGCAGTACGCGCGCGCTCTCCTCGACGGGCGGCCCGAGCTCTGGCCTGCCTTCCTCGGAGCGCCCACGGGGAGCAACCCCGATCACGGGACCCAACTCGCCCGGGCCTCGGGGCTGCGTCTGACGCCGCCCTCTGGCACGGTGGTGAGCGAGATCGCCAGCTCTGCGCACCTTCGCTGCTTCATCGGGCGTCAGTTACGCGCGTGGGGCGAACCCGGGGCCGCCGCGTCGCTACGTCGCGTTGAGGATGGGCAGATCAAGGAGCTGCACGACGCGCAGACTGCGCTCGGCGAGCCGATCACCAGGAGCCTCGAGGCAGCGCGCCTCGCGCTCGTGTGCGTCGGCCAGCGCCGGGAGCCGAGGCAGCCACGCCCCTCGCCCGAGTTGTTTCAGTACCACGTGCTCCACGCGCCGTTCGCTGGCTCCGCGCGTGTCAGACGGTGAAGTCCTTCACGACGATCTTCGAGCGGTCGCCGATGCCGAGGCCGAGGTCTGCCGCCGCGGGGATGTAGGCCGGATCGCGGCCGACGTCCTTGAGCGACTTCATGCCCTTCTCCTTGCGGATCTTGTCGACGAGCTCCCAGCCGTAGGTGTCCATCGCGACCGGATCGGTCGAGACGTAGACCGCCTCGTGGGGCACGTAGGACACGACCTCGACCGGGCCGCCGTCGTACATGACCTTGTAGCCGTCGGTGATGTGCAGGCGGACGCGGCTCTTGATCGCCTCGTGGGCGTAGAGCTTGGCGATCTGGGGTGACGCGTGGTGCGCGTGGTGGTTGTGCGGAACGTCGATCGATCCGTGGGTCATGTTCTTGAGGCAGCCGGTGTAGCCGCAGATCGCGTGGTCCTTGATCAACGAGACGTTGATCACCGCCGTGGCCTCCATCAGGGGACGCGCGAACTTGGTGGCGATCTTCGACTTGCCGTCGAGGAACTCGATGGCCGGGGTGGCCATGTCCTTGTTGGCGTGCACCGCGACCTTCACCCCGGCGGGGACGTTCGACGCGTCGACGCGGGTGCCGGCGAGGAACGAGTTGTACTGCTCGTACACGACGATCGAGGTGGCGGGCACGCCGGCCGCGATGAGGCCGTCGAGGATCACTGCGACCAACTCCTGGTTGGTGCCGAACTTCTTGCCCTTCGCGATGCCGTTCACCTTCACCGCGACCTTGTCGCTCTTGTGAACGAACTTGCCGAACGCTCCGCCGAGCGTCTTCTCGCCGGTGAGCTCGAGCATGCCCTTCTCGAGCATGGCCTTCGCCGCGTCGGGCTTGGGGTAGAGGCCGTTGGCCTGGAGCGAGCCGGCGCGCGAGACCTTCACGATCTTGCCGGGGGCCGAGAGCGGCGTGAACCCGGCCGGCGGCGACGCCGCGAGCGACGAACCCTGCGCGCTCACCTTGCCGGATGCGGTCGCGACGACGGCGCCGGCAGCGGCGGTCGTGGCGATGAACTCACGGCGGGACGGTCCCTGTTCCTCGTGCTTACCCATGGGGGGGAAACTTGCCGCCGATCGGGCCGGGCGTCGACTCCCCTGCAGGAAGTTAACGAGCTCGTCCGCCGGCGGCGCCGGCGGACCGCCGCGATCCGCCGGCCCCGCCGAGCTCGGAAGTCGCGAGAATCACAGGGGTTCGGTCGCGCGCGAGCGCTGGCACCGAGCACGCATTGATGCGCTGCGCTCACCGCCGCCGGCATTCGGCGCGCGCTGCAGCACGGAGAGCACGAACATGGAATCGACCAGCAAGAAGACGGGCAAGGCCGTGTACACGATCGTCAGCAAGGGCGGCGACAAGAGCATCTGGGTTCGCATCGGCTGGGTGCACGGCACCAACCACGACGGCTCGTACAACATCACGCTCGATGCGCTGCCGGTGAACGGCAAGCTGCAGGTGCGCGATTGGGAGCCGCGCGAGGACTGGGGCGCGCGTCCGCGTCGCGAGGAGGGGACCGCCTTTTCCGCGAGCTGATCGCGTGCGCGGTGCGATCGGGATGCGGCGCTCGCCGGCCGCGCCCGATCGCACGCGCATCCTCACCACTCACTTCGGAGGTTTGTCATGAGCACCGCGCCCGTATCGGGGCGGCGATGGGCTGCGATCTGCTTCCCGATCGTCGCAGTGATCGTGTTGTTTCTCATTGGACGTCGCGCGACGAACGCCGCGACCGTGCCGAGCCCCTCGGCGTCGCCCAGCCCGAGCGGCGTCTCCTTCGAGGACGCTGGCCTGCCGGACTCGGTCGACGCGCCCGGGGAGGTCGAGACGGATGCCCCGCCCGCGGCGGTCGATCTCCTGGCGGACGGAGGGGTGGTCGTCGACCTCAACCTGGCAGCCGAGGCCGACCTGCGTCGGCTGCCAGGGGTCGGCCCGACGCGAGCGCGGAAAATCCTTGAGCTGCGCTCTCATCTTGGGCGCTTCAAATCCGTGGACGATCTCGCGCGCATCAAGGGATTTGGTAAAGCCACGCTACGCCGGCTCCGGCCCCTCACCCGCGCGTCGTAGGGGATTTCTCGGGACATTACTCCAGATCGCAGAGCACCCGTTGCTCTACTTTGCCGATGTTTGCTCGCGGGACTGTTGGATATGGCAGAGCATTCGGACTATGTTGGGGACACCCCAGCACGCTCACCCCAACCAACCACAAGCGAATGCAGCCCGAGATCAAAAGCCGACGTCCCGAAGGGCGACGGGACGCGAACGTGACCAAGGGGAGCGAGAAGCTTCCGCCCGACGCGCGGTTGTTCGCACACCCGCGTCTGGAGATCTGCGGTGCCATCGCGCGACGTGCGGGCGTGAGCTTCCGCTTGCTCTGCGATGAGCTGGAGTTGAGCGACGGCAACCTCAGCGCCCATCTGCGCGCCCTGGAGAACGAGGCCGTCATCCACGTCGAGCGCACGTTCGACGGGCGACGCCGCCTGTCGCAATACCGCCTCACGGATACGGGCAAGGCGCGGCTGCGCTCGTACATCGAGTGGATCGAGTCGTTCGCCCGTGCGCTCGAGCCCCACGTGAGCGCCGAGGCCGAGATTCGCACGGTGTCGATGGTCACTCCGCTCGACAACGCTTAGGCCCGCGCCCGCGTCCCGTCGCCGTCGCCGAACAGGCGCAAGCGTGCTTGCGGCCACACAGCCAAGGATCTACTGAGGGCGCTCCATTTCACGCGCGGTCCACCGCGCGAGCAGGAGCGAGGGAAGCGACCATGGCCACCAAGATCGCCATCAACGGGTTCGGACGTATCGGGCGCTGCATCGTTCGCGCGATGTTCGAGCGAAAGGAGTCGGATCTCGAGCTGGTCGCGATCAACGACCTGACCGATCCCAAGACGCTCGCGCACTTGCTCCGTCACGATTCCGTACACCGGCGGGCGCCCTTCGACGTGGGCGTGGTCGAGGGCGGCCTCTCGATCAACGGCAAGACGGTCCGCGTCACCGCCGAGAAGGACCCGAGCAAGCTCCCCTGGAAGGAGCTCAACGCCCCCCTCGTCCTCGAGTGCACCGGCGTCTTCCGCGATCAGGCCGGCGGCCAGAAGCACCTCGCCGCGGGCGCCAAGAAGGTGATCATCTCGGCCCCCGGCGAGAAGGACGTGGACGCCACGTTCTGCGTCGGCATCAACTCCCACGAGTACGACGCCGCCAAGCACCACATCGTGTCCAACGCGTCGTGCACCACCAACTGCCTCGCGCCGGTCGCCAAGGTCCTCCACGAGACCTTCGGGATCGTGAAGGGCCAGATGACGACGGTGCACTCGTACACCAACGACCAGCAGGTGCTCGATCTGCCCCACAAGGACCTCCGCCGCGCGCGCGCCGCGGCCCTCTCGATGATCCCCACGTCGACCGGCGCCGCCAAGGCGATCGGCCTCGTGCTGCCGGCGCTGGCCGGCAAGCTCGATGGGTTCTCGATCCGCGTTCCCACGCCGGACGTCTCCATCGTCGGCGTCGTGGTCCAGGTCGAGAAGGCGACCGACAAGAAGGCGGTCAACGCGGCGCTCAAGGCCGCTGCCGACGGCCCCCTCAAGGGCATCCTCGCGTACACCGAGGAGGAGCTCGTCTCGAGCGACTACATCGGCGATCCCCACTCCTGCACGGTCGACAGCAAGCTCACCCAGGTCATCGGCGACAACCTCGTCGCGGTGCAGTCCTGGTACGACAACGAGATGGGCTTCTCCCATCGCATGGTCGACCTCGCGAAGCTCATGGCGGGCAAGCTCTGATCATGGCGATGCTCGACGGCGTGCAGACGCTCCGCGATCTCGAGGTCAGCGGGCGTCGTTGCTTCATCCGGGTCGACTTCAACTGTCCGCTCGGCGAGGAGAACGGGCAGATCGTCGTCACCGACGACACCCGCATCCGCGAGGCGCTCCCCACCATCCGCCTCGCCATCGAGAAGGGGGCGAAGGTCATCCTCGCGTCCCACCTCGGTCGCCCCAAGCCCGGCAAGGACAACTCCAAGCTGTCGCTCGAGCCGGTCGGCGCCAAGCTCTCCGAAATGCTCGGCGTCGAGGTGCTCCTGCCCGACGACTGCATCGGCGAGTCGGCCAAGCGCGTCGTGAAAGATCTGCGCACGGGTCAGCTCTGCCTCCTCGAGAACCTGCGGTTCCACGAGGGCGAGGAGAAGGACGACGAGACGTTCGCCCGCGCGCTCTCCGAGCTCTGCGACGTGTACGTCAACGACGCGTTCGGCGCGGCGCACCGCGCGCACGCCAGCGTTCACGCGCTCGCGCGCCTCACGCCGGAGCGCGGCGCGGGGCTCCTCATGCTCAAGGAGATCGCAGCCCTCGGGAAGCTGATCGAGGGCGCCGAGCGCCCGTACGTCGCCGTGCTCGGCGGCGCCAAGGTCAGCGACAAGATCGACGTCCTCGAGTCGCTCCTCGAGCGGGTCGACGGCCTGATGATCGGCGGCGCCATGGCCAACACGTTCCTCGCCGCCAAGGGCGTCGACGTGGCGGCCTCCAAGGTCGAGGCCGACAAGCTCCCCCTCGCGCGGACAATCATGGATCGAGCGCGCGACAAGAAGGTCGAACTGCTCCTCCCCGTCGACGTCGTCGTCGCGAGCGGCATCGACGCGACGTCCGGCGAGATCGTCGACGTGGCGCAGATCCCCGCCGGCACCATGGCGCTCGACATCGGCCCGCGCACGGTGGAGCTCTTCACGAAGAAGCTCAACACGGCGAAGACGATCCTCTGGAACGGCCCGCTCGGGCTGTTCGAGAAGGAGCCGTTCAGCAAGGGCACCTTCGGCGTCGCCCGCGCGATCGCCGCGACCAAGGCGTTCTCGGTCATCGGCGGCGGCGACTCGGCGGCGGCGGTGCACGACGCCGGCGAGGACGTGGCCACCAAGATCTCGCATATCTCCACCGGCGGCGGCGCCTCGCTCGAGCTGCTCGAGGGCAAGAAGCTACCGGGCATCGAGGCCCTCCGCGGCGCGATGCGTGCGTCATGAGGACGAAGCTCATCGCCGGCAACTGGAAGATGTTCCACGGCGGCGCCTCCGGCGTGGAGCTCGCCGCCGAGGTCGCGCGCATCGCGGCGCGGGTCCCGAACGTCGAGTGCGTCGTCGCGCCGCCGTTCACGGCGCTCGCCGCGGTCGCGCAGATGGTCAGCGAGATCGGCGAGCAGCTCGGCCACCGGCCGATCGGCGTCGCCGCGCAGAACTTCTATCCCGAGGAGAAGGGCGCCTTCACCGGCGAGATCTCGGCGCGGATGATCGCCGAGGCCGGCTGCCATTGGGTGATCGTCGGTCACAGCGAGCGTCGTCAGCTCTTCGCCGAGACCGACGCGTTCGTCGCCAAGAAGGTCGGGGTCGCGATCGAGAACGGCCTCCACCCGATCTTCTGCGTGGGCGAGACGCTCGAGGAGCGCGGGGCAGGGGCCACGCTCGAGGTCGTCCTTCGCCAGGTCAACGCCGCCAAAGAGGCCCTCACCGCCGGCAAGGGCGGCGTGGTCATCGCCTACGAGCCCGTTTGGGCGATCGGCACCGGCAAGAACGCCACGCCGGCCGACGCCCAAGAGGTCCACGCCGCGATCCGCGCGGCGCTCGAGCCCTCGCTCCGCGAGCGCACCCGGATTCTCTATGGCGGCAGCGTGAAGCCCGACAATGCGGCGGCGCTCCTCGGCCAACCCGACATCGACGGTGCGCTCGTCGGTGGGGCCTCGCTTGACGCGGCCGGGTTCGGGGCCATCTTGCGGGCCGCATCGTAATTCTCGCTGTCGGCTCGTAGCTGGCTTTCATCCCGCTCGACTTCCGCGTAAGGGAGCCCCCCTCGCCGTGGTTCAAGTTCTCCTCACCATCCTTCACGTCTTCGTCTGCGCCTTTCTCATCCTCGTGATCCTGCTCCAGCAGGGGCGCGGCGGCGGAATGGGTGCGGCGTTCGGTGGCGCGAGCCAGCAAGTCTTCGGCGGAGCGGGCGCAGGGAACTTCCTCACCAAGCTCACCGAGGCGTGCGCGTTCACGTTCATGTTCACCTCGGTGCTGCTCGCCGGTCTGTCCTCGCGCACCGGCCCGTCCAAGTACGAAGAGGCGGCCAAGGTGATCTACGCGGGGCCGGCCACGCCGTCCGCGGCGCCGAGCCCCACGGCCCCGGCGCCGGTCCTGAGCCTGCCGAGCTTCCCCTCGAACCCGCTCCCCTCGCCGCCGCCCCCGGCGACGAGCGCGGCCCCGGTCGAGACGGCTCCCGCCACGAGCGCGCCCGCCCCGGCGCCGTCCGCTTCTCCGTGAGCTGATGCAACGACGCGACATCGCGCTCGCCGCGCTCGCGGCAGCGATCGCGCGCGTCGGGGGTGCGGGGCTCGTCTACGCGCTCGGCTTTCGTGCGGTCAGCGACGACGACTTCGCGCGCGTGGTGATCGCGCAGCGGTTCGCCGCGATCCCCCACCTCGATCCGACGGGCACGAGCTGGTTGCCGCTGCCCTTCTGGACGATGGGCGGCGCGATGCGCGTGCTCGGCTCGTCGCTCTCGGTCGCGCGCGGCCTCTCGGTCGCGGCGGCGGCGGTGTGCGGAGGCCTGGTCGCAGCGGTCGCTGTCGCTGCCGGCATGAAGCGCCATCGCGCCATCGCGGCGGCGGTGGTCGCGGCCACGATGCCCTGGGCGATGCAGCTCGCGGTGGCGACGGTGCCCGAGGTCCCCGCGGCCACCTGCGCCGCGGCCGGGGCCATCGCGCTCGCCGCCGCCTCTCCCAATGTGCGGATCGTCGGTGCGCTCGCCATCCTCGCGAGCACGCTCAGCCGCTACGACGCGTGGCCGCTGGCGGTCGCGTTCGTCCTCTTGACGTTGCTCGACGCGCGTCGTGCGCGGGGCGGCGCGCGCGCGCGTTTGCTCCTCGCCGCGGCCATCGCTGCGTTCGGTCCCGCGGCGTGGAGCCTGTGGCAGCTCCTCCGATATGGGGACGCGTTCCGCTACCTGCGACTCGTGCGCAGCTACCGCCAGGCGCTCGGGCAGGGCCCGAGCCTGATCGTCCGGTTGATCGGGTATCCCTACGGCGTCGTCGAGGAGCTGCGCGAGGCGCTCGCCGCCGGGCTCCTCGGCGCGGTCTGCGCGCTGCTCGTCGAGCGCCGGGGGCAATCGCTCGGCCTCGATTGGCGCAGGCCGCTCGCGCTCGCGCTCCTCCAGCTGCTCACGCTGATCGCCGGTGACGTGCGGGACGGCGCGCCCACCCACCACCCCGAGCGCGCGCTCCTTGGTCCGGCGACGATCGTGCTCTTCGCGACCGGTGACGCGATCTTCGCGTTCCTCGAGGGCACGCGCTCGCGCGCGAACCGGTGGATCGCCGCCGCGGTCATGGCCGCGCTGCTCTACGGCTACATCGGGCTGCGGCTCCATCGCTCGCTCCGCTGGTATGCCGCGGCGCCGCGGCCGCGCGAGCTCGCCGCCGGTCGCGCGCTGTCGGCGCTGCCCCCCTCGACGCGGGTGCTGGTCGACACGCGCGATCTCCCCGGTGGCGCGATCGACTACGGCTACTACGCGGTGCTCGCGGCGTTCGGTCGGCCGACCGCGGCGGAGGTCGATCGCGACCAGGATCCGCGCAAGCCGCGTGGCCGCTCCGCGTTCGAGGACGAAGCGCGGCTTCGCGCGCGGGCGCGCGACGCGGGCGCGACGGTCGCCCTGGTGTGGGGCGACGAGCGGCGGAGGATCGTCGAGGCGCTCGGCGGTCGCGCGCTCGTGGGCGAGCCCGCGAGCGAATCCGAACCGCGCTGGACCGTGATGACGCTGCCGGCCGCGGAAGCGCGCGCCGAGCCTTGACGGGGTTTGCGCCGCGTTCTACCGCTGAACGTTCGTTTCGGTGCCCGCCGGAGGGGTAGACGATGGCTGAAGGTCTGAACCGCGTGATGCTCTTGGGAAACCTCGGGGC
>JALHOE010000195.1 GCA_022843175.1 Deltaproteobacteria bacterium
CGAGACGTGGCTGCCCGCAGTTGCGGCGGATGTCCTGCCGGAACGCGAGACGTGGCTGCCCGCAGTTGCGGCGGATGTCCTGCCGGAACGCGAGACGTGGCTGCCCGCAGTTGCGGCGGATGTCCTGCCGGAACGCGAGACGTGGCTGCCCGCAGTTGCGGCGGATGTCCTGCCGGAACGCGAGACGTGGCTGCCCGCAGTTGCGGCGGCTCCCGGAACGCGTGAGAGCGCCGAGCGCCCCCCGGCGCTCGCGAGGTCATCCGCCGAATCTCGCCGCGCCGAGCGCACCGATCGCGCGCCGGGCGCTGTGCCGGCAGTTTCGGCGGATGTTCGCACCAGCGCGCCGTCGCACGACGCCCCGCCCGCTCACCCTGCGGACGAGCTCCATTAACCCCTCTCCCTCGCGACCCCGCGCCCCCAACGCCGAGGCTCCCTAACGGTCGCCATCGCCTTTCGCTATGCTGCCCGGCTCCATGGATACGATTCGCAACTGGATCAACGGGCGTGCGGCCGAGTCGAAGAGCGAACGGCACGGCGAGGTGTTCAACCCGGCCACCGGCGAGGTGCAGAAGTCGGTCGGCTTCTCCACGGTGCCCGAGGTCGACGAGGCGGTGGCCAACGCCAAGGCCGCGCTCGCCTCGTGGCAACACGCGTCCATCGCCACTCGCACCCGGGTCCTGTTCGCGTACCGCGAGCTCGTGAACCGCAACAAGAACGAGATCGCCAAGCTCCTCACGATGGAGCACGGCAAGGTCCTGTCGGACGCGCTCGGCGAGGTCACCCGCGGCCTCGAGGTCGTGGAGTACGCGTGCGGCCTGGCCGAGCTCCTCAAGGGCGAGATCAGCGAGAACGTCTCGACCGAGGTCGACTCCTACTCGATGCGCCAGCCCGTGGGTGTCGTCGCCGGCATCACGCCGTTCAACTTCCCGGCGATGGTGCCGATGTGGATGTACCCGATGGCGCTCGCCTGCGGGAACACGTTCGTGCTCAAGCCGTCGGAGCGCGATCCGTCGGTCACCCTCTACTGCGCGCAGCTCCTCAAGGAGGCAGGGCTCCCCGACGGCGTGTTCAACGTCGTCCACGGCGACAAGGTCGCCGTCGATCGCCTGCTCGACCACCCGGACGTCGGCGCGCTCAGCTTCGTCGGCTCCACCCCGATCGCGAAGTACATCTACGAGACCGGCACCCGCAACGGCAAGCGCGTGCAGGCGCTCGGCGGCGCCAAGAACCACATGGTGGTGCTGCCCGACGCCGACATGGACCTCGCGGCCGACGCCGCCGTCGGCGCGGGTTACGGCTCGGCCGGCGAGCGCTGCATGGCGATCTCGGTGCTCGTCGCGGTGGGCAACGCCGCCGACCGCCTCATCCCGAAGATCATGGAGCGCATCGCCGCGCTCAAGGTCGGCAACGGCCTCGACCCCGAGTCGCAGATGGGCCCGCTCATCACCCGGGCGCACCGCGACAAGGTCGCGAGCTACGTCGGCCGCGGCGCCGAAGAGGGCGCAGCGGTGCTCGTCGACGGGCGCACGCTCAAGGTGAAGGGGCACGAGAACGGCTTCTTCCTCGGGCCGACCCTCCTCGACCACGTCAAGCCGGGCATGTCCTGCTACCAGGACGAGATCTTCGGGCCGGTGCTCGGCGTCTCCCGGGTCGCCACCTACGAAGAGGCCATCCGGATGATCCACGAGCATCCGTACGGCAACGGCACCGCGATCTTCACCAACGACGGCGGCGCCGCGCGCAAGTTCCGTCACGAGATCCAGGTCGGCATGGTCGGCATCAACGTGCCGATCCCCGTGCCCATGTCGTACTACTCGTTCGGCGGTTGGAAGCAGTCGCTCTTCGGCGATCTGCACATCTACGGCCCGGATGGGATCCGCTTCTACACCCGCAACAAGGTCGTCATCGAGCGCTGGCCCGACCCGCGCTTCCGTGGCGTCGACCTCGGCTTCCCGCAGAACAAGTAAGGGGACTCATGCCTCGAATGGTCCGTGGCGGCCTGATTCAGTGCGCGAACCCGATCAACGACGAGTCCGTGCCTGTTGCTCGCGTCAAGCAGGCTGCCCTCGAGGCGCACCTCCCGTTCGTCGAGGAGGCCGCCAAGAAGGGCGTGCAGATCCTCTGCCTGCAAGAGATCTTCGACGGCCCCTACTTCTGCCCCGGCCAGTCGCCGCGTTGGTACGAGTCCGCAGAGGCGTGCCCCGGCCCGACGATCGAGGTGTTCCAGGCGCTCGCCAAGAAGCACCAGATGGTGATCGTCGTCCCCATCTACGAGCGCGAGCAGGCCGGCGTCTACTACAACACCGCGGCGGTCATCGACGCCGACGGCAAGTACCTCGGCAAGTACCGCAAGAACCACATCCCGCAGGTCAACCCCGGCTTCTTCGAGAAGTTCTATTTCAAGCCCGGCAACCTCGGCTACCCGGTGTTCCAGACGCAGTACGGCAAGGTCGGCGTCTACATCTGTTACGACCGCCACTTCCCCGAGGGCGCGCGTCTGCTCGGTCTCCACGGCGCCGAGCTCGTCCTCAACCCGTCGGCCACCGTCGCCGGCCTCTCGCAGTATCTGTGGAAGCTCGAGCAGCCCGCCCACGCGGTCGCCAACGGCTACTTCCTCGGCGCGATCAACCGCGTCGGCACCGAGGCGCCGTGGAACATCGGCAAGTTCTACGGCACGAGCTACTTCGTCGATCCGCGCGGGAACTTCCTCGCCACCGGCAGCGAGGACCAGAGCGAGCTCGTGGTCGCGGACATGGACTTCGAGCAGATCGAAGAGGTCCGCCGCATCTGGCAGTTCTATCGCGATCGCCGCCCGGACACGTACGGCGATCTCGCGCGCGACATTTGATGCGCCGCTTCGCCCTCTTCGCAGTCCTCCTCCTCGGGTGCACCCCGAGCCCGCAAGAGGTCTGCGCGCACTGGGCGAGCCTGCGCAAGGCGCCCGACCCGGACGACGAGAAGAAGTGCGTCGACAAGCTCGCCGGCGAGCAAGAGGCCGATCCGCATCGCTACAAGTGTCAGGCGAAGTGCACCGTCCGGGCGAAGACGGCGGACGAAGCCGCGTTGTGTCGGCAGGTCTGCAGCTAGCGCGCGGCGAGGCGGTGCGGCCAACCCCCCGCGGTGCTCGGCTCGTCGACGATCGCTGCGGCGGCGGCCTGGCTCGGTCGCGCGCACTGCGTGGGCGTCGCCGGGAGCGTGAACCAGAACGTGCTCCCCTTTCCGGGCTCGCTGTCGACGCCGATCTCGCCCTGCTGCGCATGGACCAGCATGCGCGCGATGTGCAGACCGAGGCCGGCGCCGCGGCTGCGGTCCGCCGTGAAGTAGCGGTCGAAGATCTTGTCGCGGAGCTCGGGGGCGATCCCCGGCCCGGTGTCGCGGACCTCGAAACCGATCCGGTCGCCGAGCCGCTCGGCGCGCAGCGTCACGGTGCCGCCGGCCGGGGTGAACTTCAGCGCGTTGGCGATGAGGTTCGACAAGATCTGCTGGAGGCGCTCGGGATCGCACTGCACGGTCGCGTCCACCGGGGTTGCCACGAGCTGGATGTCGCGGGCGTCGGCGCGCGCCGAGGCCGACTCGTGCGCCTCTTCGATGAGCTTGGAGACCGGATGGCTCCCGATGTCGAACTCGAGCTCGCCGGAGTCGACGCGGGCGAAGGCGAGGATGTCGTTCACCAGCTCGGTCGCGTGGCCCACGGCCCGGTCGATCCTGGCCGCCGCCTCGTGTGCGACGCGCGCCTCGGGATCGCGGGCCAGCGACTGCGCGGTGAGCGCGATCGCGGAGAGCGGGTTGCGGAGGTCGTGGGACACGATCGCGAGGATCTCGTCCTTGGCGCGATTGGCCGCCTCGGCGTTGCGCCGAGCCTCTCGTTCGGTGCGGAGCGACTCGCGCAGACGATCGAGCGCGAGGGTCGCGACGCCCGAAACGAGCGCGTAGAGCGTCAGGTCGACCGCATCGGCGATGGGAGGAATCTGGAACGATCCGTGGGGCTCGAGGAAGCCATAGACGATCGCGACAGAGCTGAGCGCGATGGCGGCGAGCGCCGGACGCCGGCCGAGCCACCACGCGCTCACGAACACCGCGGGATAGAAGAGCAGGTACGGCGAGGGAGGGAGGTGCTCCCAGATGAGCACCTGCAGAGCATAGGCAGCCGCGGTCAGCAGCAGCGCCAACCCGTAGCGCTTCCACGGCGCACGCGCCGCACCCAACCATGCCCCCATGACGCCATTGTATGCTCCTCGCGTGCCCGCGCCACGGCCCCGCCCGCCGCGGGCCCGAACGCTCATCCAAGCACGCGAGACGATTCGGGTAGGCTCGGCCGCATGGTGCGCTCGATCCTGCTCTCGACGCTCGGGCTCGCGGGATGCCTCGCGCTCGCGGGATGTGTGGAGCGCCTCCCGGTCACGCCGGGCGGCACGACGCTCTTCGAGTGGGACCTCTCGCGCGCGACGCGCTCGGCGGTGCGCACCGCCAAGATCGGCCCGCGGACTGCGACGGACAAGAAGCTCGTGATCACCGAGGGGGACGCGCCCTTCACCGTCGATCTCCACCTCGAGACCGCGGAGATCGACTTCGAGGAGGCGGGCCAGAAGGTCCATCAGATCGCGCCGGTGCTGCTCCGCGCGAAGGTGGCCGCCAACGACAAATGGTCGCTGAGCGGCAAGTGCCTCGACGGGCCGAACTACAAGATGCCGGCGGCCGGACCGGGCGGTGAGCTCGTGACGCCGCTCGGGATGGTCCAGGACTGCTCGATTCGCCATCACCGCAACGCCGGGCTGATTTTCAAGAGCAGCTACGAGCTCGGGCTCATGATGCAAATCCACGCCGACGGCACGATCACGGCGCTGCCCCCCGAGCGTCTTCGGGTGGAGTAAGCGGCAATTTCCGCGTAGGATGGGCGTTTCGTTTGTCACCGAGGGGAGCGTCATGCGCACGCTGATCAAGAACGGCACCGTCGTCACCGCAGTCGACACCTTCGCCGGAGACGTGTGGATCGAGGGAGAGAAGATCGTCGCGCTCACCGCGCCCGGCGCGGCGCACGGCATGACCGCAGACAAGACCATCGACGCCACCGGCAAGTACGTCATGCCCGGCGGCATCGACGCGCACACCCACATGGACATGCCGTTCGGCGGCACCACGTCGAGCGACGACTTCGAGACCGGCACGATCGCCGCGGCGCACGGCGGCACCACCACGCTCGTCGATTTCGCGATCCAGACCAAGGGCTCCTCGCTCCGTCAGGGCCTCGACACCTGGTACGGCAAGGCCGAGGGCAAGGCCGCGATCGACTACGGCTTCCACATGATCTTCACCGACGTGAACCCGACGACGCTCGACGAGATGTCGGGTCTCGTTCGCGAGGGCGTCACGTCGTTCAAGATGTTCATGGCCTACCCCGGCGTCCTCTACGTCGACGACGGGCAGATCTTCCGCGCCATGCAGAAGGCGCGCGACCTCGGCGCGCTCATCTGCATGCACGCCGAGAACGGCATCGCGCTCGACGTGCTCATCGAGCAGGCGATCGCGCGCGGCGAGACCGCGCCGAAATACCACTCCCTCTCGCGCCCGCAGATCGCCGAGGCCGAGGGCACCCACCGCGCGCTCGCCCTCGCCGAGATGGCCGGAGCGCCGGTGTACATCGTCCACCTCTCGGCGCCGCGCGCGCTCGACAAAGTGGTCGAGGCGCGCGACCGCGGTCTCCCGGCGTACGCCGAGACCTGCCCGCAGTATCTGTTCCTCTCGCTCGACGATCTCGCGCGCGACGGGTTCGAGGGCGCCAAATACGTGTGCACCCCGCCGCTCCGCCCCAAGGAGATGCAGGAGGACATCTGGCGCGGCCTCAAGACGAACGACCTCCAGGTCGTCTCCACCGACCACTGCCCGTTCTGCTTCAAGGGCCAGAAAGAGCTCGGTCGCGACTCGTTCGCCAAGATCCCCAACGGCATGCCCGGCGTCGAGACCCGCATGTACCTGCTGTGGGACGGCGGCGTCCGCACCGGGCGCATCTCGATGAACCGCTTCGTCGAGATCACGAGCACGGCGCCGGCGAAGATCTTCGGCATGTATCCGCGCAAGGGCACCATCGCCCCCGGCGCCGATGCCGACGTCGTCGTGTGGGACGGCGAGAAGGAGCACCTCCTGTCCGAGAAGACGCTCCACATGCGCGTCGACTACTCGCCCTACGAGGGACAAAAGGTGCGCGGCGCGGCCACGCAAGTGTTCTCGCGCGGCGAGCTCATCGTCGACGAGGGTCAGTGGCTCGGGAAAAAGGGCCGCGGCAAGTTCTTCAAGCGCAACACCTTCAGTCTCTGACCGTTTCGTCGAAAGGCACTGACATCGCAATGAAGCTCCAAGCCGGTCGCTCCGAGGAGTCGCTCCCCGACAAAGAGGCCTACACCGCCGCCGAGGCCGTCGCCGAGGCAGAGCGCTGCCTCTATTGCACCGACGCGCCGTGCATCCAGGCGTGCCCCACCTCGATCGACATCCCCACGTTCATCAAGAAGATCGCGAGCGGCAACATCCGCGGGAGCGCGCGCACGATCCTCGAGCAGAACCTGCTCGGCTACTCGTGCTCGCGCGTGTGTCCCGTCGAGGTGCTGTGCGTCGGGAGCTGCGTGTACACGGGCTGGGGCCGCGAGCCGATTCAGATCGGCAAGCTCCAGCGGCACGCCACCGAGACGGTGGGCGCGCTCACCTCGCTGTACACGCCGAAGCCGAAGAACGGCAAGCGCGTGGCCTGCATCGGCGCGGGCCCCGCGAGCCTCGCGTTCGCGGGCTACCTCGCGCTCGAGGGCACCGAGGCGATCATCTTCGAGAAGCGCAGCGTCCCCGGCGGCCTCAACACCACCGGCGTCGCCCCCTACAAGCTCAAGGCCGACGACTCGCTGCGCGAGGTGCAGTGGATCCTCGACCTCGGCGTCGAGGTCCGCACGAACACCGAGGTGCACCCCGCCTCGCTCGTCAACGAGTACGACGCCGTCTTCATCGGCGTCGGCCTCGGCGACGACTCCAAGCTCGGCGTCCCCGGCGAAGAGGGCCCCGGCGTCGTCGGCGCGGTCGATTGGATCGAGCAGATGAAGCTCGGCACCGCGAAGGCGGGCAAGCGCGTGCTCGTGGTCGGCGGCGGCAACACGGCGATCGACGTGGCGCGCGAGTGCGCGCTCCTCGGCGCCGAGGACGTCGCGCTCGTCTACCGCCGCACCAAGAAGGACATGAGCGGCTACGCGCACGAGCTGCTCGCCGCGCGCGAAGAGGGCGTTCGCCTCGTCGAGAGCTCGGTCGTGACCGGCTTCGTCCGCGACGCGGCCGGTAAGCTCGTCGCGGCCCGGGTCAAGACGGGCGAGGCCGAGCGCGAGGTCCCCTGCGATCTCGTCGTCATCGCAATTGGCCAGGCCAAGCTCCGCGCCGTCGCCGAGCAGCTCGGCGTCGCGCTCGACAAGCGTGGCTGCGTCGTCGTCGACGACAACTGCCGCACCAATCAGCCGAAGGTGTTCGCCGGTGGCGACTGCATCAACGGCGGCAAAGAAGTGGTCAACGCGGTCGCCGACGGTCGCAACGCGGCCCGGCACCTTCTGAAGGAGTGGGCGTGATGGCCGACCTGAGCATCAACTTCGCCGGCATCAAGAGCCCCAACCCGTTCTGGCTCGCCTCCGCGCCGCCCGCCAACACCGGCGAGCAGGTCATGCGCGCGTTCGACGCGGGGTGGGGCGGCGCCGTGTGGAAGACCCTCGGCGATCCGATCCTCAACGTCACCTCGCGGTTCGCCGCGGTGGACCTCGGCACCTACAAGATGATGGGGTTGAACAACATCGAGCTGATCACCGATCGCCCGCTCGATGTGAACCTCAAGGAGATGTACGAGGTCAAGAAGCGCTACCCGAAGCACGCGCTCATCGCCTCGCTCATGACCGAGACGAAAGAGGACTGGCGCGTCCTCATCAAGCGCTGCGAGGACGTCGGCGTCGACGGCCTCGAGCTCAACTTCGGCTGTCCGCACGGCATGTGCGAGCGCGGCATGGGCTCCTCGGTCGGCCAGGAGCCCAAGCTGATCACCGAGATCACGAGCTGGGCGAAGGAGTTCGCCAAGACCCCCGTCCTCATCAAGCTCACGCCCAACACCGGCGACATCACCGAGGCCGGCCTCGCCGCGGTCGCCGGCGGCGCCGACGGGCTCTCGCTGATCAACACCATCAAGAGCATCATCGGCATCGATCTCAACAAGATGGTCCCGTTCCCGGCGGTGGCGGGCGCCTCGACCAACGGCGGCTACTGCGGGCCGGCGGTCAAGCCGATCGCGCTCTACATGACGGCGGCCCTCGCGCGCGAGCAGGGCATCCGCAACACCCCGATCTCCGGCATCGGCGGCATCTCGAACTGGAAGGACGCCGCCGAGTTCATCGCGCTCGGCGCCACGAGCGTCCAGGTCTGCACCGCGGTGATGCACTACGGCTACCGCATCGTCGGCGACATGATCGAGGGGCTGAGCGAGTACCTCGATGCGCAGGGCATGAAGAGCGTCGAAGAGCTCCGCGGGCGCGCCGTCGGCGCCTACCGCGAGTGGGGTGATCTCGATCTCGGCCACAAGCTCGTCGCCCGCATCGACGACAAGTCCTGCATCGGCTGCCAGCTGTGCGTGACCGCGTGTCACGACGGCGCGCACCAGTGCATCTTCACCGGCCGCGAGGAGAAGCAGCGTCCGCCGCACGCCCACGCGCACGGCAACGCCACCCCGCCCACGCCTTTCCGCGTCGGCGCCATCGCCGGCGAGCGCCTGCCGTGGGTCGACGAGCCCGAGTGCGTCGGCTGCAACCTCTGCCAGCTCGTGTGCCCGGTGCCGGGCTGCATCACGATGCAAGAGGTCCCCGGCGGCAAGCACGAGACGTGGAACGACCGCACCCGCGAGGGCCGCACCAAGCTGCCCGGCGGGATCCACGACGTCTGACGTGCGCGGGCTCCTCGTTGCCCTCGCGCTCACGGGGCTGTTCGGGTGCAAGCCCCGCCCGGCCCCGGTGGATCTCTGTCGCGACTCGCGCGCGTGCAAGGACCGCGGTCAGTGCACGTCGCGCGACGGTCGCTGCGTGGCCCTCACCAACGCCGACTGCCAACAGTCGGCGCGGTGCCGCGACTTCGGCGACTGCACCGTGCACGACGGCGAGTGCGTCGTGAGCGACGAGACCTGCCGCGCGCGCGAGGAGTGCAAGAAGTCGGGCTTCTGCACCGCGCACGACGGCAGCTGTGTCGCGCGCGGCGACGACTGCAAGTCCACCCAGTCCTGCAAGACGTTCGGGCAGTGCACCGCGAAGAACGGCGGGTGCACCGCCGACACCGACGCCGACTGCGCCGGCTCCACCGCGTGCCAGACCGAGAAGAAGTGCGCCGCCCGGGACGGCGAGTGCAAGTAGCCGGTCGAGCGCGCGACGCGATCCGAGCGTAAGCTCACGGCCTTGCGCGCCGCCGTCCTCGCCTCCCTCCTCGTCGCCTGCAGCGGCGAATCCCCCGCGATCCCCGCCGAGTCCGACGCCGTCGTCGCCGAGGACAGCTTCACGCCGGCCTCCGACGACGACGCCGCCGTCGTCGCCGACACCGCGACGCCGCCCGTCGACGCCCCCGCCGACGCCGCGCCCGCACCGTCGCTCCCCGGCGAGAAGCCCGCGGTCGACGGCGAGCAGCCGATCTCCATCCCGGCCAAGGGCGAGGTCATCCTCCGCGTCGACACCAAGCCCACCGAGCACGTTCACTTCATGCTCACGTTCGACCCGCCCTCCCAGCCGGTCGTGATGCGCGTCGATCGGTGGAGCGGCGCGCCCACCGAGCTCGGTGCCACCGACGGCGGCGGCGGCCTGCGCACCCTCGCGGTCTTCGACCCCACCGGCTCGGCCACGTTCTGGGTGCGCATCACGTCGTCCGCCGCGTTCACCGGCAAGCTCACCGTCACCCGCACCCCGTTCGCCGACGGCGTCGCCTGCGCCGCCGACTGCGCGCGGTTGATGCAGCTGCCGCTCCCCAACGATCCGCTCGTCGACGGCTACGACACCGACTCGGGCACGGTCTTCCGCTACTGGTTCGGCCGCCGCGACATGCTCATGCTGCTGCGGCACGCCGCGCGGCGGATGATCGCGATGGGCAAGACGCCGTTCTTTCCCTACGACCTCTCGCAGTGGAACGGAGAGACGCCCGGCGTCGACACCGGCTCGCCGCGGCACGCCTCGCACCAGCGCGGCAAGGACGTCGACGTCTCGCTGTACGGGAGCGACGGCAAGTCCCACTGGCGCTCCTTCTGCACCACCACCTCGACGAGCGGGGGCCGCGTGTGCGTGAACGGCACGGCCAAGGGCCTCGACGCGCGCGCCACCGCACGCGAGCTCGCGGGCTTCTACGAGGGCGACATCGTGACGATGATGTTCCTCGACACCGAGCTCATCGAGCTGGTGAAGCCCGCCGCCTCCACCCTCGCGACCGACAAGACGATCGAGTCGAAGTGGGTGCCGTACTTCGGCGACGGCCGGCACCTCCAGCACTGGCCCAACCACGACAACCACGTGCACGTGCGGATCAGCGAGGGCGCGATGTCGATCATCGGCGCCGAGCCGATCGAGCCGCCCTGAGCCGCCTCTACGACAGCGCCACCGGGCCCGCGGTCGCCCATGGCGCGTCGAGCGGTCCCTGGAGCTCGATGGCGCCGTCGCTGCTGCCGAAGAGCAACGTGACGCGATAGCGACACGACGAGAGCGTGGACGCGCGCGGCAGCAGCGTGAGAGCGGCCCTCGCGCGGAGGCGCAACGTGACGCCGGCCTCGAGCGCGCCGGGGAACGGCACCGTGATCTCGTTGTGATCGGCGTCGCGTCCGGGGCGCCAGATCCGGAGCTCGATCGGAGCCTCGGCGCGCGCGAGCTCGGCTCCCGTGGGATCGAGCAGCGCGAGCTCGGCGAGGCGCACCGCGGACACGGCCTGCATCGCGGTCGCGTCGAAATCGGGCATGACCGCGCAGTACCCCTCGGGCGACACCCCGGTGCCGCCATAACCGCAGCGGACGTGCGTCAGACGAACGGGCGCGCCGCGATAGGGGGACACGCCGAGAGCGTAACGCCCCTCTGCGCGCGGAGTCTCATCCCCGATGGGTGCTCCCGAGCCGTCGACCGTCGTCATTCAGGGCCGCTTCCGCGGGCCGCCGATGTCGGGCAACGGCGGGTACGTCGCCGGCCTCCTCGGCCAGCGTGTGCACGGCCCGGCGCGGGTACGGCTGCACTGGCCGCCGCCGCTCGATCGCGCGCTCGCGATCACCGACCACGAGCTGCGGGACGGCGACGCGATCGTCGCGAGCGCCGCGCCCACGACGCTGAGCCTCGAGGTGCCGGCCGCGCCCTGGCTCGACGCCGCCCGCGACGCCGCCACGCGATACGCCGGGTTCGCGGAGCATCCGTTCCCCTCCTGCTTCGTCTGCGGCCCCGAGCGCGCGGCGGGCGACGGGCTCCGCATCTTCCCCGGCGCCACCGAGCGTGGCCTGGTCGCTGCGCCGTTCGACCCCCCGGCAGATCTCTTCGAGCACGGCGCGCTCGCGCTGCCGATCGTGTGGGCCGCGCTCGACTGCCCCGGCTACTTCTCCGTCGTCGGCGACCACCCCGTGCCGATGTTGCTCGGCGAGCTCGCGGTCGAGGTGCGCGCGCCCATCCACGGCGGCACGCACGTCGTGTACGGGTGGGCGCTCGGCAGCGAGGGGCGGAAGGTTCGCTGCGGCACCGCGCTCGCCTCGGCCGCGGGGCAAGTGCTCGCGGTCGGGGCGGCGACCTGGATCCGCCCGCGGGAGTAGCTCGCTACTTGTCGCGGAACTGTCCCGCGCCGCAGCCCATCCACTCGCCGTATTGCCACACCGGCGCGCCCGCGGGCGTCTTCGAGCAGAGATCGCGGTTGTCGGGCACGGTGTCGCCGTCGGCGTCCGCGCCGCCGCCGCCGTCGCGGAACTGCCCCGCGCCGCACCCGAGCCACTCGCCCGTCTTCCACACCGGCGCGCCCGCGGGGGTCTTGCTGCACAGATCCTGCGCGTCGGGCACTCCGTCGGCGTCGGCGTCGCCGGGCGTTCCACCACCACCACCACCGCCGCCGCCGCCACCGCCGCCGCCGCCGCCGCCATCGGTCGGCCATCCGCCGTTGGCCTGCACCTCCTTGTCGATCCACGACCACAGCAGATCGGTCCGCGCGAGCACCTGCGTGCCGCCTCCCGCGCCGGAGTTGACCGCGATGATCTCGAACGTGCCCGGCACCTCGACCGGGCCGCCGGAGTCGCCGGACTGGATGACCTCGGTGGAGTAATAGTCGTAGGGGTAGCCGCTCTTCTTGCCGTCGAGCATCTTGATCGGCTTGCTCACGAACAGATCGGTGCTCGAGAAGCTGCCGTTGTTGATGCGTCCGATGTTCACCCCCGGGTCGCCGAAGGGGATCGGATCCTTGCGCACGGTCGGCCACTTCGTCAGCGTGATCGGCGTGTCGAGCACGATGAGCCCCACGTCGTGGAGGTTCGGATCGACCGACGACCCGGACACGTTCTTCCAGTCGTAGCTGAGCCACTTCTTCGACTTCGCGGTCTGCTTGCCGGTCGCGGTGTAGGGCGCGATCACCTGGAACCCGGCCACGCCATCGACGCAGTGGCCCGCGGTGAGCACGACGCGCGGCGCGATCATCGAGCCGGAGCACGCCGAGGTCTGGTAGCCGGCGCTGTTCAGCATGTTGATCAGCGCGGCCTCCTGGTGCGCGCTCGCCTTGCTGCCGCCGATGATTTGGCCGTTCTTGTCGTCGCCCTCGTCGCCTGGATCGCTGCTCGCCATGGCGCAGCCGGAGGCGGCGAGAAGAAGGAGGAGCGGGGGCAGGGTGTAGGGAGCGGGGACGCGCATGGGTGTGCCCTTCGCAAACGCCGTTCCGTCCCGAGAGCCCTCGCTTTCCTGCAACTCTGCACGCAACACAGAATTTCGCTGCGCGCGTTGCGCAACTCTCTGCGCGGTTTCACAACTCGCGCAACCGCCCGACTACGGCTTGGGGTGCGCGTAGAGGAAGTCGAGCAGCGCGGGGGCGAAGGCGCCGGAGGTGAGGGGGACGTGCGTGCTGCCGGTCATCGTCCATAGCTCGACGTCAGCGTTGTCCCTGCAGCCGACCCAACGACGCACGTGGGTCTCGGCGCCCGGCACGCGCACGTCGAGGTCGAGCGGCGTCGAGACCTCGATCGGGTACTTGGTGCACTCGTTGAACGTGACCCACCGCTCCGCCGTCGTCTTCGCCGGGGGGTAGACGTTCCCGAAGAACATGCCGCCCTCGAAGTGGATCGTCGTGTCGGCGGTGCCGTGCACCTGCAGCACCGCGACCGGGTTGCTCGGCTTGCACCGCTTGGCGTCGGCGAAGGTCGCGCCGGCGACGCTGACGATCGCCGCGAACAGCTCGGGGTGATCGCACGCGAGGCGGTGGGCCATGAAGCCGCCGTTGGAGTGGCCGACCAGGTAGATTCGCTTGGCGTCGATGTCGACCTTGCTCGCGATCTCGCCGACGATCTCGCGGATGTACTCGACGTCGTCGGGCGCGCCGCCGCCGTCGAGGTGGGCCGGGGGGGCGCAGCACGCGTCGGTCGCGTTCCAGTACTGCTTGCCCTCGCCGTTCACCGAGCCCTCGGGCGCGACGTAGACGAACCCGCGCGCGTCGGCGTGATTGCGGAAGCGAAAGAAGAGCTCCTCGAGCGCGGCGTTGGCGCCGTAGGCGTGGAGCATGATCACGAGCGGCGCGGGCTTGATCAGGGGCGCGGGGATGTGGACCTCGACCGGTCGCGCGCCGCCGACCACCAGCGGCGCGGCGTCGGCGGGCGCGCTCGCGGTGATCTGCGAGGCGGGCGGCGGCGGTGGTGCGGGCGCCGCTTGCTCGCGCGGGCGCCGTGCGCACGCAGAAAGCAGCGCAAAAAGCGGTATGGCGTATCGTCTGTATGACACTGCCGGTTCTTCGATGCGGACAGTCGCCGGTGGGCGCGCCCTGCGAACGCGGTAGAGTTGCTCCCGCATGCGCACGACGCTCCTCAGCATAGCCGTGGTCCTCCTCGGGGGCGCCGGTTGCGACACCTCGCGCGAGCCGCGCGCGGGCACCACCAGCACGGCGCTCGCCGTGGACACCGCCGTCCTGAGCGGGCTCGACAACGAGTCGAAGACCGCGGTCGGCCGCGCCCCGGTGCCGGTCCTGGTGCCGAATCGCCCCGAGCTGCTCAAGGTCGGGAAGGTGATGGCCGAGGAGAACTGGTACGCGTTCAACGCGTCGCACGACGGCATCACGGTCACCGTCGGCTCCTCCAAAATCGTTCACCGCTACGACGACGTCGCGGCCACGAAGGGCAAGCACACCGTGCGCGGCGTCCCCGGCTTCGTGACCCGCAACGAGGGCATCTGGACGGCATCGTGGCGCGAGCGCGGCTTCTACTACGCGCTCGACGTCGAGTGCGGCGAGCCGAGCGACGCGCGGTGCAACGACGAGACGCTGCTCCTCGAGCTCGCGCGCGACCTCGTCTACGTGGGAGGCGCCAAGTGAAAGCCCTCTCCCTCGCGGTCACCGCCGCGCTCGCGCTCGCCACGCTCACCGCCGGCGCCGCCGACTTCACCTATCGCCCGCCGGGCGAGCTGGTCCCCGGCTCGGGCAAGGGTCGCGTCGACACCAAGGTCTACGCGCCCGGCATGCGCTTCCCGATCGAGGCCGCGCCCGCGTTCGCCAACTCCCAGGTATGGGGCGCCGGCGGCTCGATGGGGCCGGGCGGCTCGCAGTGCTCCACGAGCAACTACAGCTACCCGTGGAAGGACAACTACTGCGAGTCGCGGTCGTGGGACATGCCGCTCTGCCCGTCGGGCACCGGCCACCAGGGCCAGGACATCCGCCCCGGCACCTGCGCGAAGGACGTGCACTGGGCGGTCGCCGCGGCCGACGGCACGATCACCAACGTCGGCAGCTACTCGGTCTACCTCACCGGCGCCGACGGCACTCGCTACGACTACCTCCACATGTCGAACGTGCAGGTGAAGGTCGGCGACAAGGTCAAGCGCAACCAGCGCATGGGCAAGGTCTCCAACGTCTTCGGCGGCACGCCGACGACGACCCATCTCCACTTCAACCTGCGGCAGACCGTCGGGGGCGTCGGCACGGTCTACGTGCCCACGTACATGTCCCTCGTCACCTCGTACCAGAGCCTGATCGGCCCGCCGCCCGACACCAACGACCCGCCCAAGGGCCAGCTCGACGCGGCGTCGTGCGACGAGATCCGCGGCTGGGCACACGACCCCGACGCCGCCGACAAACCGATCGGCGTCCACGTCTACTTCGACGGCAAGGTCGGCGATCCGGCCGCCAAGGTGCTCCGCCTCACCGCCGCCACCAAGCGAGACGATCTCTGCATGGCGCTCGGCTCGTGCGACCACGGCTTCACCACCAAGGTCCCGCTGTCGATGCAGGACGGCAAACCGCACGAGGTGCGCGCCCTCGCGATCGACAGCGCCGGCGGAGCGAACACCGAGCTTCCCGGTGGCCCCAAGACCATCACCTGCGCCACCGTGCTCCCCGAGGGAGTCCGCCGGCACGTCACGACCGCGACGGCGTACGCGTCGTGGAACTTCGACCCGCTGTGGAGCCAGGTCTCGGTCGACGACACCAAGCTCGAGGCGATCAAGAAGGGCATCGACCTCCCCGCCGCGCCGAAGCTGGTGAAGGCCGATGACATGTCGCCCGAGGTCTGGCTCCTCGACTCCGGCTACCGCCGCCACGTGCCCAACCCCGACGTGCTCGTGGCCTGGGAGTTCGACGGCGCGACGATCGAGACGATGACCGCCGCCGAGATCAACGCGATGCCCAAGGGACCGCCGGTGCGCAACGCGCCGTTCCTGGTGAAGGGCAGCGGCCCCGAGGTCTACCTCATGGACGACGCGTTCGAGGGCTCGGTCCCCGGCACCGCGACCGACGCGGGCACACCGGCCGACGACGGCGGCGTCAACCCCGCGGCAGACCCCGCCGCCGAAGAGATCCAGGGCAGCTGCGGCTGCCGCACCACGCCGTCGCGCGCCCCCGGTGCTGTCGGCCTCGGCCTCGCGCTCGCGCTCCTCGGCGTCGCGCGTCGGCGCCGCTACTTGGCGTAGACCTCGATCTCGCCGCCGCACGGCACCGCGATCTGCTGCGTGGTGCCGTGGCTGCCGATCTTCACCGCGCGCGTGCCGCACGCCACCAGCACCGGATCGGGCGTGTTGCCGACGACCTTGTTGTCGACGAACACCCGAAAGCCGGCCGGCGTTTTGAGCACGAGGCGGCCCTGGTTGGGCGGGATGTCGGACGGCGGGGCCGAGGCAGAAACGGAAACGGAAACAGAGACGGTGGCGGACGCGGAGACCGCGATCGCCGGCGCGGCGGGCTCCGGAGACGGCGCCGCGCTCGGCGTCGGGGCGGCCTTCGGCTTCGCTTTGGGTTTCGTCGGTTCGGCCGGGGCGGCCGGCTCGGGCGC
>JALHOE010000196.1 GCA_022843175.1 Deltaproteobacteria bacterium
GCGCCGTGCCCCCGAGCTCGCGCGCGAGCTGCGAGGTGGCCGCGTCGTCGGCGGGGCGATCGAGGCAGATCACGTGCGCGCCCTCGGCCGCGAGCGCGCGGGCGGTGGCCGCGCCGATGCCCCGGGCCGCGCCCGTCACCAGCGCGCGGCGCTTCTCGAGGCTCTGCACCAGGGCCGGTTCGTCGCCGCCCCGCGCGCGCAGATCGACGACGATCGGCTGGGCGGTGACGAACGCCGAGCGCGCGGAGAGGAGGAACCGCAGCACCGCGGGTACGCGCTTCTCGGCGCCCTCTTCGACGACGAGGAGGTTGGCCGTGGCGCCGGTGCGACCGATCTCCTTGGCGAGGCTGCGCACGAAGCCCTCGAGCCCGGCCTGTGCGGCGTTGCGCGGCGGCCGCGCGAGCACGACGACGCGGCCCGAGCGAGCGAGCGATTTGATGAGCGGCTGGAAGAAGTCGAACACCGCGCGGACGCTCTCGAGCGACGTGCCGTCGAACACCAGCGCGTCGGCGCGTTGGGGCGCGCCGGTCGTCGGCGGTCGTCCGTACGTCTCGCCCGGACCGCGGAAGGGCTCGGGATCGTCGACGAACGGATCGGCGCCGGCGCGCGCGAGCGTCTCGGCGATGACCGGGATGAGCGCGCCCCTGCCGCCGACGACGACCTTGCGATCCTGCAGCGGACGCGCCGTCATCGGGCCCCGCTCGCGGCGCAGCGACTCGGGGAGCGGGATCGGCAGCCCCTTGAGGAGGCGCCGCGTGTTGGGGTTCTTTCCGAGCTCGAGCAGCAGATCGTTCATGAGCGGACTCCGTAGGTGGCTTCGAGGTAGGTGCCGCCGCCCGGCGCGTCGCCGACCCACAGCTGGTCGCCCTTCACGTACACGCCGACGCGCGCGGGCAGCGTGAGCGGGCGGGTGAAGCGCGCGTCGAACGTCGTGAGGCGCGTGGGGTCGCCGGCGAAGACGCTGCGATCGAGCGCGGCGATGGCGCGGGACATGGTGCCGAAGCCGTGGAGGATGCAGCCCTTGAATCCGGCGGCGCGGGCGGCGGCGGGGATCCAGTGGATGGGGTTGAAGTCGCCGGTGAGCTTGGCGAAGTCGAGGCCGGCGTCGGGGGGGAGGGTGAGGAAGGCGAGTTCTTGGGCGTTTTGCGGCGTTAGGCGCTCGCTTACGCGCGCGCCTGTTTTTTCGCGCGCGCCTGCTTTTTCGCGCGCGCCTGTTTTGCGCAGGGGGACGAAGGCGTGGAGCTCGGCGACGAGGGTGTCGGCGGTCTCGATGCGGGTGGTGATGAGCGCGCGGCGGTCGTCGGCTTCGATCGACTCGAGGCGGGCGCGCACGTCGAAGGGCTTGTCATCGGCGAGCGCGCCCTTGATCTCGAGGCGGCAACCGGCGTTGAGCACGCGGGTGATCGGGTACGGGAGCCCCGCCATCGCGCGCGCGGCGAGCGGGAAGCCCCACTGGGGAAACAGGTGCGCAGGCAGCCGGCCGCGGTACCACGAGGGATCGGCCCCGATCGCGCGGAGGTAGTCGCGGATGAGCGCCGCGGGGCGCGGCTGCACGCGCTCCTCGAACCACGGGCCCGGCGTGGCAGGAATGGCAGTAGCCGGCCGGCGGAGCGCCGCGGCGCCCATCGCGCGCAGCACCGCGCCCTGCGACAGCACGTGACGCAGCGGGATCATTCGGCCGCGTCCGCGTGCTTGGGGGAGACCTCTCCCGAGCGGAGCAGCCGCTCGAGCAGCTTGTCGCCCGTGGTGGTGATCTCCTCGTGCAGCGCCTTGTCGCGGATCTCGATCCGGTCGAGCCAGCGCTCGAGCACCGCGCGGCGCTCGGGGTGCTTCTTCGCTTGCTCGAGGAGGATCTCGGCGACCGCCTCGTCGGCGAGCAGCTTGGTGAGGCGCTCGGCGTGGAGCATCGCCAGGGCGAAGTCGCGCTTGGGGTCCCACTGCTTGGTGAACGACTCGATCCAGGTGGTCATCGGCTTGTCGGCGAGCCCGCCGAGCTTGGCGAGCGCGGTGCGGGTCATCAGGTGCTGCTGCGCCGAGAGCGACAGCGATTGGATGCGCGCGACCCGGCGCTCGAGGACATCGCGCGCGGAGACCGAGCGGAACCGCGCCTGACCGAGCCGCGTCACGAAGCCGCGCGGGTTCTTGATGATCCCGCCGAGCGTGTCCTTCATCGCCATCAGCGACTGGATCTGGCTCGTGCCCTCGTAGATCGGCATCACCAGCGCATCGCGGAGCAGCTTCTCGGCGCCGTAGTCCTTGGTGTAACCGACGCCGCCATGGATCTGGATCGCGCGGCGCGCGATCTCCACGGCCTTCTCGGCGGCGAGGTACTTGAGGAGCGGCGTGAAGCGACGCGCGCGCGAGCGGTGGTGCTTGAGCTCGCGCTCCGACGGCGCCGCGGTGGGCACGAAGCGCTTGATCAGCTCGAGCTTCTGCGACATCTCCTCGTGGAACGCCGAGGTGACGGCGAGCGCGCGGAGCGCTTGCACGTCGGTGGCCATCTCGTCGAGGTAGTCGGCGATCATCTCGTGGCGCGCGATCGCCTTGCCCATCGAGCGGCGCCCCTCGGCGTAGTCGCGCGCCATCCGCAGCGCGGACTCGGCGAGCCCGAGGCTCTCGAAGCCGACGCCGAGGCGGGCGTTGTTCATCAGCGTGAGCATGTATTTGAAGCCCTCGCCCCGCTTGCCGATGAGCTGCGCCGGCGCGCGCTCGAACGACAGCGCGGCGGTCACCGAGCCGTGGTGGCCGAGCTTCTCCTCGACGCGGTCGATCGTCACGTAGCGGCCCGCCGCGTCGTACGCCTTCACGAGGAACATCGACAGGCCCTCGAGGCCTCCCTCTTCGGTGCGGGCGATGACGAAGTGATACTTGCCGTGGCCCGAGGTGATGAAGATCTTCTGGCCGGTGATGAACCAGTTGCCGTCCGCGTCCTGCTCGGCGCGCGTGCGGAGCGCCGCCATGTCGCTGCCGGCGTTCGGTTCGGTGATGTCCATGCAGCCCCACGCGTCGCCGCGGGCGATCTCCTCCATCTCGGCGGCGAAGCGGGTCTTGCTGATCTTCGCCCCCGCCACGTCGAGCTGCGTGGTGCCCTCGTGGATCGAGTACACCAGCATCGCCATGGCCATGCCGCCGTGGAACGAGAAGTGGGTCATCACCGAGACGTCCGCGCGGGCGAGCATCTCGGCGCCGATGAAGTACACGAGCAGCGGCGCGTTGAGGCCGCCGAGCTCGCGCGGGATGCACATCTTGTGGAGCTCGGCGCCCTTGAGCGCGGCGAACACCGCCTTCATCGCGGGCCCCTCCTCGACCTCGCCGTCGCGGAGCACGTTGTCCTCGCGGTCGATCTGCGCGGCGCGCGGCGCGATCTCCGTGGCGACGAGCTCGCCGACCATCTCGGCCACCTCGCGATAGAACCCGACCGCGTCGCGCTCGTTCTTGAAGCCGTCGTCGGTGCGGTAGCCGTACTCGGTCACCTCGACGAGCGGGCCCCACTCGATGCCCTTCTCGAAGTAGAAGCGGAGGTCGTCGTTGTCGGTGAAGAAGTTGGTGCTCATTTGCGTTTCTTTCTTTTTGGAGAGAAGAGGCTGGCGCGCGCGATCCGCCGGAGCTCGCGGTCGTAGCGCTCGCGATCGATGAGGCTCGCCATCACGCTCGCGGACGCGGCGGACGCGATGACCATCTGGAGGATGAGGGTGACGTAGGCCTCGGAGTCGACGTCGTCGTAGTGGGCGCCGGACTTGCGCCCCGCGTCGATGTAGCCGGCGACCGCGGCGAGCCACGGGCGCACCGGGCCGCGGAGCAGCTTCTTCATCTCGTTCGGTCGATCGAGCGCCTCGCGGAGCACCACGAGCGCGCGGTCGGGCGCGGAGGCGAAGAAGCGGTGGAGCTCGCCGAACACTGCGTCGAACCGGTCCTCGGTGGCGCTGGCGGCGAGGAGCAGCTTGGGGAGCGTGTCGTTCCAGTGCGCGAGGATCGCCTCCAGCACCGCCTGGCGAAGGTGGTCCTTCGACGGGAAGTGATGGAGGACGGCCTGCTTGGTGACGCCGACGTCGTCGGCGACGGCCTGCACCGAGGTGGCGTCGAACCCCTGCGCCGCGAACAGGCGCGTGGCCGCGAGAACGGCACGGGCACGGACGTCGGCGGGGGCTACCATCTGGGTAGCCTTTACTTACCACATGGTAAGGCGCCGTCAACGCGGCGCGTCGAACCTACGCGCTGGGCGGCAAAAGCCGCTTCATGTCCTTCTCGGACATCGACGCGATGTAGGCGATCGTCTGCTCGCGGAGCGCGTTCTTCGTCTTGGCGTAGGCGTCGCGCGGGAGCTGCGCGAGGGCCTTGGCCCTGGTGACCGCGGCCTCGAGCGCGTCGTCGGCGAGCTCGTCGATCCAGCCCGCGGTGAGGGCGGCCTCGGGATCGGCGATCTGCGCGAACAGCGTGGCGGCCGTGTGATACCGGCGCTCCAGGCGGTCGCGCGCGAGCTCCATCGCGAGCACGGGCATCGGCATGCCGATCTGCACCTCGTTGAGGCCGATACGGAACGGACCGCGCGCGCTCACGCGGTAGTCCCCGGTGAGCAGCACCAGCGCGCCGCCGGCGAGGGCGTGGCCGGTGCTGGCGATCACCAGCGGCATCGGCAGCGCGTAGAGCCGCATGAGCAGCGTGCCGCCGCGGCTGACGAGCGCGCGCGCCTGATCGACGCCGGCCATCATCAGCTTGAGATCGAACCCGGCGCAGAACTTCCCCTCCCGCCCGGTAAGCACCACGGCCGCCGCCTCTTTCTCGGCGCGGGTGAGGGCCTCGTCGAGCGCGTCGAGCATCTCGTAGCTGAGGGCGTTGGCCTTGCCGTCGTCCATGCGCAGGATGGCGACGTTGTCTCGCGACTCGTAGGTGACGTGCGGCATGGTGCGCTTTGTGGGGCTGCGGCGCCGGGTGGTCAACCGAACACCCTCTGTCCGCGAAAGCGGCCGATCCTGTCCGAGCCGGCGACAGTGGCGCGCGAGCGCGCGGCGCCCCATCGACTCGCCATGAACGTAAGGGGGCTTGCGATCGTTCTCACCACGCTGCTCACGGCGTGCGGCATGCACCGCGCGTACTGCCCGCAGCCGCTCACCGCAGAACGCGAGGTCGACGCGCGCACCGTTCGCGCGCTCGGGGACGTCGAGCTCGCCTTCGCGCTCCGCTACGTCGGTTCGAGCGACGGCGCGCCGCTCCTGACGATCTGGCTGCGCAACGCCAGCGTGACGCCCGTGGCGATCGACCTGGGTCGCCTGCGCGTGCGCGGCCTCACCGCGAACGGCTCCCGCGCGCTCCAGCTGCACGATCCGCGGGGCGAGGTCGAGCCGCTTCACCTCGACGCCGGCGCCCGCGGACACGAGAAGATCCGGCTGGCCGATGTTGGTGTGAAGGAGGGCGCGCTGCGGCAGATCTGCCTCGACCCCTCCCCGGTCTTCACGGAGTACGTCGTCGCGCACGCGCCCGTGTGCTTCGCACCCGGCTCCGATGCGGAGTGGACGGTGACGCCATGAGGCGCGTCGCGCTCGGCTCCCTCGCGCTGCTCGTCGTCGCGAGCCCGGCGCGCGCGGACGACAGCTGTGTGGAGGTGACCAACACGGTCGGCGAACGCACCTGCTCCCGCTTCGGTCAGTTCTGGTCGACCGAGCGCGCGGCCCCGCTCTTCACCGCGTTCGGCGCCTGGTCCGGCCTCACCCAGCCCGGCCGCGGCTTTCGCCACACCGTCACCGACCGGGCCGGGAGCAACGAGGTGCAGATCGACAGCGCGCGCTTCATCCGCGGGCCGATCCAGAGCTACGGGCTCGACTTCCGCGTCGGGGGCATGTTCGCGCGGCACGGCTACTTCGGCTTCGACATGGGCGTCGCCGCCGGCCACGCGTCGGGCGCGCCGGTTCGGGAGTCGGGCTTCCAGCTCGCGCCCGCGGCCGGCCTCAACTTCATCCACATGCGTTTTGGTCCGGTGCTCGGCGTGCGCGTGCCGCTCGGGAAGGTCTCGCTCCGCGTCGAGGCGCTCACCGGTCTGCAGGTCTTCGCGCTGATGACCGACGCGCGCGCGCCCGACGGCCGAACATCGGCGGGGGTCGCGTTGTTCGGCGGGGTCGTCGAGCCGCGGCTCGCGGCCGACTTCTGGCTGTCGCCCGACACGACCCTCTCGACGTGGGCCGGCTACAACGTGCTCCGCCCCGGCGACACCACGTTCGGCCTGTCGCTCGCCGCGCACTTCCGCGCCTTCGACGGCGCGTTCTAGAGCAGTTCTAGAGCCCTTCGCCGCCGTCGACCGTCGACCGTCCCGACCCATGGGCGTGCGCGTCAGGGAGCGCTTCGGTGATTCGCACCGTTCGCACGGGTAGGCGCTCGCTTACGCGCGCGCCTATTCGGCGGAAGACGGTTCACGGTCGACGCAACCCGTGCGAGCAACGTCCACAACTCGACCACCGCGAGCCGTCACTCGAGCGTGGAGCCGGTGACGTCGACCGTCTTGGCGAGCACGAAGATGCCGGGGTAGCCCTTGGTCTCGAAGCCGAGGCTCTTGTTGTTGCGGAGGACGGAGTCCTGAATGCGCAGCGTGCCGCTGCGGTCGTTGCTCACGAAGAAGATGGCGCCGCCGCCCTCGGGGGCGGAGTGATCGGTGATCTTGGTGCCGCACAGGGTGAGCGTGAACGTGTTGCCGTCGTTGTAGATGGCGCCGCCACTCCCGCCGCCGGGCGTGCCGGACTTGGCGGGGTTGGCGCCGCTCCCGGTCACCGTGTTGTGGGAGAAGAGCGAGTTGATCACCGTGTACGAGACGCCGATGCTGCTCAACCCGCCGCCGTTGGAGCACTTGTTGCCGAGCCCGGCGGCCCCGCCGAAGGTGGAGTTGACGACGTAGACCGGCCGGCCCTCGTGCTGGCTGAGCACACGCACTGCGCCGCCGCCCACGTCGGGCCCGGTGGGATCGCACGCGTTGTTGAAGAAGCGCGAGTTGAGGAGCTTGAACCGGCCCCCGCGGACGAAGATCGCGCCGCCGCCGTCCGGATCGAGCCCCGTCGCGTTGCCGTCGACGAACGCGAGGTTCTGCACGGTGAGCTGCGGGTGGTCCTGGTTCTGACAGGCCGCGGTGGTCCAGACCAGATCCTTGTCGCAGGTGTTCTGGTAGAGGATGCGGACCTTCCCGCCGCCGCTGAGGGTGACCTTCCCGCCGCCGTCGATGACGATCTTCGGGCCCTTGTCGTTGAAGATCTTCGCGGTCTTGGTGACCGTGATGGTCACCGGATCGGGGCCGCAGTTGAAGGTGATGACGCCCCCCTTGGCGACCGCGGCGACGAAGGCGTCGCCGGTGCAGCTCTCCTTGGTGCCGGTCCCGACCACCGTCGTGGGCTTCGACACGTCCTCGAGCGCGGCCTCGGCCGGGACGGCGCACTTGCCGTCCGGGTTGCCCGGCGCCGGCCCGGTCGAGGGATCGGTGGGCGGCCCCGAATCCCACGGGATCACCGGTCCGCTGTCGACGACCGCTCCGTCCGCGGGGACAGAATCCGACGGCGCGGCGTCCGTGGCCACGGCGCCCCCGTCGTCCCCGGAGCACGCACCGACGGCGGTGAGCGCCGCGATCAGACAGACACGAAGCGAGTCGGCAGAGCGCATGGAGATCTCCTCGAGGGGTAGGAGGCGCCGCGGCCGTTCGATCGGCTCAACTCATTTTCGGCCGTCACGGAGCTGCGAGGCTATCGCGAGCAGCGGGACGAGCGCGAGGGCGGACGGAGGAACCAGCGCCGCGAGCGCGACCGCCGCGACCGAGGACGACACGAACACCGCGACCGGCGCGACCGTAGCGAGGCCGAGGAGCGTCGCCATCACCCAGAACGGAACCGAGAAGATGCAGTCCTTGAGCGGCAGGCCTCCGCGCGCCAACAACCGCCCGTTGCGCCAGTGCTTCAAGCGCAGGATGCCCGCCGTCAGCGCGAAGCTCCACACGAACGAGCCGAGCGCGCCGACGGCGATAGCGACCCCGGGCACGCGTTCTTCATTAGCACTCACTCGCACATATCGCCGCCCCAGTCGCCGCCGCCCATCCAGCCCCCGTACGGTTGGCGCGGCACGCAGGTGCCGACGGTCCCTCGGCGGTCTGCACCGCGTGATTGAGGTCGGCGATCTGGAACGACGTCACGCTCGAGTCGGAGATGCCGATGACCGTCTGGTGGTCTCGCCGCAGCGCGCGCCGCGGGTTGTTGGCCATCGGCAAGTGCGCCTTCTTGGTGAGCGAGCTCTTCGACCACTGAATCAGCTGGATACCGGCGCCCTTCCCGCCGCAGGAGGTGCGCCAGTCCGGCATGGAGAAGGGCACCGCGATGAGGCCGTCGTCGAACACGCGGAACGCCTTCTGGATGCGGTCCTGGTCCTCGGCCAGCATCTCGGTGGTGATCATCGCGTCGCTCCAGCCGTCGGTCGGCCCGAACGAGGCGCGGTCGAGGAGGGTTGGCTTGGCGAGGTCGCTCACGTCGAAGAGCGACACGTTGAGGTTTCCGAGCTTGTTGGTGCGGTCGAGGCCGAGGCCGAGCAGCCGGTCGCCGTGCGGCTCGAGGTAGTAGACCCAGCCGGGGATCTCGAGCTCGCCCTTCTGCTGCGGAGCGCTCGGATCGGTGAGGTCGAGGGTGAACAGCGGATCGGTCTGCTGAAACGTGATCGCATAGGCGCGGGTGCCATCGAAGCGAACCGACTTCAGCCCCTCGAGGCGCGGGAGCGACATGTGGAGGTGTCCAAGCGGAGTCACGGCGCTCGCGGTCTCGACGCGGAAGGTCTCGACCTCCGGGGCGCGCTCGCCGTTGGTCGTGCGACCGGCGCCGTGCTGGGAGACCACGCGGAGCACGCCGTCGTGCTCGTCCATCTGCCAGCGGCTCGTGATCGGGCCCGCGGTGTTCAGAGTCGCGCCGCGCTTCATGTGGCCGGACGGATCGGCGATGTCGATGACCTCGATGATCCCCTCCTTGGTGCGGTCGGGCGATTCGCTGGTGAGCCCGCCGACGTAGAGGCGCCGATCGGTGGCGATGATGCTCCGCTTCCACGGCGTCCACGAGCCGTAGCTCGTCGCCGACACCGGTGCGAAGGCGAGCTGCTCGACCTGCTTCGGCGCGGACGGGGTCGAGACGTCGATCGAGGTGACGAACGTCCGGCCGTCGGTGCCGCAGCCGTAGCAGGAGGCGTTTTGGTAGGTGGTCAGGTAGAGGATGTGGCCGACGAGGCGCGAGTCGGCGATCTCTCCCGGCACCTTCAGCGTCGCGATCGTCTTGCTCTGCGCGGGATCGCGCACGTCGACCGCAGCGACGAGGGCCGAGCTCCTCGGATCCGGCTGCCTCGCGATCGCGCCCTCGGCCGCTGCGCCGACGAGCTGCCCGTCCCCCGTCACCGCCTGGTTCGACATCGTGATGAGCACGTCGCCGCGCCGGTACAGCTCGAAGGGGACGCCGGAGAGCGTGGTCTTCCCGAGCAACCGCAGCTGCGACGGCGTGGCTGCGTCGACGACGGCGAGCGAGCCGCTGCGCGAGACGACGTAGAGACGCTGCTGCTCCGCGTCGAGCTGCACGATGTCGGCCTCGGCGATCGCGCGGTTGGCGTCGTTCGGGTTCGTCGTGGGGCCGGCGTGGGCGTACTCGAGGGTGTCGCAGCTATGGAGCTTGCACGCGGTGCCGTGCGTGAGGAGGGCGACGACAGGAACGGCGAGGCGAAGATCGAAGCGCATGTCGCGGAGACACTGCAGGCCCCGCACCAAGCGTGTTTCTTCGAGAATTTTCGCGCCGCGAGGCGCGGTGGCACAGTCGAACCGTGCGTTGGCACAGCCGCGCGGTTCACACCGTCAGCCGCCGGCGCCGAAGTTCTGGGTCCAGTAGTGCTTGTACGTGGACGTCGCGCTGTACCAGTAGCCGACGCCGAGCTGGGTGTAGCTCTTGTTCATGATGTTGGCGCAGTGGCCGTCGCTCTTCATCCACTGGTCCATCGTGGCGGCGACGGTGGCGTTGCCGGCGGCGATGTTCTCGCCCATCGTGCCGCCCTTGTAGCCCTCGGCCTTCATGCGATCGAACGGCGACTTCCCCGCCAGGTTGGTGTGCGAGAAGTAATTGTTCGTCGCCATGTCCTTGCTGTGCTTGCGCGCGGCGGTCTGCAGCTGCGACTGCATCACCAGCGGGCCGGCCGGGCCGAATGTGCCCTTGGTGCCGCAGCTCGCGCCGGCGGCGCGGCGCTTGTTGGTCTCCGCGAGGATTCCCTGTTCGAGCGTGGCGTACGCGGCCGGCCAATCGCCGCTCGTGCCGGTGTCGGTCACGACGGTTCCGGTATCGACCGGCGCGGTGTCGGGCTTGGCCGTGTCGGCGACCGACGTGTCCGCCACCGAGGTGTCGGGCTTCGCCGTGTCGGCCATGGAGGTGTCGGGGATCGACGTGTCCGAGGACGTGCTGCCGGTGTCGCTCGCGCTCGCCGAGCCGGTGTCGTCGCTCGTCGAGGGCGAGCCGGTGTCGTCGTCGCTCGTCGCCGAGCCGGTGTCGTCGCTCGTCGAGGGCGAGCCGGTGTCGTCCTTCGAGATCTGGCTCGGAGGATCGTCGCTGACGACGGGATCGCCGATGCCGCCCTCGGCGGTCAGACAGCCGATGCCACCAAAGACTGCAACACCGGCCAACAGCCCAGCGAGCGTCAGGTTCCTCATCCGCTCAAAGTCGCACGCCTCGCGCGATCCGCACACTCGCGACCGCTCACGCAGAAAACAGACGATGAGGGTGTAGTAAACCGTCACACGCGCGTGACGTACTCACTCGATCAGGGCATCCCGAGCAAGGCCTTCGCGGCGTCGACCGAGCCCTGCGCGGTGGTGAGGTTGAGCGTCGCCTCGCTCGGGTTGTGGAAGCCGGCGGAGTTCTCCGACACCACGGTGAACTCCCACCACAGGAGCCCCTTCATGAAGTGCTCCTTGGCCTGGGTGAGCTTGGTCGGGTCGAAGGTCCCCTCGGCGTTCAACGCCTCGATCTTCGTGAGCACCGCGTCGAGCCCGAGCTCCACGGCCTTCGCTTGGGTCATCACCTTCTCTTGAATCGGAATGACCTTCTTCGACCACTCCTCGCCGAGCGTGTTGTGACACAGGGAGCCGCCGCACGTGACAGCGGGTTGTTTCAGCGGCGAGGTGAACCAGTGGCTGCGCGGCTTGCCCGGGGCGGAGACGCCGAGGTGGCAATCCATGCACGTGGCGCCCGCCTTGTAGTGCTTGCTCTCCCAGTAGAACTCCGTCTCGGGGTGCTGGGCCTTGATGCCCTTGAGGCCCGTGCCGCTGTGAACCCAGTCCTGGTTGTTGTCGTACTTGACCTTGTAATAGGCCTCGAGGTCGCGAAGCTTCCGCCACGGGAAGTCGTCGCGGAGGATCGTCTTGTCGACACCGGGACCGCACGTGTACTCCACGTGGCACTGCGCGCACGTGAGCGTGCCCACGAGCCGCCGCGCGTGGACGGTGAGCTTGCCGTCGGGGCCCTTCTCGTTGAGCTTGTCCTCGAGCTCGCCGTAGGTCTTGGGTACGAAGTTGTATGCGGGCTCGTACGGGTCGGTGCCGCGCTCGAGGACCGCGGCGATCATCTGCTTGCGGATGACGCGAAACCGCGTGCTGTGCGGATCGTGACAGTGGCTGCACGACGTGCCGTGGTCGATCGTCGAGGGCCAGTTGGTCTTGATCTTGGTGACGCTGTCGGCCCAGCTCAGATCCTTGCCGAACGTGGGCTGCCCGCGCCGCAGCTCGCCCCAGAAGAACGCCACCGGCGTGCTCTTGCACTGCAGGCACGCGGCGTTCTGTTTGCGCTTGATCTCGATGTGGTCCTTGAGCGCGTTGGCGTGCGCGCCCTCCTCGTTGTACTCGACGGTGAACCCGTGCCCGCCCATCAGGTGCTGATAGGCCGGGAAGTCGAGGTACTTCGACGTCTTGATCGAGCCGCCGTACTTGCCCGGCTTGGTGTTGTCGTTGTTGAGGAACTGCGTCTTCTGATCGGCGTGGCAGGTGGCGCACACGTCGAGCGAGAAGTCGACGCTCGCTCGCACCTTCGCGGGATCGGCCTGGTGCGCCACGGCGTCCTTGTGGCAGTCGAGGCAGCGGTTCTTCAGGTCCTTGTGCTTGCCGAGATCGAGCTTCGCCAGGTACGGCGTGTGGCACGTCGCGCACTTCTGCTCGACGGCTGCCTCGGCGACGTCAATGACATCGGTCACGTCGAGGGTGGAGTCGCCGGCGGTGCTGGTGTCGACGGAGGCGTCGGAGGCCGGCGCCGCCGCGGGATCCTCTCCACCACAACCCACGAGCACCAGGCAAAGCGCAAAACGAGCAGTCTCCATGGCGTGACGCCAAGCATTCTGCGTTCCCGCCACGAGCACCGAGATTCCTGCATGTCAGCGGGAGCGTTCGGCGCACGGAGCGCGCGCGGTGCGAACTAGCCAGCATCCGTTGCGCGATCGTCGGAGAGCACGAGCGTCATGATCGCCCCCTCGGCTTCGCGCGCGAGCTCGACGAACCGCTCCACGGCGGCGAACCGCACGTCGCCCGCGAGGCGCGCCTGCACCGCCGCGCGGACCTCGTCGTCCACCGTCTGCCGCTGCAGCGACTTGCACACCGCCTCGATCGCGTAGGAGCGGAGCAGCTTCGACTCCGACTCCATGCGGCGGCGGACCTCGGTGAGGCGGTCGAGCGACCAGGCCGTGCCCACCGTGACGTCGCACAGGGCGAGGAACGCGACCGCGGCGGGCTCGAGCTCGATCGAGCGCGCGGGGCGGTGACGCTCGCCGGGGCGCACGTTGTGCATCGAGCGGAAGATCGCGAGGCTCGGCATCGCGAACGGCCGTAGCTCGGACGCGCCCGGCAGAGAATGGCCGGGGCGTGCCATCATGACCCATGCGCGACGCCCTCGAACTACGACGAACGCTCGAGGCTCTCCTCGCCACCGCGATCCTGGGCTGTTCGCGGGAGGAGCCGAAGCCCCTCACCATCGAGCCGGATCCACCGCCGAAGAAGACGGTGCTGGCCAAGCCGTCGGTCGCCCCGGAGCTGGCCGCGCTGTCGGCCTCCGGCTCGGGCTCGGCCGCGATCGCTCCGATGCCGCTCGGTCTGTCGCACACCGGTGGGGGCTGCGCGCCGACGCGGCTCTGCAAGCCTGCCGCGGACGTCGCGAAGATCGCGCTCTCCGGGTCGGGCACCGCGCTCGGATGTCCGAAGGCGCTCGACCCGAAGGCGGGGGCCTCGCTCGCCTGGTTCACCAACGGTCCGCTCGACGAAGCCGACACCAAGGCGGCGCGCGTTGCGCCGGCGTCGGCGACGCAGTGTTGCTATCGGCTCTCTCATCCCTGTGGCGGGGGGCGTCCGCTACTCGATGAGGGCGAGGCGCGCGTCGCCCCGGTGCGCGCGGGCGACAGCTGGTCGGTCGCGCTCGACCTCGGCGCGCGCGACGAGGGCGAGGGCCGCGCGTGGCTCGAGGATGCACGGATGGAGCACGCGTCGGTGGCATCGTTCGCGCGGGCGGCGCTCGAGCTCATGGCCGTCGGCGCGCCACCGGAGCTCGTCGCCGCGTGCCACCGCGCCGCGCTGGAAGAGATCGAGCACGCGCGGCTCTGCTTCGCGATGGCGTCGGCGCACCTCGGCGTGGCGCACGAGCCGGGACCGCTGTCGATCGCGGCGCCCCGCCCCTGCTCGCTGGTCGACGTCGCTCGCAACACGGTGATCGAGGGCTGCATCGCGGAGTCGGCCGCGGTGCTGATGGCGATGCGCAGGCCCGCGACGGGCGTCGCGCGCGAGATCCTCGACCGCATCGTGCGGGACGAGACCGAGCACGCCGCGCTCGCGTTTCGCATCGTGCGCTTCTGCATCGCGGTCGGTGGCGACGAGGTGCGGCGGGCGGTCCTCGCGGTCGAGGAGCCGAGCGCACCCAACGCACGGGAGGCGTTCGCGCTGATCGTTCGGCCGCTCCTCGCTTCGCCGCTCACTCCGTCGTGAGGGTGATCCCGGCGACGAGGAGGTCGGGCGTGCCGTCGTGGGGCCGGTTCGAGTTCACGCTGACCGTGAAGCCGGCCTCGGCCTCGGCCAACGTGTACGTCGTTTCTGCCAGGGTCCACTTGGTGTCGAGCGCGGGCAGCCTGGCGCTGAAGCTCTGCGTCGACACCTCGCCGCCGTCGCCCGGGTGGTGGAAGCCGACGGACACGCTCGGCACCTCCGCGACGGGCACGTCGGCGCGAAACCACGCGCGGAGGCGGAAGCGCGTGCCGCTCGCGAACGGGCGGTTGATGCGGCGCGCGATCGTCCCGTAGAGCTTCAGGCTCCGCAGCCGAACCGCGTTGCCGCACGGCCCGCCGGCGGGGTCGAGCTCGGGGATGCAGTTGTAGGGCAGCCACCCCGCGGTGCCCGCGTCGAAGCTGCCGTTGGGGACCAGGTTCGCACCCGTGCAGGTCGCCGCGTCGGTCGCCGCGTCGGTCGTGGGATCGACGGAGGCAACCGGCTCGCCCTCACATGCGCCGAGGAGCATGACGAAGAGGATGGGGAGTCGCACGAGGCTCCATCGTAGCGCGGTGGCAAACGGCGAACGAGGTCGAGATCACACGCCGCCCATGGACGCGCGCGCCCACCCGCCGAGCGCCCCGCGCCGGGCGACGAGCACGACGACCGCCGTCACGATCAACGCGTAGTCCTGCAGCACGCCGAACATCACCGCAGCGAAGGTGCCGATCACGCTCCAGGCGACGGGTACGACGAAGACGCTCTTCGGCGCCGGCCGCTTCGCCAACGCGAGGAAGCCCAGCGTGAGAATGGTGATCGGACAGGGCAGGCCGAACGTCGGCACGGCTGGGTATCGCTCACCGAGCGCGTACGCGATCAGCGGATAGCCGAGGAGCGCATAAGCGATCGCCGCGTACCCGATCCGAGCGACACCCGTGCGCGCGTGCTCGATCGTCAGCGAGCCGTCGAGCGTGTGCGCGAGGAGGAGCGCGCCCGCCACGACGAACGCGACGCCGAACGCCCACGCTGCGCCGTTGATCGCGGTGAAGAAGGCCAGGTGATAGAAGACGCCCGCCCACAGCCACAGCAACGCGAGCACGTAGCCCGCGATGCGGGGGTGGAGCACGGCGAGCAGCGCGACGAGGGTGAGGGCGAGCTGAGCCGGCCACACCGCCTGGTTGTACCGCGCGAAGACCGCGAAGAACTGCTCGGTGGTGAACGGCATGCCCCGCTGGCCCTGCGACGACCGTGCCGTCGAGAGCTCGGGCAAAGCGTGTTCCGCGCGCGCAAACGCCGCGCCGTCCACGCCAATCCTTCGCGTACCTGACCTAGCGTGGCGGGATGAGCGCGGAGAGCGCCGACTCGTCGCGGCGCTCGAGCGCGGCGGACGCTCGAAGCAGGAGCTCGTCGCGGCCGATCGCGGCCACGGCGAGCGTCTCCCCGCCGCGGCGGTAGGCGTAGGCGCCGTCGACGGTGTCGATGCGGTCCCACGACTCCGCGTGGCCGACGTACCCGATGGTGAGGTCGTGGTGCGCGCTCCAGAAGAAGGGGACCGCGTCGAACGGACGCCCCTTGCCGAGGACGCTCCGCGCCGCGGACTGCCCGTGTTGCTGGGCGACGACCCAGTGCTCGATCCGCACGCGCGCGCCGCGGTACGGAAAGCGTGCGATGTCACCCGCCGCCCACACCCCGGGCAGCGACGTGCGCAGCTCCTCGTCGACCACCACCCCGCGATCGATCGCCGCGCCGAGCTCCTCGGCGAGCGCGACGTCGGGCCGCACGCCGACGCCCATCACCACCAGGTCGCCGTCGACGCGGCCGTCGTCGAGCGCCACGCCCTGGTCGTCGATCGCGCGCGGCTCCTTGCCGAGGTGAAAGCGCACGCCCTTGGCCAGGTGCTGGTCGCGCACGCGCTCGCCGAGGGCGCGACCGAGCACGCGCTCGAGCGGGAGCTCCTCGCGTCCGATCACGTGCACCTCGAGGCCGCGCGCGACGAGCGCCGCGGCGACCTCGAGACCGATGAAGGAGGCGCCGATCACGACGACGCGCTTCTGCGCGCGGGCGATGATCGCGCGCGCGTCGCTCCGGGTTCGCAGCAGCAACGCACGCTCGCTCCCCGGAATCGGCAGGCGGATCGGCGTCGCCCCCGTGGCCAGGATGACGGCGTCGAACGCCTTCAACTCCGCGGCAACGGCCCGCTCGCGGCGGAGCTCGATCGCGTGCTCTGCGAAGAACTCGTCGGGCCGCACCGGCAGCCACTCCTCGGGCGCGGTGCCGGCGAGGTAGTCCTTGGAGAGGTTCGGGCGATCGATCGGCGTCGCCTCCTCGGGCGCGAACAACGTGATGGCGCCCTCGAAGCCCTCGCGGCGCAGCGTCTCGGCCGCCGCCGCGCCCGCCGCGCCACCGCCCACCACGGCGACGCGGCGCAGCGCGG
>JALHOE010000197.1 GCA_022843175.1 Deltaproteobacteria bacterium
CGCCTGCGGCGCCACGTCGCTGCGCACCACGCCCTTGACCGACCCTCCGCGCGCCGGCGTGGGGCGGGTTCGCCCGCCGAGAGTGGCTGGGCGTGGTGCACGTTCAAAGGAGTCTCACCATGTTGCGAGTCCATGACGACGTCCTCGAGATCATTCGGGCCGTTGCGCCGCTGGTTCACGACCTTCGGAAGCGCAGTCCGAACCTCGCCGATCAGGCCGAGCGGGCGTTGAGCGCGGTGCCGCTGCGCATCGCCGAGGGGAGCTACAGCCGCGGGAAGAATCGGGCGGCGCACTACCACGGCGGGGCCGGATCGATGCAGGAGGCGATCGGCGCGTTCGACACCGGCGCGGCGTGGGGGTGGATCGCGCCGCTGGATCCGGCACTTCGCGAGCGCATGCTGCGGTCGCGGGCCGTGCTGTTCAAAAACGCGCGGTGAAGGTGATGCGGGCCGGCGCGGCAAAGCCGGCCCGCATTCGGCTCAACGACCTTCACGAGCCCCGCGCCAACCCAGACGCGCATGCAGATGCGCACGCGCACGCGCACGCGGACGCAAACGCAGACGCGGACGCAGACGCGCACGCGGACGCGGACGCGGACGCAGACGCAGACGCGTCTAACGCCGCTCGCGGTCCACGAACGCGCGCACGCTCGGCCGCTGCCACTCGCGCGTCGCGAAGGCGTGGAGCGCCGCCGGCACGGCGTCGTTGTTGAGGATGAGGCGGTGGAGCATGAACGCGAGGTCGGCGTCGGCGATCGACCAGGTGTCGAACAGGCGACCGCGGGTGCCGAGCAGCGTGGTGGCCACGCCGATCAGCTTGTCGGCCGCGGCGCGTCCCTTGACCGAGAGCGGCGCGGTGGCGCGCTCGAAGAACATGGTGGTCGTGGGGCGCTCCTCGCGGAGGGACACGAGGTCGCTGCGCAGCCACGACAGCAGCTGCCGTGCGCGCGCGCGCTCGCGCAGGTCGGTTGGGAACAGGCGCGGGCCCTCGAAGGCCTCGTCGATGTACTCGGCGATCGCGGACGACTCGGCGAGCCAGAAGCCGTCGTGCTCGATCGCGGGGATGCGGCCGGTGATCGCGCCGCGGAACGACTCGCCGCGCTGCTCGCCCTTGTCGAGGTCGAGCACCCGCGTCTCGAACGCGACGCCCTTCTCCTTCGCCGCGACGAAGGCGGTGAAGAACCACGGGCTGTCCCAGTGGTGGTCGCCGTAGAGGATCATGCCTTCGACCGCAGGTACGCCTTGGCGTCCTCGAGGTTGGCGAAGCCCTTCATCGTGACGCCGGGGATGATCATCGACGCCGACACCGCCGTGCGCAGGAGGAACGCGCCGGTCGCGAACGCGCCGGCTTTGACGTGCGCGCGGTGGCCGAGGAGCCACTGGGTGTAGGCGGCGGTGGCGCGCGGGAAGGTCTTCTTCACGCACATCAGGTCGACGAGGACGAGGAACTTCTGCCCGGCGGCCTTCTCGACCTGCTTGTCGAGCGCGGCGGCCACGGCCTTCGCCGTACCGACGCTGTGCTCGTCGTTCGGCTCTTCCTTCGTCCATGCGAGGGTGAGCCAGCCGGCGTCCTCGGTCACGGTCATGTAGTCGTTGCGATAGAGCTCTTCGGCCATGGGGCCAGGAGAATACCTCGACGCTTGACGCTTCGCGCCGCGGTGGTAGCGTGCGCGTCCCTTTTACCGGGGCGCCAACCTAGCTCAGGGGTAGAGCAGCGGTTTCGTAAACCGCAGGTCGTGGGTTCAAATCCCATGGTTGGCTCAGAGACGGGGACGAAACCGGGGACGAAACCCCCGCGGCATCTCCCTCCCCGAGCGCGTCATCGTCAACGCGGGTGAGCGTCGCTTCGACGGCGCGCTGTAGCGTGCGGAGGTCGTCCGCCGTGTAGTGCTTGCCGGTGACGCCCGAGGCTGCGTGACCCATGAGGCGCTTGCGGATGTCCTCGGGGACGCCGGCGATCTGCAGGCGCGTCGCGAACGTCCGGCGGAGCGCGTGGAAGTCGAGCGCGTGCCCGTCGCACGCATCGGGGAGGCCCGCGGCGCGGAGCACCGCGCGCAGCATGTCGGCCGACTTCGGGCGGTGCGGCTTGCCGGTCGGCGTCGGAAAGATCGGATCGTCGGGCTGCGGCTTCGGGTCGAGCTCCTTGTCGATGCGCGTGACGTAGCGCTCCCAGCCGCTCTCCTTCCAGGCGGTGAGCAGCTCGAGCGCCAGCGAGTGCAGCGGCACCGGGCGCTTGCTGTTCTTCGTCTTCAGCTTGCCGCGCGTGGCGTGGCCTTGCGGGCCGGTGAGCGCGATAGCGGTGCGCACTCGGATGTGCGGCACCTCGTGCTCGAGGTCCAGGTCGGAGAAGCGGAGCCCCGCGATCTCGCCGTCGCGCAGCCCGGTGGTGAGGGCGAGCACGAACCGGAGCGACCAGATCGGCAACCCGCACGCGACGAGCGCGTCGACCTGGGCATCGCTGCAGATCACGATCACGTCGGCGGCGTGCGCGCGCGTCTCGGCCTCGGGCACTTCCTTCCGCACCGCCGGGTGCTTCATCGGGTTGGCCGGGAGGTCGACCCACTCCTCGGCGATCACGTCCTCGAAGAACTGCGTCGTCACCCCGACGATGTTGCGCACGGTGTTCGGCGCAATCGGCCCGCGCACCTCGTTCCCGTCGTCGTCCTCGCCGCGCACAACGGACTTCGCGCGCAGGTCGCGCACGAACTTGCGGAGCACCGCCGTGCCGCAGTCGTCGGGTTGTAGCTTGCCGAGCGCGGGGATCACGTGCGCCTTGAAGACGTAGCGGTCCTGTCGCTTCGTCGACGCGCTCAGATCGGGGCTCGCGTCGCGGAGCTTGTGCCACTTCTCCGTGAGCTTCTCGATCGTCGGGATCTCGCCGACCTCGAGGCGCGCGCCCTCCTGCCGCACGTAGGCGGTGAGCTCGCGCGCCTTCTCCTTCGCTTGCTGCTCGGTGTAGTGGCGCGGGAGCGTGACGTCCCGCCGCGTGCCGTCCGGCAGCGTGATGCGGGCGATCCAACGCCCGCCCTTCTGAAAGACCGTGCCCGTGGCGGGACGCGCCATGACCTACGCCGCTCCCCGAGCGCGCGCGACGCGCGACGTGAGCTCGGCGCCGTACTGCGCGAGGTGCCGGATCTGGGACGTCACGCGCTCGCGGAACGAGTCGCTGATACCACCATCGACCTCATCGGCTATTTGCAGGAGCCCCACCAGCGTCGAGACGATGCTGAGCAGGGACGGTGCCGGGTTCGCCGCGCTCGGCGTGCCGCACACCATGCCGGCGACGAGGTCGCCGATCGTCATCTCGTAATGCCGGTTGTGAGCTTCGACCTTCGACCTGCGGAGCGTCACCCGCTCGGCCTCCCGGTCCGCATCGGTGCGCGGCGACTCGCCCGCCGGGGGCGTGGCAGGCCCGGGCGTCGTGGCAGGGTGCCGGGCGTCGAGCGCTCGGCGGATGGAGACCAGCTCCTTGTGCACGTCCTCGGCGGTGGCCACGTCGCCCATGCCGAGGATCTCGCGAGCCTCGGCCACGAACTCTGAGTACCGATCGGCGGCCGGGGTGTCGGCCGCGTCAGCGACGATGTGCATCCACGTCAGGGCGTCACCCCGGCGCACCTTGGCCTTGGCGAACGTCGCCGCGAGCTCCGGCGAGAGCGTCTTGTGAGCCCACGCGATGGCCGCATCGCGCACGGGGTCGGGGGTGGGCGTCTTCTTGGGGGCGGTCGTGGTCTTCGTGCTAGTTTTCATGGGTCGAATCTCCTGCAGGGGATGAGGCCATGACCGGGAGCGTTGGCGCGCTGCCCGGTCGACTTACTTCTTCGGGCTCTTCTTCGTGGGCTTGGGCTTGATGCGTTCGAGCACTCGCGCCGCCGCGCCGCGGGGCGCCGCCGGATCCGGCAGCGAGCCGTCGAAGGCCGCGCTGTACAGCTCGCGCCGCAGCCGGTCGTCCTCGCGCTTGACCAGCATCCGGATCAACCCGGCGGCGTTCAGCGCGTAGTGCTTCGCCACCGTCTCGAGGCGCGCGTGCTCCTCCTCGGACATCCTCATCGTAAACAGTCGTTCTCTTGCCACGTCGGCATGGTGCATCGTCTGTCTCCTTTCGCATAGTCAGCGTCTATGCGTACTCGAATGTATATGCGTTCTAGAACGAACGCAACCCGCCCCGGTCGATTTTTCATCGCACCCGGGGATTCTCGGCGTTGTCCATCACCCCGGAGGGGTGATGCCGGACGCTCGTGCGACACGTTCTGTCGCAAGCGCGACAACGCGCTTTTCCGCGGCGGCGCGGGGGCGTAGATCAACAGGATGAGCGAGAACGAGATCAAGCCCGGTGACGTCGTCGAGTTGAAGTCGGGAGGCCCGGAAATGACCGTCGCATTCGCCGACGGTCGACAGCTGTACTGTCGCTGGTTCGCTGGCGCAGACGTGAAGGGCGAGAGGTTCTACGCCCAGGAGCTGAAGCTCGCGAAGGTTCGCGACTAACATGCGCGGCGAGGACGTTCCCGGCTTCGACAGGATGGAGAAACCACCGCCGACGCTCGGAACGGCTTAGCGTGGTCCGCGATCTGCCGTGGCCTCAGCGGGAAGGACGCGCGAGTGCGTCGATCGCGGACGCGAGCTGCTTCGTCACCATGCGCTGAAGAAATTCGGCCATCGTCGTCAGGTCCAGCGCGCCAACGCGTTCCGACTCGTCGGTGGCGCGCAGCGCGCGGATGTACTCGTCACGGTGCGTGTAGATGTGCGAGGCCATCGTCGGGGTGCCAGGGAGCATCGCGCCGTGCTCGAGGCAAACGATGAGGTACGCGAGCGCACGAGACGTCCGGCCGTTGCCGCCGGCGAATGGATGGATCCAGTTGAAGCGCCACAGCGCGTAGGCCGCGCACTCGAGCGCCGAGCGCTTGCCGCGTTCTTCGTTGATCCAGTCGACCGCGTTGAGAACGTGCCCAGGCACGGTCGCAGCCTCGGGCAACTTGTGCGGGCTGTTGGCGATGTAGACCTGCTGCATCGCCGTCCGATAAGCATCGCGGCATCCGAAGATCTCTCGGATCGCCAGTGCCTTGAGCTCCCGCACGTGGGCTTCGCGCAGCTCGGTCACGCGCCGCTCGCCCATGACGAGCTCGGTTATGTACTCGTGCTGATCGTCGGCGTTTCGATTCTCGAGACGCCGCTTGTCTTCGGGCCGGCAGAGGAGCTTGTCGTCGACAGCGGCTCCTCCGCCCATGGATCAGCGGCCCTCGTTCATCGTGACGCCGTCGACGGCGTCTTGCATCGTCACGGCGTCATCTTCGATCTTGGTCTGCCCGTACGCCCAGTCGATGCGCTGTTCGAGGGTCGGCCTTGTTGGAAGAATGCCCCGCGTCTGCAGGAGGCGAACTTCCTCCATCAGCTGCTCGTAGGTCTTCTGCATGTCTCCACCCAGCCTTCCAAAAATCGGAGCGCTATACATAAGACCAGTGGAGAGCTCGTGGGTTACAGAACCGCGAACAAGTTTTCCACAGGCCGCTTCTCGACCATGGTCTAAGCAAGCGAAAAGTGCCAAGAAACCGGCGTTCTGTCACCCGTCAGAAATGCACTGATCGGACATTTTCTGTCCGCAGATCCATTTTCAAGCGCGAAAAGTACCTTCCTTCTCTATAGCAAGACGTCCTCCATCCGACAGCTGGGCGGCACAACGGACGCGGTCGACCGATCGAGCGTCGGTCACGGCAACCTGACCCGCGTCCCGACGGCCGGAGCGAACGGCAGGCTCGGGTTGAGCGCCCAGATTGCCTCGGGCGTCGTGCCCTCACGCGCTGCGATCTGCTCGACCGTGTCGCCGTCGGCGGCGACGTAGATGCGCTCGGGGGTGCCGGACGCGCGACGCTCGGCGTCTGCACCGACGTCCCACGCGCGCGCGGCGGCCTCCTGCAGCTGGACTAGCGCATCGATCCGCGCACGGTGCCACGCGACGATCGCCGCTCCGTCGTCCAGGTCGAGCGCGGACGCGTCGTACGAGTCGAGCGTGCCCGCGAGGTGCTCGAGCCGGTCGAGAAACGCCCCGGCGCTGTTGGCGACCCGACGCCAGGCGTCCTTGACGTCTCCTGCCTCGGCTTCGACGTCTCCGAGCGCGCCGATCAGATCGCCCAGGGGACGCGTCACCCCGGCGTAGAGGTCGGAGATCGCCGAGACGACGCCGAACGAGAGGCCCGGGATGGAGAGCAACGCGTGGCGCGAGGACTCGATCTCGTTGCTCATGTCGCCGACGTGCGGGACGGTCGCCGCCCGTCGCGCGAACTGCGCGAGGTGGTGCTTGTCCTGCGCGTCGATCTCGAAGCGGATCTCGTACGTGCGATCCGACGCGCCCTCGATCCCGAACTTCGTCTCGACCAGGAACCCGCGGCGAGCCTCGACCCCCCACACAATCCGCAGCTCGCGCCCGCGCAGCCGAATGTCATCGATCAGCTGTTGCAGGCGCGCGGCGCCCCCGAACTCGCCGATCTGCCCGTCGCGAAGGTGCCCGCTGAACGCCCAGTCGCTCTCGGCTGTCCCGGTGATGTGCCTTACCGGCTGCGTCACGCCCGGCTCGTACGAGCGATGGGTGCGCAAGGTGCCGCCCATGAAGAACGCCGGATCTTTTCGGATCCCACCATGCGGAGCCGTCACCCCGCGCAGAAACACCCGGCGCTTGGGCGCCTCGACTTCCTCGAAGAAGACGATCCCATCGGCTGCCATCAGTTGCTCCACTCTGCCGAAAGGCGCTCGGTCACGACCCTGCCGTCAACGATCACGTACGTGGCGAGCTCGCCCGGCGCCGCAGCCGCGAGGATCGGCGCGTCCTCGCGGTACGACCGCGCGAGCGTCAGCGCCGCGGCGGGGTGCAAGACGCCGAGCGACGCACGCCCGCGCGCATGGATGATGACCCCGACGTCGCCCGCCTCGCGCACCCGCAGCCACAGATCGTAGAGCTGCGGGCCGTAGGTCTCGACGATGCCCTCGACGCTCACGCTGCAAGCTCCGCCGCGAACGCTGCGCGCTCGGCGTCGTCGAGCGCGTAGAGGCCGACGTCCGAGAACGCGAGGTCGACGTAGCTCCCCCGACTCGCGCGGACCGTCACCGCGCTCGCGTGGTTGAAGACGCCCGGGCGCGCAGCGGCGCACGCGAACGTGACCTCGGTTTCCTCGAGCTGCCAGAACACACCGCCCACGCCGCCGTCGAGAATCGGAGCGGCCGTCCCAGCGGGGAGCTCGGTCCCCGAGGTTCCGTTGTTGAGCGCTTCGAGGATGCCGCGCGGACCCACGACGCGCGCGCCGGCCTCGTACGCCGTCGAGGCCTTCCACGGCTCGAGAGCGAGCAGCGCGCCCACCGCCGTCACGGTCGCGGCGTCGAGCTGGGCCTCGAGCCGCACCACGCCGTCTTGGGCGGCGAGGATGTTCTTCGCGCCGCCGGCGGGCGCGGCGAACTTCTCGGTAGCGGTGGAGAGAGCTTGGATGTTCATGGCGTCGTTTCTCCCGTGACGACCGCGAGGCCGTCGTCATCGATGTCACAAAGCCGAGCTTGCGAAACGACGCCGTAGGCGCCCCTTTTCGACGCGACGAGCTCGTAGCGAAAGCCGAACCCGCGCTGGCCCTCGACGACGCTCGCGGTGTCCGTGATCGCACGGTTCGTGCGCTCGACGTGGTACCAGACCCTGGCGCCGTCGCCCTGAGGGGCGGCTACGACCGACGCCGCGCGCGACTCGTCGCCGAGCACCTTCGCGAGCTTCTGCGGTACGTTCGAGGACCACGGATCCCACTCGAACGAGCCCTCCGCGATGCGCTTCTCGAACAGGCGCTCCGCCGTAGCTCGCGAGATGCCGAATGACTCGAGGGTTCGACCGTCGTGCGGCTTCTTGCTGCTCATGACGCACCTCCATTGGCTTCGGCCTCAGCAAAGAGGCGCTGGGCTTCTTCGACGGTGACGCCGAGCCGGTTTGCCTCGCGCTCTACGAGCGCGGTCAACACACCCGCGCTCTCGCGCTTCATCTCGTCGAGACGCTCGAGCGCGATGACGTGCTCGCTCCTCTGCTTCTTCTCCGGCGACGGTGGCGGCGGGAGCAGGTCGTCAGCAGGATCGCGGAGAGGCTCCTCGACCTTCTGCGGCGCTACGTCGCCATTCCGCACGCGCTCGCGAGCGCTCTTGAGCTCGTGCTCGCGGATTTCCGCCGCGCGCTTGACGCGGTCGAGCACCTCCGGCCCGAGCAGCAGCCAGTTCAACCCTCCTGACTTCTGGGCGTCCTCATCGATCGCGCGGAGCAAATCCACGCGGGCGATCGCCTCCTCGCGCGACGTGCCGGTGAGCGGGCCGCGGAGCGCTGCAACCGTCGCCGCACGCTTCGCGAGCAGCGCGTCGATCGTCCCGTCGGCGCCGAGCTCGCGAGTCGCCACCGCCTGCAGCGCGGCACCGTCGACCGCGTCGTACACGCGGAAGGCGAGCACCACGCCGGCGCGCTCGCCGAGCACAATCGGCTTGCCTCGGTACCTCGACCCCGGAGCCGTCGCCAGCACGGGGAACTCCACGCCGGACCGCGGCGGGCGAATGATACCCGTCGCCCATGTCTCGAGCGCGAACCGCACCGCCGTGATCATGTCGACGCGTGCGCCCGCGTTGCCGAGCGCGCGACCGTCGATCGCGAAGAGCGTGTCGCTCGCGGGTAGCGCGCCCTTCTCGGCGAGCGCCCTCTCGGCCGCTGCGAACGTGTCGAGCGCCCAGCCGTGAAGCCCGTGTCGCGCGCTGTGGCCGTACTCGAGCGCGTGGTACGTGTTCTTCGCCGCACTGATACGGCCGAAGGTTCCGATTCGGTCCATTACGTGACTCCTCGCGACGCACGCGCGTCGGGGTGCAGAGGGCGGGCGAGCTTGGTGACGACCACCGAGCTCAGTGACGGGTTGGGGCTGGCCGGGGTCGCGCCACGCGCGCGCTCTTCCTCGAGCTGCGCGTAGACCGGCTCGGGGATGTTCACGGTGAGCCGGCGAAGCCGAACGCGCGAACGATGTGGCGTCGGCATCTTCGGGGGCGGTGCGGGCGGCGGTTGACTGTTCATCGTGCGCCGGTCGTACTGGCCGCGATGTGACGTCCCCAACATCACGCGCGCCGGTCGTACGTGGAGCGTGACAACGATGTTCGGATTGCGGTCGAACGTGGTCATGGTCAGAACCTGTCGTATCCAGCCACGACGCCGCGCGCCGGACCGGACCGGTGCGGCGAGCGCGGCAAGAAACCCTCGTTTTCGGCCATCGCGGCGGTCAGAACCAACGCCGCGTAGTCGTCGTGCGACCCCCGCCGGCCGGCGTACGTCTCGTAGCCCGACGGCAGAATGCGCGACTCGAACGCGAGCAGCTGCGCGCGGAGCTTGTCGTGCGCGGGCAGCACCAGCCGGCGATCGGCCATCCACCGCCGGACCAGCTCGACCGCGACCCGCTTGGACTCGGCCGTCCAGGTGATCGCCTCGTACGCAATCGACCGCCGGTGGAACTCGGCGTGCGCGGACAGCATCTCGCGCTGGTCGCCGTAGGCGCGCCGGCAGCCCCAACGCTTGGCGTCGCGTGCGGCTGCGTCGTACACGGCACGCCCCGCCCCGGCGTCGAACTTCTGATCCACGCCGCCGATCTCTTCGACGACGGCGACCGCATCCTCGACCGCCGCGTCGTTCGCTCGCGGCATGACCGGGGAGTAGAGCTGCGCGTTGCGCGGGTCGCCCGCGACGAACGCCCAAGACGGCGTCCCCCCGCCCTCGTGCGGCCGGTCGTACGGCACGCCGTCGATCCAGGCGCGCCACATCACCGGCACGCCCGCCCGTAGCCGCAGCGCCCAGCGGACGATCGCCCACGTGAAGGCGTCGCCACGGCCCGAGCTCGGATCGACGACGAGCACCGGCTCGCCCTTCACGACGCCCGCGGGCTGCGCGCGGAAGCAGGCGGCGACGTCCTCGGTCTCGAACGCGGCGGACACGCTCGCCGAGGGGATAGCGGCGTACTCCCGCGCCCACTTCTTCGCGTCCGGCTCGAGCTTGTGCGTCTCGGCCTCGGTCAGCGTCGGGTTAGCGATCCACGTCTCGGCGAACGCCACGATCTGCTCGTCCGTCTCGCCGAGGTCGAACGCGCGGGCGTGGGCATCGTTCGGCCCGAACGGCGACGACGAGAGCACCATCCGCGCGCCGTGCCGCGCCATGGTGGCCATCGTGGGGCGCACCGCCGCGAGCACCTCCTCGGCGGGGTTGGCGCCGGTGTCGTGGTCGCGCCACTTGGCGACCTCATCGGCGACGACGGCGATCGTGGTCGGGCCGGACGCGGCGGCGATGGTCGCCGGGATGACGCGGAATGCGATCGGGCGCCCCTCGAGCTCGAGCGTCGTGTCACGGCGACGGAACGGGATCCGCAGCGCGCGGAGGATCGCCTCGATGGTGACGAGACGCGCGTTGGCGTCCTCGAGACGCGCGCTGATGAAGAGCACGAACCCGACGTCGCCGGGCGGGATCGGCCAATCCTGCATCGCGAGCAGCACGGCCAAGCGGCAGAGCGTGCTCGACTTGCCCCCGCGCCTACCGACGCGCGCGACGAGCTGCCAGCGGCCCGAGCGGAGGAAGCGCGCGATCTGCGCGCGCCACCATTCGGACGTCGGCGGGAACCCCGCGGCGACGAGCTTGCGGTCGAGCGCCTCGAACCGCGCGTAGAGGTCAGCCCTCGCCATGGTCGCCCCCACCGGAAGAGAGCTCGGCCTGCAGCTGCGCGATGCGGTCGACCCTGGGGCGCGTCTGCCCCTCGAGTACCGCGAGCTCCCAGGCCATGCGGTCGTGGCCGCGGGCCGTCGTGGTGAGCGAGGCCGCCTGCTTGAAGAGCTCGGGATCGCCACGCTCCGCGGCGAGCGCGGAGAGGAACTCGCCCGCGGCGTAGGACCAGGCCGCCGCGTTGAGCATCGCGCCCACGCCGTGGGAGACGGCCCCCGTCGCGTCGCAGACCTCACCCCGGCGCTTGGCCAGCCACTCGACCCGCGAGCGGTTGAAGGGCTCGAAGCGGGGGTCGCACGCGTAGGTGCGCGGCAGGTACTTGGACCGACGGGGCAGCTTGGCGAGAGCGGATGCCGCTGCACTGCTACGCAGCCGCCCCTTGCCGTCGCGACCGTCGGCGAGCGGTGCCGCACCAGCCGCTCCTGCGTTCGGCTGCGGTAGCTCGCCCTCGACCGGCGCGAACGGGTAGTGCTTGCCGTGGCTCTTCTGGACCGGCATCAGCTGTCGAGCTCCTCGGCGACGAACACCAGGGCATCGACCAGCGCGCGGATCGCCGTCGACGGCATGCGCACCCGCGAGCGGCGCCCGCGTCCTCGGGACGCGACAACAATCTCGTCGCCGACGAGGGCTAGGGTCACCACCCGGTGAGGGGTCACGGCGATGCGGATCGGCCTCATCGCTCATCCTCCGCCGCACCGCCCAAGGCCCCCGTATGCGTCCGCCGGAGCCCGCCATCGGCGCTCCCTTGGCCTCGCGCCTCTTCGGCGTCGGCGAGTCCCATCGCCGCGTCGATCGCGTTCCTGAGCGCCGCCAGGGCGCGCACGGGCACGCGAATGTCGTAGCGCGCGCCGGTGCTCTTCACCTCGGCCACCACGGCGAAGGTGAGGAACGTGCGGCCCTCGTCGGCGGCGACTCGGCGGAGCTCGACGAAGTAGCGGCGACTCGGCGTGCTTGCGAGCGGCCAGCTCGCGACGATCACGGGGTGCATGGGGTACCTCGTCGGGGGTTCCGTCGCGCGTTTCGTGGGAGCGATCGCCGCGTTGCCGCCGAGATCGCGCGCAGTCGCGCGGTTTGGCAAACGGCAGCGTCAGGCGTCAGCGACCGGTAGGGGCAGATCTCGCTGGTGCACCCGCACTCCAGGTCGTGCTCGAGGTCCCGGTCGCGGTTCCGGGTCGGGCCCGGTGCGCCTCGACGGGCGTCACGACTGGTCGCCGTGGTTCCGGTTCCCGGTTCCCCACTAAGGGGTGGGAACCGGGGAACCGGTGAACAAACCAGGTCGGGAACCACTGGACCCGGTTCCCGTGCAGAAAAAAAGGCCGGTTCCGCAAACGGGAACCGCGGGAACCGCCTCGGGAACCGGCGAGTCATGCGGCCTCCACAGCGGCTCGCAGACAGCCGTCGACCGTGACGATCGCGCCCTCCGCGCGGAGCTCCTTGATCACCTGCATCACGGTCGCCTTGCGCCCCTTCACGATGTCGGCGAGCGCACGCGCGCTGGTCGTTCGCGTGAAGCGCGAGAGTGCGCGCAGCACGTCGGCACGGACGTCGCGCTCGCTCGGAGCGTCTGCCGGTGCGTCGTCCCGCGCCGTCTCCCCAAACGAAGCGCGCGCGAAGTCCTGCCGGAGTCGGAAGATCGGCTTCGCCGTGCCGATGCGGTTCTTCGCCGTGAACACGTCGACCGTCCCCGGCACGCCCTCAACCTCGAGCAGCACGAGACCGAGCGCGAGGCCGTACTCGATGCCGCCGGACTCCTTGAAGGCAGCGAGCGGGTCGATGCGGTCCTTTGTCGCGCGGTACCAGGCGCGTCCGACCTCGGACGTCATGACAACGAGCGACCCGCGCTTCGCCTCGACCTTCCCAGCGGCGACAACCGCGTCGATTGCCTCGCGACGGCTTGGCGCGGTCTTCGAGCCAAGCGCGCGTGCCGTCTGGATGGAGTCGACGATTAGCAGCGACGGACCAGCGCCCGCGCGCCGACGGAGCTCGGCGCCCACGTCCTCGATCGTCGCCTCGTCGTCGTCGCCATCCGCGAAGAACACGTCGACCTTGCGGAGCGCGGTTGCGAGCGCGACGCGCGACCACCCCGGATGGTCGAACTTGCCGCGGAACTTCGGCGCCGCGAGGAAGGTCGAGAACCACTCGACCCACGTTGTCTCAACGAGCTCGTGCTTCGACGTATCCGCGTTTAGCGAAGACCAGCGGGTGACGCGCGCGGGAATCACGCTGCCCCCCGCATCTTTCGCCGCGACCGCGGAGCGAGCTCCACGGCGCCCGTCTCGGCCGCGATCTCGATGAGCTCGAGGATGACGACGACGGCTTCTCCGCGGATCGAACGACGGTGCCACCGGTCCCACGGCTTGCGCCTCGAGAAGCACGAGCGGCAGTTGTACCCGCCGTGCACCTGCAGGACGCCGATCGCACCGCACGAGGAGCAGGTCGGATGGGGCGCGGCGATCAAGGCGCGCAGCTGCGCGATCGTGAGTCGCGGGCGCTTCAAGTTGCGTCGGTAGGCTTTGGGCGGTAGCACTTGTCTCGTCCTCGTCGCGGATGCCTTGCCTCGTCTGGTCAACGTGCCGGCGAGGCATCCGCCTTTTTGGCGGGTTCAGGCTGCGGGGGGGACGCTCAGGGCGCGGGCGACGGCCTCGCGATACCGTTCGGCGGCGCGATGCGTGCGCGCGCCAGTCATGCCACCGCGGATGGGTTGCCCGAGTAGCTCGCGGCGAACGGTGCGCGCGTCGACCAGTTCTTCGGCGGCGATCACTCGGAGAAGGCGTTCGTCAACGTCCATCCGTTCAACATGCGCCGGTCGTTCAGGTTGCCCAACTTGTTCAGGTTGAACGACAGGTTGACCGGAAGCTTGAACGACCAGTTGAACGGTCACCGTTCAACCCCGTCCGACGCGAACGCCTGCGCGCGCGAAGAGACGCTCGGGCGAGTCGTCAGCGGCCGGCGCGGTCGTCGGCGCGGGGTGCTTCATCGCCGCGTGGTAGTCGGCGACGGGGACCATCCAAACGCGCCCGTCCTTGCGCGCGGAGGGGATCCGTTTGACGTGCTCGTGGAACGTGTCGCGCGTGCGGCACGTCGGCGGCAGGCGGTGCGACGTGTAGAACGCGGGTTCCGTTCGCTCCGCTCGCAACGACTCGAAATGGCGCTCGAGCACCTCGAACGCCGCGTGCACCTCATCCTCGGTCGGCGGTCTCGCCATCGTCTCCTCCGTCCGCCCGAATCGGTGCGAGCTGGACAAGCCGACGATGCGCCGCCGCCTCTGGACCCTCTACGTAAGAGTCGATCTGAGGGTGGTAAGAATGAATCTGAGGGTCACTTCGTCGCCGACGCGATCCGCTGGTTTAGCGTCTCGAGGCTCCCAGCGTCGAATCGCAGCAGGCGATAGCGCTCGTCCTCGGAGGCGTCGGGGGGCACGCTCGCGAGGGCGGTGCGGATCAGCTTCGCTGCGATGCTGCTCGGCGTTGGAGTAGCGAACTCTGCGGCCGTGCGAAGCCATGCACCGAGCTCGTCGGGGTACTCGCGGAACGCATCGCCGAATTGCTCCGCGAGCTCCACCGCGAGGTGCGCGGCGACGGTCGCGACCTTGGTGTCGCCCTCGCGGACGACGTCCACCGCGACGGTCACGTAGCTGACGATCTCACGCAGGTACGCGCCGGTGCTGGACCCCACGCGCCCGCCGCGCAGGACGTTGGCCGCGTTGTTGACTCGCGCGCGCTCTTCGTCGGTGAGCCCCTCCGTGGTCGCGCGCTGCGCGGCCTCGACCAGGCGGCCTATCGCCGCGACGATCGGCTCGAGGTCGCGCCGCCCGCGCCAGGCGTCGCCATCCGCGAGCACGACACCAAGCGCGCGCTGAAGTTCGTCGACCCAGTTGGACACGGCTAAACCTCCCACAAAATGGACGGGACGAAACCCCCTCAACCGGTCCGTTTTACTCCGGGGCCGATTGGTTTCGTGGCTTGTTTTCCAGTCTCGCGGCGCTTTTCGTGCGCTTCGTAAACCGCAGGTCGTGGGTTCAAATCCCATGGTTGGCTCAGAGGTCTTCGTGTCGGTCGCCCTCGGGCGCGACCCCCGTTGCCCAACTGTTACCCAGACCGTTACCCAGCCCGGCGGCCGAGACGCGCCACGGCGTCGAAGAGATCGGCTTCGACGGTGTGGGCGTACCGCTGCGTGGTCGCGAGCTCGCGGTGTCCCGCGAGGGCCTGCGCGACGTTCGCGGCGACGCCCGCTCGGAAGAGCGAGGTCACGAACAGGTGGCGCAGGTCGTGGAAGCGCCACGCCTTCACGCCCGCTCGCTCGCACGCGCGTCGGAACGCGAGCCGAAGGCCGAACTCCTTCCACGGCGCGCCGTCCGCGTTGCGGGCGACGAGCCGCTCGCGCTTCTTGGTCACCGCGCCGCCTCCGGCGGCCTCGATCTTCAGGAGCGCGTCGAGGAGCGGAGCCGCGAGCGGGACGATGCGTTCGTGTCCGGACTTCGGCGTGGCGACGACGCCGTGGCAGATCGACTGCCGCACGACGAGCCGCTTGCGCGACAGGTCGACGTCGGACCACCGCAGCCCGCGCACCTCGCCGGCGCGAAGGCCGGCGTACGCTGCGAGCATGAACGCGAGCCGATGATGCGCGTTCGCGACCGCGAGGACCTTCTCGAGGTCGGACGCGCTCATCGTCTCGAGCACCGTGCGACCCACGCGCGGTAGCGCGGGGAGCTCGGGACGCGCGGCGAGGAGCTTGGCCTCGTGCGCGTAGCCGAGGATCGAGCGCAGCACGATGAGCACGTTGCGCCTCGTCGAGGGCTTCGCTCCCTCGGCCACGAGCTCGGCGTCGAGCTTGCGCGCGAGGGTCGCGTCGATCGCGTCGATCGGGGTCGAGCCCACGCGAGGGCGGGGTCATCGTCGAGCGACGGCACGCGGCCGAGCAGCAGCCGAAGGCGTTGATGCGCGACATGACACCGAGGCCTTCTCGTCGCGGGTGTGCCACCGAACGTCGGGTAGACGTACTGGATCAGCTGGCCGGTGAGCGACGCCCACCACCCAACGCGACGCACGCGACCGTTCCGCTGGACCGTACGGATGGGGCTCGGATCGAGCTCGTAGTGCATCAGGTGTCCGACGGCAGCGATGCAGGTCGACGCCCTCGCTGAGACGGTCGGTTCGTGACTAGCACGTCGGGAGCGAAGGGACTGTTGAAGAGCACGAGCACGATGCGGGTTTGCCCGTGGACACCTCTTCGGCCGTTCGCCGTGACCGTCGTGGGCCCACGCGCCCATTACCCGAAGACCGTCGTCGAGGCGTCCACGGAAGTGCGAGGTCTTGCCGCCGTACGTGTTCATTCCCCTCGCGATGCTCTTGAGCAATGCGCGCGTCGAAGTCGATGCTCCGAGGAGCACCTCCGTCAGTGTCCTCGCCGACTCGAGGATCGTTGGCACGCTCGACTTCGTGTTGCGCGGTCGGGTTGTAGCGAGCTGCTCTACGAGTCGCTCGATCGTGCCCGCCGGCTCGCTGAGCCAGCCACCGATCGTTCACGTGGGCCGTGTCGCCGATCAGCGGAATGCGCGGCGGTTTGACGAGTCGGAGCGATCACGTTCGAGCGCGCTCGGCGGCGACGACGCGGATCGATCGCCGGCTGCGGTCGCGATCACGGAGGGC
>JALHOE010000198.1 GCA_022843175.1 Deltaproteobacteria bacterium
CCCTCACAAAACCAGCCCTTCCACCTACGGGAGGGCCGGCGCCGGGCCGACGAGTCACGCCTCCGAGGATGGCGCGATGTAATTGTCGTCGGTGCGGAGGTGTAATCGTCGCTCAGCAGGTGTCGGAAGAGGAATGGCGTGCGGCCGACGTGATGATGGTCTCCGACGGCGAGTTCCCCGTGCGCGCGAACCTCGTCGAGGAGATCCGCGTCGCGAGGGAGCGATACGGCGTGCGCGTGGTGGGCGCCTGTCTCGGCGGTGACGGGTCGGCGATGCGCGCGGTGTGCGATCCGTGCTTCGTCGTGGAGTCGTGGCTGCGCGGGGTGTGACGTCGCCCGGCTATGCGAGCTCCGGGATGATCGAGGAAAGCTTCGTTTGACCCGGTACGCCACGCAGCTTCCGCGCGAGGTCGGCTTCTCGCAGCTCGAGGTGGCGCGCGAGCAATGACGTCATGGAGTAGTCGATCGCGGTTCGCACCGTTAGGCGCGCGATCACCGATGCGTCGTACCACTCGGGAAAGGCGCGACGCACCAGCATGTTCCCGCGGTGCCTGGAGAATCGGTTGGTGACCTGCCTCAGCGTAAGGTCGGCGAGGCGTGCAACCTCTTCGACGAGCCCGAGGGTCTGCACGCCGCTGAGTGTCAGGTCGCCGATCGACTCGTATGTGATGTCGTCTTCAGCGGTCTCGGTCTCACCGGGAGCCAGCTCGTGAGCCTGGCCGTCCAGCGGAAGCACATTTCGAACGTGCACATTGCCGCGCACGCTGCCCAACCGACGGGTGACCTTCGTCTGCGTCCACCCGGTGAGCTGCGCGAGCTTCTGCCGCACCGAGAGATCCGCCAGTGCCCGCGCGGCCGTCATCGCCCCCAACTCGGTGGGGGCGGTCGGACCGCCGACTTCGCGCGGTGCCGGCGTGGCGCGCTCCTCACGCGGTGGTTCCTTCGGCGGTTCGACCACGGGCGCGCTCGGCGGCGGATACAGCGCGATGAACTCGCCGAACAGATACTCGAGCGAGATGAAGCCAGCCTTCACACCCGCCCAGGGATCACCAGGACGCAGCCCTGGCTGCTTGTAGACGTCGTCGCTTCGGAGGTGCGCCGAAACGTTCCCGAGGCCCCCCAGGAGGGTGAGGTGATGAATGAAGTCTGGTGAGGTGCGCGATCGCATGCGAGGCGTCACAGCCTGAATGAGCTCTCGGAGCGCTGCGTGTGGGAGCTTCTCCACGTCGAGTTCCCCTTCCTCGCGCGCGATGTGGCGGAGCAGACCCTCGGCGATGCGGCGCATCCCGATGCGAAGGGCCAGGATGTCCCCGCGATCGACGCGGCCGCGGAGCACGGAGAGCTCCTCCTCGAGCCCGGACATCGCAGCACCCTTCTTGAGAAGGCGCTCGCAGTCCTCGACGACGTGCGCGGGGGGCTTCGTCGTGTCCATGGCGCGACAGGATACCCGATCGTTCTCGCGTCGCGCAGCGCTTGTGACAAGCGACACCTCCCGTCGGATCGATCGATCCACTTCCCTAAGCGCCGAGCATCCCGTACGAATGTTGGACTCGAGGAGAACGCCCATTGCCCGCATGGCTGCTGTTCATCGACGAGTCCGGCAACTTCTCGAATCCGGACGATGACGTCGTCGTCGGCGGTTGGCTCGTTCGCGCGTACGACACCGACCAGCTGCGCGCCGCACTGCGTGAGCGACTCGACGCCTCGCTGCCAACGATCCCGTTTCCGCCGCACGCCGCGCACCTCGACATCCCCGCGAGCCGCGCGCTGCTGCGCGGTCCGGCGAGCAGCGCGGACCCGGCGTGTGTGGAGTCGCTGCGCGCGCTGGGTCTCGCGCCGACGGAAATCGCCGCGATCGTCCAACGAGCGCGCGAGTCGCAACGGTTGCCGACGGTTTCGGATCTCCGCAAGGTCGACGCGTGGCTGCGCAGGCACCACCAAGCCTTGTGGCGACAGCTCGCCGAACGCCGCGATCGTGAGGAGCACCAGCGGCTCACATTGCACGCGGCTCTCGCGCTCGCGGCGGACGCGCGTGGATCGTTCGCGGTTGCCGCGTTCGACCGCGCCCGCAGCCGAGGTCGCAGCGAACGGGAACGATACGAGGGGCTGCTACGTGCTTGCGTCGAACGCGTCGCCGTGCTTGTTGGAACGCGCGGATCGTTCTCGTCCGTGCATCTTCGGGTTGCGGAGCGCGATCTGAGCGACGGCAACACCATCCGGCGGCTCGACGTCACGCGCGTCGAGCACGTCCTACAAACGGCCAGCCCAACGTTGAAGTTGTCTGGTGCACGCGCGCTCGTCCGCCAGGTCGGTCCGTTCGATGCGAATACGCATCCGGGCGTCGTGATCGCCGATCACCTTGTCAATCGCTTTCGGCGCATCGCCCGGAGCGCTGCGACGTGGCGCGCTCTCGCCGACGACTTCGAGGTCACGACGCGGATGGCGATCGAGGCCGCCTCGGGACGCGTCGAAGGGGAACTGCTTCCCGCGGCGACCGACGATGGCGGCGCACACGCTTCAGTCCTCGCCGCACTGGCGAGCGACGGGCCGCATAGTGCGCAGGGCGCGGATGAGAAGCCCGGCTGGCTGCGGGAGCAAGCTGCTGCTTGGATCGCGGCTTCCGAGGGATGGCGGCGATGACGCCCTACCAGTGCATCGTCGCTCTCTCAGCGATGCGTGGGCGCAATCGCGCTTCCTGGACGTCTGCTTACAGCGAGTGGCAGCGTCTGGTCCGAACGTTGTCGCGAGGCGCCGTGACCCCGAGTGCTGGGAAGCCGTTCTTCCTCGCCGACGTTCTCCGCGAGGAGGTCGTGGAAGAGATGCAGGCGACGCTCGCGAGCCGGGCCTCGGATATCGTGCAGGTCGTCGTCGACCGCATCGAGACGTCGCTTCCGCTCGACGACGCCGAAGCTGTCCTCGCGTCGCACGAGAGCGGCGAGTGGCTCGCGAAGCTCGGGGAGGCCGACCGAATCGTCATCGGGTACGTGCGCACGAGCCTGGGGAACCGCGCAGTATCGGAGCTGCGAAAAGGATGGCGGCACGCTGAAGCAGAGCTTCGTCGCGCTGGGGCCACGGCGCCGGCTCAGTCCCATGACGACGGTGACGTAGCCGCGGGACACGAGGCCGACGAGGCGCTGGCGCGAGCGAAGGATGCCCTTGAAGCGGCCATGACACGCGTGATCGAGGCAGCTCCACCCCGCTACCGGGACGCCTATCGCGAGCAGTGCACCGACCTCAAAGCCCTCGCGGAAGGGAGCATCACGATGGAGGCCGTCGTTTTACGCGAGCTATCGCGGGAAGATCCGGTCATCGACCGCGATACGACGATGCACATCGCCGCGATCGGGGCCGCGCTCGACGCGCTTTCTCCGTCTGCTGATGCAGACGACCTCAGAGAGCGAGCCGCGGCGCGCGACGCCCGCCGCGTCCTGGATCACACGACAAGGAACCGTGACCGTCTTCTGGACGTTCAGCGTGAAGCGGGCACGGCGGCCGAAGCTGTTGGCGCGTTGCTCGCCGCCGTCGGCGATTTCGAGGCGTACTCGAAGGAACGCTGGAGGTCGCCCGCCGGCAATCGCACCGCTGAACGCGTCTACAAGGCGCACGAGCGGATGCGTAGCGCTCTCTCGGCGGCGCTCGCGGCTCTGTGCGATGAGCGCCGGGTGGAAGCCGAGGATGCCGCGATCGCGGCGCGCATCATCGCCGAGGTCTTCACGCGCCGTCAGAAACGCGCCCGCCGCGCGTCTCTCGGGTTGAGAGGCTCACATGGCAACTGATATCCCGCGCGATCTCCTTGACGAGCTCGGCTTGAGGGCTGAGCAGCTCGAGCTGGTCGCAGATGAGCGACCGCCGGATGATCGACGCGGTCACGGCCTCGCACGAGAGCCGGCCGCCGCCGCAGATGTCGATGCGTTGCCGCTGTTCAGCGCGCCGTTGAGTGCGGACATCGAGGCGGTGATCCCCATGCGCCGCTGGGACGTCGACGCTGCAGTCGTCGCGCTCGGCGCGCCCATGGATTCGGTCACGTTCATCCGAGGCGAGCCGCGCGTCACCGCGAATGGATTTGTGCTGCTCGACGGCAGAGCGGGCGGCTGTGCGGCGCACGTCGACACTGCAGGTGGTGAGTTCGTGGTCGTCAACGACGATGGCCGCATCCGTGTTCTGCGGATCGTCTCGCATGCAGGGCTGGAGGAGCGCCTTCGCGACGTCGTCGTAGTCGCCGCCCACATCGACGTGCCTGCAATCGACGAGCTTCTCGTCGACGCCGGAGCTGCGGACTGGCTTCGTGGTGCGGCCGAGGAGCTAGCGTCTTCCTCGCGACGGTTCGATCGCGTCGCGGCATGCGGCCTCGTCGCCCGCGCGTGGGGGCCAGTCGACGGTGCAGCGCGCCGCGCGTTTGCGACCGGCGAGATGACCTCACCACGTGACCGCGCAGAGGAGTGGCGTGCGCGCCTTTCCGCGGATGCACGGAGCGAGCTCGCGCGCGAAGTGCTGCTCGCGGCCGACGACTGGCAGAGCATGTTCACCCTCACGCTCGATCGCGCGCGAGCGGGCGAGCACGATGCCGCGAGCATCATCCTCGCGCTTCACGCGCGCGACGATCTGGAATCGGTCGCCTGGTGCATCGCGCCCACGCGCCTGTACTCGGTGGTGCGCGCGCGGCTCGACGACCTCGACCGTCTCGCCATGACGCGGCGAAGCGAGTTCTACGCCTTCCGGGATGTGCTCGCACGAGACGCACGGCTCGAAGCGATCGGCTGGATCGCATCGGAAGTGTGGTGGGGTCAGCTCGCGTGAATTCGCTTCGAGGCGCGCTGCGCAGTGGGCACACGGATCCGTTTCGTACCGGCGAGATCGTGTCTGCACTTGGTCATCCCTGGTGCTGGCCGATCGAAGACGCTGCACTGAACGAGGCGGCGCGTGCGCTCGCCGCCGAACCCGACCCGCCGGCGCCCGGACACGTCGTGTTGCTCGCCGTCGCAGGTCCGCGCACGACGCTCTACCGTTTTCGCCCGGGCAGAGCCGCCAAGTTCGCGCCTCTCCTCCACGGATCGGCCGTCGATGCACTACGACGCGCGCGGCAACTCGCTGCCCTTTACCTTCCGATCCTGCCCGTCGTTCGTCGCCTCGAGCGCGATGAAGAATGGGGTGTGGAGTTCGTCGCGCGGCTCGGCGAGGGGTACGACGAACGTCTGGAGGGCGGATCGTTCGGGCTCGCGATGTTGCTCGCGAATGCGTCGTACCTCCTCGACGTCGCAGTCCCTTCGAGCATCGCTGCTACGGCGTGCGTCGAGGCCGACGGATCGGTCGGCGGCGTCGACGGCCTGCTGCAGAAGATGCGGTTGGTCGTGGAGTCAGGCCTCGGGATCCGTACTTTGCTCGTCGCGTCGACGCAGAGGAACGAGGCCGAGCAGATTCGCACCAACCTCGGGAGTGCGATCGAAATCTGCGGCGCCTCGACGATCGCCGAAGCGCTAACGATCGCATTTCCCGATCTCGAGCGGAGCATCTGCCAGCACCGCTCCGAGCCGGAGCGCGCCCACCGAACGGCGAGCGAGATCTTCCGCCTGACCGTGGCTGGCACGGGGCGACTGGTCAGCTGGAAAGGCGTCGTCGCATCTGCGCGTGCGATCGAGCGTTCGCTGGAGGGCCAAAGCGACGGGGCGTCCGTGCGAGCGCTGTGGGAGGCGCGTGTAGCCACGGCGATAGCGCAGCGGCACGAGGGGCAGGTTGCGCTCATCGCATCGTCCGACGAGGACTTCGAACGCTACCCGCACGCGATCCGAACGCGGCTGTGGGCCCACGTGGTGCAGTCGGCCGCGGACTGCAACGACGAAGAGGCGTGGGCCGCGATCGAGAAGGTCCGTTCCCGTCTGCCAGAACCGCGCGCGCGACATGCCGATGATCTCCGTCTCGCCGGCGCTCTCGGTCGCGCCTACGCCGCAGTGGGTCAGTACGCGGATGCGTTCGAGATGCTCGGCGAGGCATGTCGAGGGTGGCGGGAGATCCAGTTGGTCCACGAATCGAGCTACGCGCTGAGCGAGCTGGCGCGGGTCGCTGGGTTGATCCGTCCCGTCGACTTGGAAGGGCTGCGCAACGGACCGTGGGCGTTTGTCGTCGACGATCCCCAAACGACGGCGCTGTCGACGGCCTTCGCGTACGCGGCGCTGGCCCGTGCGTACGTGCAGCACGGCGATCCACATCGTGCGATGGATCTCCTAAGACCTCACGATCGGTTCGAGTGGGAGCTGATGCCGGCTCATCTTCGGTGGGCCCGTCAGCGGTGGTGGGCTCGGGCGCTGGAGCTCGCGGGGCGGCACGACGAAGCCGAGCGCGCTCGCAACGATCTCGCCGCGCGCGCAGGCGAACACGTGCAAGTCGATCTCGCTCGACTCGACGCTGTGATCGCGCGTGATGAACCGACCGATGCCGCGCTCGCGAAGCTGCGTGCGCGCGACAACCGCGACGCCGCTCGTGTGATAGCCCGCGCCGAGCGCGCCGGCGCGGACGTCGCACGCGCGGTGGCCGAAGAGTTTCGGTACTGAAGGTTGTCGCCTCAGCCGCCGTGGTCGAAGCAGTAGCCGGACGTCGTCGCGAGATCACCGCACCGGATGCAGCGGCGCGGGGAGTCCCGTCGCGCGAGCGTCGCGATCCGCGGCGCGGCTTGGACGGGGCGAGCGTGAGCGCGGGGCTGGCACGATGCGTTGCGCGGCCCGGGGTGCGACGAGGGACGGCGGTTCGTCATGTCCAGGAGACGCCGAACGGCGCACTGATCTGACACCGCGCGCGGCGCGGTCTGTCAGATCATTCGACGGGCCGTGTCTTCCCGGACATGAGCACCCCCCTGATCTCGCTTCTGGACTCCGAAGGCTTCCGCGTCGCCGGTGTGGCGCATCTCGAAGGACGCGAACCGTCGTACGTACCCGTGCCCGATGAACTCGACGGAGTGGTCCGGGCGGCAGTGGCAGCGCGCCACCCGGCGGGCCTGTACCGGCATCAAGGCGCGGCCCTTGCCGCACAGCTGAAGGGCGAAGACGTCGTCCTCGCCACGCCGACGGCGTCGGGCAAGACGCTCGTCTTCACGACGTACGCCGCACACCTACTCCGCACCGATCCGTCGGCCCGCGTGATCGCTCTGTACCCCGCACGCGCGCTCATCGCCGATCAGCTCGACGTGTGGAACGAGGCGCTGGCAGCGATCGGCGCAGAGGCCGGCGTCATCGACGGTAGCGTCGCAACCGCCGCCCGACCCGCCATCGCGAACCGTTGCCGGGTGCTGCTGATGACGCCCGACGTCCTCCATGCGTGGTTGCTCGCGCGCGTCTCTGATCCCGTCTCGCGATCGATCCTCGACGGCCTGCGTTTGCTCGTCCTCGACGAGGCGCACGCGTACGAGGGGGCGTTCGGCACGCACATGGCGTACCTCATGCGGCGTTTGGACGCGGTCTCGTGCCGACCGCAGATCGTCGCGAGCACCGCGACGATCGCATCGCCGGCCACGCTACTGGAGAGCCTCACCGGTCGCTGCGTGACGTGTATCGACGCGTCGTTCGACGGCTCCGAAGCGCCGCCGAAGGACGTACTGCTGGTCCGCGCGAGCCGACCGACGGCGGACGTCTACGCGGCAGTGATTCGTGCGGTCGCTCGCGGAAGTCGCGGGCGGTTCCTGGCCTTCGGTGACTCGCGCATGCTCGTCGAGCGAGTCGTCTCGGCGATGCATCGTCAGGGGCGCTCCGAGGACGACGCCGATGCGGACGACGCGTCCCCGTCGGACGTCCTTCCCTATCGCGCCGGGTACGAGGAGGAGGACCGCGCGCGCATCCAGCGGGCGCTCGACGCGGGCGAGCTCGCGGGCGTGGTGGCGACGAGCGCTCTCGAGCTCGGCATCGACATTGGGACGATCGAGACCGTCGTCCTGCTCTCGAAACCTCCTTCGATGAAGTCGTTCTGGCAGCGCTTCGGACGCGCTGGCCGTCGTGCGACACGCGGGACGTGCGTGCTCGTCGACGCGCAGCAATCGATCGACGACGGCGACGATGCCCTTCGCGCATACCTCGATCGTCCGATCGAGCCGTCACGGCTGTATCTGCAGAACCGCTACATCCAGTACGCGCAGGCCTTGTGCGCCGCGCACGAGGTCCGCGCACGCGGAGACGTGCGACGCGAGGCCTACGACTCGCTGCCCTCGACGTTCCGCGCGATGCTCGACAACGAGCTCACGCCGACGGCGCCCGTCGAGCCCGAGCTGTTCTCGCTCAAACAGCGCGCGCAGGGCGGACCGCACCTCGAGTTCCCGCTGCGCACCGCCGGTGATCGGGAGCTGCGCCTGCATTTCGGGCAGCAACCGCTCGGCCGGGTGACGATGGGACAGATGTTGCGCGAGGCGTACCCCGGCGCGATCCACCTCTATCTCGGCCGCGCATACCGTGTGCTCGGCGTGAACGTCCGCCGCGAGCGCATCGATTGTCGTCGCGATCGTGCGTACCGCACCACGCCGATGGCGCAGGCGATGGTGTTTCCCGACTTCCGCGACCCTCTCCAGCTTCGACTCGGCGACGAGTGCTTCGTCGGCGAACTGCCGATGCAGGTCAGCGAACGCGTACTCGGCTTCCGCGAGACGCGCGGGCAGGAGCGCATCGTGCACGAGTACGGGCCGCAGTCGCCTTGGGCCCAGCAACCCCTGCAGCGGTACTACGAGACGACCGGCGTGTGCTGGTTCCGTACTGGAGGAACGAGCGTCAAGGCCGCCGAGGCAGTGCGCGATGCGTTCTGCGCACGATTCGGGATCCAACCGCAGGACGTTGGCGTCGGCGCGTTCCACGCCAAGGGATCGCCGATCGGCAGCACGCCGTGCAAAGGGCTGTGCATTTATGATGCGACGTCAGGAAGCCTGCGGCTCACCGAGCTGCTCGCCACGAACTTCATCGAGGTGCTCGGTCTCGCAGCGGATGCGGCCGACGCTCATGGCCACGTGCAGGTCGCGGCTGAACTCCGTGAGCTCGCGCGCGATGCCGGCACGTGTCGACCGTGGGATCGCGCTGTCGCCGGCGCTCCGCGCCCCGAGGGCGATCACCTCGTTGAAGTCATCGCGCCCGGCCAGTCGGCACTCTATTTCGGAGGCGGCGAGCCCGAGCAGGTCGAGATTCGCGACGTGCGCTACACCCCGCACGGCGTGATGTACGTCATCGAGCCGCCAACTCGCGCCGGCCGCCGTATGGTGGCGGTGGTCGCGGTGAAGCCGCTCGGCGGCGAGACGCGCATGACGTGGTGGGACCTCACCGAGGGGTGCGAGGTTAGGGCGGCGTGATCTTCTTCTCCGTCGCCTCTGGGCTGGGTAGCTGCTTGTACAGCCGCTCAGCCTCCTCGTCCGCGCCTGTGCGATAGAGAACTCGCACGCAGACGTGCGGCCCCTTCTTTCCTTCCCGGCTCTTCAAGCAGGTCTCATAGAAGAGGCGCGAAACACCTGTGGCCCGTTCGGCGCCGGTGGTCGCGAAGCTGGTGGAGTCGTCGTGGGTGACTCGCTTCGCCGCGCTCTTGTGTTGTTCCCCGCTCTCGTCGCGGCACGCGTAGAGCCGGATACTGATGTCCTGAGTCGCAGTCACGTCGACCCGCTGCTCGCTACGGCGCTCCTCCACCATCGAGAAGGGAAGTTTCAGCGTCCAAGCCTTGCTCTCCGACGAGATCCGCAATGCATCGACGCGTGGCGAACTGCTCGCCGCAGCGGACGCCGTCAGCACGATCGGAGAATCGGCGGCGATGGGCATCGCTGAGGGTGCGTACGCGTCACCTGGCGCGACCGAGTGCGCCGGCGCTGGGGTTTGCGACCCGGTACCGGCGGCGGGCACCCCCGACGCCGCGTTCGGATGGTGTGCGCCGCCGAAGACGCTCGGATACGTCATGGCAAAGGCGACCGCGCCGACGACGCCGAAGAGGAACGCAACCGCTGCCACTCCCACGCCGCGCCGTTGTTTGCCGCCAGCCTTCGCATCCGCGTCGCGCGGTCGTTCCTCGAGTGAACGAGCCATGACACCGCCGGAGGCGGCGCGGAGCTTTTCACTGTCCTCTTGCGCCGCACGGCGCGCACTCACCTCGCGCGCCAGCTCGGTCTGCAGGAGATCGAACCGCTGCTGCGCTTCCGTGCGTGACCGTTCGGCATCTTGCGCGAGCCTCTTGTATTCGCGCGCGGCCAACTCGAAACGGCGCGCGCGTTGCTCCGCCTCCTCGCGAAGAAGTGCCTCGTTCGCAAGACGTTGCTTGTCGACGGCGGTGTCGGGTGGCGCCTCGCGATCGCGCGCCGCGCGGAGTGCATCGAGTTCGGCACGAAGGCCCGCGATGGTGGTGGTCAGCCGCGATTGCTCGTTCACCCAGTCGATGGCGGGGCCGATCGATTCTTGGTCGAGCTCTTCTTCGACGCGCCGGAGCTCCGACTCACACGCCGCCGCGCGCTCGGGCCACTGCGTGCGAATCATCTTCAGCGCTTCACGCAGGTGGAGCAGGTACAGCGCCTGCGACTGCAGCGCGTCCGTGACGTTCGTCCTTCGCGGGTGAGCGCCGGCGTTGCCATGCGTCTGCAGGAACTGGAAGTACGCGCGTTGAACGTCGGGCAAGTTGGCCCCGTTCTGCAGGTCCTCGAGCTTCGGTTGCTCAGGGAGCTCCTTCCCCAGCTCGATCCAGCGCAGCGTTAATAGAAGCTCGGCGCACTTGCGGGCGTTCCACACGAAAGCGTCGGGGTAGCTCGCGAGAACGCGCATCCGCACGATCAGCCCCAGCAGCTCTTCGAGCAGCTCCTCCGGAGTCTTTCCTGCGAACCGAGCTTTGGCCACGAGCTACCGAGGGTACACGGCCTCGGCCTGCGTCGACATGACGTCGTCGTCGGGTCATCCGATGTCCATCCTCGTCCCCGGCCGCTTGTGCAGGTAGTAGCGGTCGAAGGTGTCGAGGAAGCGAGCCGCGCACACGTACCAAAAGTGCGGACCGGCCTTCGCGGTCGCCACGATGCCGCGCCCAGCGGCGTCATGGAGCGCCTTCGCGGAGGGGAGGTACCCGCGCTCACGCGCGCGGTAGTCACGGTTGTGACCTGCGCTGGGCATGTCGGCGTGGAGCATCTCGTGGAACATCAGGTACTCGAGGACGAAGTACGGGATGTCCGGCGAGTCGAGGACGCAGTTCACCGTGATGCCCTTGTCCGAGTGCCGGTAGAAACCCCACAGCCGAGGGTTCGGTCGTTCGCTCCACCGCAGCTCACCGAGCGCGGGCACCCCGTTCGGAAAGTGCCGCTTCACGCTCGCGACGCTGTCCCGCAGTCCCGCGAGCGAATACCCCACCTCGCTCGCGCCCCACGGAGTCGGAGGTGAGTGCGGAACGACGCGCTCGATCTCGGGCACGACCACGGGTCGCGGCGGCGTCAGAACGTTGATTCTCTCTCGCGTGACGTCCTCGAAGAACGAGTGGAAGTCGTCGCGGTACACGCTGCGGCAGGCGCTCTTGGCGTGCCACACGTCGTCGATCATCTTGCGCTCCTCCTGCGGCGTCATGCTCGTCGAGACGATTCGCTCCGCCAGCGTGCGCGGGTCGAACTCGCGCTTCTCCTCGAACGTGTAGTGATCGGTCTCGCAGCCCTTGCGCTTTGCGTCGAGCATTGCCTTCACGTCGGCCCAGCGCGGAAGGGGATCTGGAACGTCGACAAAGTACCGCTGCACGAGGCCGCGCGCGACGTCCTCCGAGATCTCGGCGGGGATGCTCTCCGCCGAACGATGGGCCGCGAGTAGCGCTGCATAGCCCGCGACCTGATTGTCGAAGACCATCACGCTCCGGCGCTGCTGGTCGTCTTCGAACGATTCGTTCCACGCGTACCAGCTGTGCGGCAGGCATTGGAAGACGCCGGTGAACTGCCCACGCACGTTGCTCTGAAGGAGCCGGTAGGCTTCGCGCACGAGCTCCACCGGCACGACGACGACCTGCGCGTCACTGCGCCCAGTGGGCCTCTGCTCGACGTCGTCGGCCTGACGTAGCGCGTACTCCGCATCGAGCACGTTGAACTGCTCCCACGTGTCGAGGAACGTCACGAGGTGCGCCACGTCGTTTCCGCCGGACAGCTTCCCTCGCAGCGCTCGACCCACCATCTGGGAGAGCAAACCCTCCGATCGCGTGGGCCGGGCGATGAACACCGTTCGCGTGTGCGGCGCGTCGAATCCTTCGGTGAGCATCTCTACGTTGACGAGCACGTCCGGCTTGCGCCGCTCGCGATAGCGCTCGATCACCTCTTGAGCGTCCTTGCGGCTGTAGTCGACGTAGTCCGCGTCGACTCCCCGGATCTTGAACTCGTCGGCGAGGGTCGCCGCATGCAGCGAGTCGGCGGCGAAAACGATCGTCGGTCCGTAGACGTCGCGCTTCGAAAGGTAGTGCTCCACGATCAGGCGGTTGCGATGGGCGTTCTTGGCGAGGCGGCGGAGAACCTGCGGACCGATCTCTCCGTAGCGCTCGAGGTGCTTGTAGTCGGCGTCGGTGAAGTCCTTCTCAAGGTCCACCTGCGTCTTAACGGTCTCAAACGCCGGGGCCGCGAGGATGCCCTTCTCGGTGAGCTCGCGACGCGTGACCTGGTAGATCACTTTCTGATCGAAGAGCGCGGCGAGCCGGCGCTCGTCCTCGTCGTTGGCCCGCACCGGCGTCGCCGTGAGGCCGAGCAGCTTGCAGCCCGAGCGCTTGAGACCACGAAGAAGCCGCGCGTACCCGGGCGCAGGCGCGTGGTGCGCCTCGTCGACCACGACGAACGTCCCGTGGTGCGCGTCGTTCACGAACTCCTGTACGAATCCCCGGTTGCCCTCGAGCACCGCGGTCTGCATCGACGAGAAGACCACGTCGTGGTCACGGCTCACGGTCGACCATTTCGCGTCGCTCGACGACGTGGCGATCAGGTTGAGCGCCGCCCTCGGGAAGGCTGCATTCCCCAGGGTCCGAAAGGTGGTCATCGCTTGGCGCAGGAGGCTGCGGCGGTGCGCCAGCCAGAGCACGCGACCTCCTCGCCGCACGTGCTGCTCGAGAAGCCATTGTGCCGCGAGCACGGTCTTGCCGGCTCCGGTTGGGAGCACGACGACGCCGGACTGGCGGTTCTCAGTAACGTAGTGGGCGGTCATCCGATCCCAGGCGGCGAGCTGGTGGTCGCGAGGCTTGACCGGAAGCGGGACGTCGCGCACCCGGAGGCGGAGGTCGGACTCCCAGAGTGGCATCGCGTGCGCCGCCGGCGCACCCGCGGTGTTCTTCGCGCGGCGAGGGAAGTTGACGGTGGGGGCAGCGTGCGGAATCGGAAAGGACCTCTTCATGCCCATCCAGACGCGTGACTTCGCGCAATCTGACACCCTCTGGCGCATGCGGCAGCTCACGCGCAGTGGCACGACGGCGTCCGTCGGCGCAAGGCAAGCTTTCTGGACCGTGCGCAGACGGAGTAGGCCGTGATCATCGTGGCCGGTCCGCTTGTTCTCGTGGCGGCCAGCGAAGTCGCCAAGGGCCTCTAACGCGTGACGCCGGAACCACCATGTGGCCTGCCCAACCAACGAGGGCAGCGCCCCACCCCGCCCCCCGCGCCGCCGGCGCACCGACTTGAATTGCGAAGGTCACCGGGCCTTCGTCGTGTCTCGTAGCTCGCCGTCGTCCTGCGTCGCGGCCGGTCGGGTTGCAGTGCGAAGCGGCGTATCCCGGAACGGGTTGGGGACCGACGAACCAGTGCGGCCGAGATAGTGGCGTTCCGTCGTGCGCTCGCTCTCGTGCCCGAGCCTCAGCGCGACGACCGAGAGTGGGACGCCAGCGAGCCGGCTTGCCATGGCGTGCCCGGCGCGCAACGCCTGGGTCTTCGCGCGATAACGCCATGGCGTTCCCGCCGCCGCCAGTCGCGCGCACGCGCGGCGGAACGCCTGGCGATATCCAACAACAGAGACGGGTGTGCGCTCCTTCTTGGCAATGACGTCGCGTGCAAGCACGAAGGTCGCGGGGTCGACACCGTCGATCGTCCTCGCCTGTCGGTCCTTGGGCCGGAACCGCGGACCACACGGGACGTGCACGCACGCGCGCTCCTCGTCGAGCCACGACTCCTGGATCGCGATCACCTCGCCGCGACGAAGACCGAGCCGAAGCTGCAGCTCCGCGATGCCGTCGTAGGCTGCAGCGCCCTCGCGGCGGGGTCGGAGCGCCCGTAGCAGGGCAGCGATCTCGGCGTCGCTTGGTACGCCGTCGTCGCGCGCCCGGCCGCGCGACGCGGGGGGTGGTCGAATCGCGTGAATCGAACGCTCCACCTCACGCGACATCCACACGCGCTCGAAGGCGAACCCAGCGAATCGCTTCGCCGCGTAGAGCGCCAGCCGGATCGTGTCTGGTGCATTCACCACCGCGCGCGTCTCGAGCCAACGCATCACAACGACCGCGTCGATCGACGCGGTCTCCCGTCGGCCGCGAAGCTCGGCGAAATGAAGCAAGCCCCGGTCCTGGCCGAGCAGAAGGCGTATCGCGAGATCCACCGTTGCATCCGAAGGGCGGCGCCCCGCGAGCTCGCCCGCTTGGTATGCGCGCAGGAACTCGGCCACGGCGACGTCGGTCCGCTCGCCGACGACGATGGGGCTCGCGCCCCCCGTCGTCGCGCGATCGACCTCGGTCAGTCGCCGCCGCAGCACTCGCTTCGCCTCACGCTCGGAACGCGCGCCGGTCGATTCGATCGGGGGGACGCCGCGCTCGCGCGCAGCGCGGCGACCCCACCGAATTCCCCAGTAGCCGCTGCGCAGCAGGACGAGGCCCACCTCGCCTCGCTTCGCGCGCGAACGAGACGACATCAGCGTTTGCCGAGAAGGTCGGCTCTCGCCTCAGCAACGGTTCGGTACGGCCGGTCCGAGCTCGAGGTCGGTGCGCGGGCCGAGGCGGCCGGTGGCCGCCGCTCTCGAGCGCGCAGGAAGGCGTCAAGCCAGGCGCGGTCGATGCGGATGCCGCGCCCGCGACCGATCCGTTCGACTGCGCGCAGCTCTCCGCTATCGACCCAGCTCGTGACGAGCCGACGACTGACGCCGAGCTCGCGCGCGACGTCCGCTAACGTGAGCATCGCCACGTTCAGTACCTGTGCGGAATCCAGTACTTCCAGCGGCAGCCACCGACGGGGCATTCGGCGAGCACTCCGCCCCAGAGCTGCGAGCGACGCACGCCGTTGATGATGACCGCGTTCTTCCTTGTCGCGTCACGCACACCGGCCTCACTGGTACCGTCGTTGTAGTGTGCCGCGACATCCTTGGCGGTGGCCCAGCGGCCCATGCCGGCCCCGAGCTCGGGCGGAATCATGAGCTGCGTCCTCATCGCGACGTTGGCAGGGCCTGCAGCCGGACCGGCGCCGCCGAGCGCGGTGGCGATTGCGACGTCCATCGCAATGCGGTCGTGCGCGAACTCCGAGACGAGCTGCGCCGTCCGAATCGCCAGACGCTGAGAAATCATCCCGCTCTGCCAGTGCGCGCGAAGCTTGTATACTTCGTCGAGGATGCGGTGATCGCGGGGATCTACTGTCGAATACAAGGGCGAAATTCACTCATTCGGGCCTCCTTCGTCTCAAAGGGCACCGGACCCGGGATGCGACCTCAACGGTGAAGAAATGGGCTGCCGCGCGGGGTGTTCTTCGCTGGTCGCCGGGCCTGCCGGAGGCGGCATACTTCCTCTATGTCCGGTGCCAGTCCGCGCATCCCAAGACTTCCGACGCCCAGAGCGGCCCGCAGCACTGTCGCTGAGGAGAGGGCGACTGCACGCCGCGAGTACGAGGACGAGCCGACGCATCGCTCGATCGAAGAGGACGGCGGGCCCGCCTTCGCGATGGCAGCTTACGTCGCGTCACACATGTGGCTCGCCGACCAGCTCGAAGAGTTCGTGCAGCAGCTCCAAACCGGCGAAGCGCCCGCCACGTGGGTCCTACCGGAGTGGATCCGGCACGGCCTCCAGCGGCTGGACGAAACGTGCGCCGAGGCGCTGCGAGATTCCATGCTGGCCGACGACAACTACATTCTCGCATCAACGACAATTACATCTGAGCATCCGTCTCCTTGGTTGACTGCTTCGGCTTCGTAGTTGTCGTCGTGCTCGTAGTTGTCGTCGTCCCTTCC
>JALHOE010000199.1 GCA_022843175.1 Deltaproteobacteria bacterium
CGGCCATGACCGGCGTGCGCGTGTCGAGCAGCTGCGCGCGCGGCAGGTTCTCGGCGAGGAAGCGGGCCGCCGCCGCGCGCTCCGCGGGCGCTGCGTAGACCTTCTCGATGTTCTGCAGGTTGCCCGTGACGTTGAGCACGTGGACCCGCGCGTCGGTCTCGATCTCGTCGACGATCTTGAGGTCGCTCTCGGCGAGCGCGTCGAGCGTGGGCTGGAGGAGCCCCTCCTTCGCCGACTCGAGGACCATCACCGCCGCGTCGGCGTGCTCGCGCTCGACGAGCTGGAGCGTCGCGCGCGGGCCCTCGCAGGCGAGGTATTCGGCGGAGGCTCCGAAGCGCTTGCGCGCGGCCTCGTGGGCGAGCGAGCCCGGCGGGCCCTCGTAGGCGACGCGCATCGGCGCCTCGAGCGCGGTGCACGCGGCGAGGATCTCGCGGAAGACCGGGGCGAGCGAGCGCTTGGGAAAGTCTCCGGCGCCCTTGTTCTCGAGGCGCTCGACAATCTGTCGCTCACGGACCGGCGAGAACGCGCGACTGCCCTCTCTCTGACGCAGCGCGCTGACCTTCTTCGCCAGCGCTGCGCGCTTGGCCAATGCTGCAAGGATCCCGTCGTCGACCTCGTCGAGGGCCGCCCGGAGCTCTGCAAGCTCGCGCTCTTGGTCCTGGGTCATGTGGGTATCGTAGCGCCCCCGGTCGCCGTCTTCTGCAAAGTTCGTTCAACCGCTTGGCGTGGGATTCCCGCGTGAATCCTCGCCGACCGTGAACGACGCTGCGTCGCGTCGTGAACGGGCGGTGACGGTCGATTCGGGCGGTAACGTTTTGCGGGCGCGACTACAGGCTCGACGCCGCGAACGTGTCGCAGTCGTCCATTCGGCCCGTGTCGTAGCCCTTCTTGAACCAGCGCTGCCGCTGCTCGGACGTGCCGTGGCTGAACGACTCGGGGCGCACGGTGCCCTTCTGCATGCGCTGCAGGCGATCGTCGCCGATCGATTGCGCGGCGTTGAGGGCGGACGCGAGGTCGCCGTGCTCGAGGAGATCGCGCTGCGCGGTCGAGTGCGCCCAGATCCCGGCGAAGCAGTCGGCCTGGAGCTCGAGGCGGACCGAGCCGCTCTCGGCGCCCTTGGCGTGGCCGGCCTTCTTGCTCGTACCGAGGACGTTCTGCACGTGGTGACCGACCTCGTGCGCGATCACGTACGCCCGGGCGAACTCACCCTTGGCACCGAGCTTTGGTCGACAGCTCGTCCCAGAAGCCGAGGTCGATGTACACGCGGCTGTCGCTCGGACAGTAGAACGGGCCCGTCGCGGCCTGGCCGTAGCCGCAGCCGGTCTCTGTCGCGTCGGTGAAGAGCACGAGCTTCGCGCGCGGATAGGTCTCGCCTCGCTCCTCGAAGATCTTGGTCCAGGTGTTCTGCGCGTCGTCGAGGACGAAGCCGACGAAGCGCGCCTCGCGATCGGCCGCGGGCCCCCCGCCCTTCGCGGCCTCTCCGGTGCCCGGCTTGTTGTCGTTGCGCGCGACGTCGCCGGGACCGCGCATGCTGGTGCACACGAAATAGCCGACGGCGGCGAGGATGACCAACCACCCGAGCGGCGAGCGCACGAGAATGGGCAGGAGGGAAATCAGGCCGCCGATCGGCAGGCGGCCCCCGCCGCCGCGCGCTCCGCGGCGGTCGATGAGATCAGGACTCGAGTGTTGGTCGTCCCAGCGCATGACGGCCGAGCACTGCAAGCACGCGGCCACGACCCCGGCCGTGCAACGATTGCCCTACTCGTCCTTGTTACGGCGGCGCTGCCTCTTCGGCGGCGTCTTCGCGAACGGCACGCCCTTGGGCGGTGCGGGCGCGACGGCGGGCGTGAAGAAGAGCCGGCCGACGCGGGTGACCTGCACCTCCGCGGAGCGTGCGCGCTCCTTGGCGAGCTCGCCGCAGCGCGCCTGGCTGCGCACGACGGGCTCGCCCTCGCGGCGCGCGATGCGCTCGTAGGTGCCGTCTGCGCGGAGCGCCCACGCCTTGGTGTTGTCGCTGAGCTGCAGCACCAGCAGCTCGTCGTGGATGCGCTGGCGGAGGGCCTCGTCGAGGATGGGGAACATCAGCTCGATCCGGCGGTGGAAGTTGCGCGGCATCCAGTCCGCCGAGCTCACGTAGATCTCGGGGCTGCCCGCGTTGCCGACCTCGAGGACCCGCGCGTGCTCGAGGAAGCGGTCGACGATCGCGCGCACGCGGATGTTTTCGCTCAGCCCCTTGATGCCGGGGCGGAGGCAGCAGATGCCGCGCACCATGAGGTCGATCCTCACCCCCGCCTGCGACGCGCGGTAGAGCGCCTTGATCGCGTCGACGTCGACGAGCGCGTTGAGCTTGGCGATGATGTACGCCGGTTTGCCCTCGCGCGCGTGGCGCGTCTCGCGCTCGATCAGCCCGAGCACCGCCTCGTGGAGACCGAGCGGCGCGCACACGACGACGTTCCACCGCTGCGGGGCGCTGTAGCCGGTGAGCAGGTTGAACACCGAGCCGGCGTCCTCGCCGAACTCCGGGCGCGAGGTGAGGATGGAGAGGTCGGTGTAGAGCCGCGCCGTCGACGGGTTGTAGTTGCCGGTGGAGAAGTGCGCGTAGCGAACGAGCCGCCCGCCCTCGCGACGGACCACCAGGCAGACCTTGGCGTGGGTCTTGAGGCCGATGAGCCCATAGACAACGTGGACGCCCGCAGCCTCGAGCGCGCGCGCCCATTGGATGTTGGACTCCTCGTCGAAGCGGGCCTTGAGCTCGACGATCGCGGTGACCTGCTTGCCCTGCTCGGCCGCCCGAGCGAGCGCGCGGACGATCGGCGAGTCGCCGCTCGTGCGGTAGAGCGTCTGCTTGATCGCGAGGACGTGCGGATCGTCCGCGGCGCGCTGCACGAACTCGACGACGCTGTCGAAGGAGTCGTACGGCTGGTGAAGGAGCACGTCGCGCTCCTTGAGCACGCCGAAGAACTCTTCGCTGTCGGGCAGGTCCTTGAGGAGCGGCGTGACGACCGGCTGAAACGGCTCGTCGCGGAGCTCGCGCAGCTCGTTGTGCGGGACGAGTTGCATCAGGTCGACGAGCTGGAGCGGCGCGGGGACCTGGTAGACGTCCTGCGTCGGGTCGAGCTTGAGCGCCTTGGCGAGGTAGGCGGCGACCCGCGGCGACATGGCCTCGTGCACCGCGACGCGCACGGCGTTGCCGCGGTCGCGGCGGCGAAGCTCCTGCTGGATCGTCTGCAGGAGATCGTCGGCCTCTTCCTCGTCGAGGGCGAGGTCCCAGTTGCGGGTGACGCGGAACGGCCAGCAACCCTCGATGCGCTGCATCGGGAAAATGGCCGTGGCCATGAGGGCGATGAGGTCCTCGAGGAGCAGGTAGTGCCGCTGGCCGGGCGCCGCCGGCACCGGCACGAGGCGCGGGATGCCCGTCGGCACCTGGACGACGCCGAGACCGGGGTTGTTCTCGTCGCGCGGGTCGCGCTGGAACGCGACGGCGACGTTGAGGCTCTTGTTGCGCAGGTGCGGGAACGGGTGGCCGGGATCGATCGCGAGCGGCGTGAGGATGGGGAAGACGTCGTTGTAGAACTTCGCCTCGAGCGCCTTGCGCTGGTCCTCGGTGAGCTCCTCGCGGGCGAGGATGCGGATGCCGTGCTTGGCGAGCTCGGGGAGGATCTCGCCGTTGAGCGTGCGGTACTGGTTCTCGACGATGGTGTGAACCTTGAGCGAGATCGCCGCGAGCTGCTCGGGCACGCTCATGCCGTCCGGCGGGAGCTCCTCGACGTCTCCCGAGAGCTGCTGCTTGAGACCGGCGACCCGCACCATGAAGAACTCGTCGAGGTTGGACGCGACGATGGTGACGAACTTGAGCCGCTCGAGGATCGGCACGAGGGGGTTGCGCCCCTCTTCGACGACGCGCTCGTTGAACGCGAGCCACGACAGCTCGCGGTTGAGATAGAGCCGCGGGTCGTCGAGCGAGGGCGTGGTGGCCGCGGCCTCGGGCGTGGCGGGGCTGATCGCCTGCGCCACCGAGGTGGTGGGCATCGACGCGGGCGGCGCCGGCGCGGTGGCCGGGTTGCTGATGGTGGCGATGGCCGGCGGCTGGGGCGTCTCGGTCAGGCTTCGACGGACACTCTCGGGCGCGAACGCGGGCTCGGTGGCCCGAGGCTGCGAATCAACGTCGTCCACGTGCGGGCTCCTTGCTGACCTGATGCTTGCGGGCGCGTGGGGGGGGCGGCACGAGCGCGCGCGGCCCGGTCCCGATGAGGTCTCCGCGCTTGGCGCGGATGAGCGCCTCGCGGGCGAGGTCGTGATGGGCCTCGTCCCAGTAGAGCAGGAGCGACTTCTGCAGCTTCTTCTCGCGGAGATCGGTGACGGTGTGGACGGGCTGCATCGTGAGCGGGTCGATGCCGGTGATGTGCATGCACGTGGCCATGGACATGGGGGTGGGGATGAAGTCCTGCACCTGCCGCGGGCGCATGCCGCGCGCCTTGAGGTACTGCGCGAGCGAGATCATGTCGTTGATGGTGGAGCCGGGGTGCCCGCTGATGAAGTACGGGATGAGGTACTGCTCCTTGCCCGCCGCCTCGCTCGCGCACGCGAACCGCTCGGCGAAGCGCTCGTAGGCGCCGATGCCGGGCTTCTTCATCTTCTGTAGGACGTGGTCCTCGTTGTGCTCGGGCGCGACCGAGAGCTGACCGCCGGTGTGGTGGCGCGCGAGCTCCTCGATGAACTGACCGCCCTTCTTGCCCTGGTCGGCCAGGTCGTAGCGGACGCCGCTGGCGATCATCACCCGCTTGATGCCCGGCTCCTCGCGCACGCGCTTCATGAGCGAGATGAGCGGACCGTGATCGGTGACGAGGTTCTCGCAGATGCCCGGATGGACGCACGAGAGCTTGCGGCAGGCGCGCTCGATGTCGTCGCTCTTGCAGGTCATCTTGTACATGTTGGCGGTGGGGCCGCCGAGGTCGGACAGGACGCCCTTGAAGCCGATCGCCTCGGCCGCGCGCTGCATCTCGCGCACCTCGCGGAGGATCGAGCCCTCGCTGCGCGATTGGATCGCGCGCCCCTCGTGCTCGGTGATCGAGCAGAACGTGCACCCGCCGAAGCAGCCGCGCATGGTGACGACCGAGTGCTTGATGGTCTCGAACGCAGGGACCTTGGCGCCCTCGTAGCTCCAGTGCGGGACGCGCGCGTAGTGCGCGTCGTAGAGCTCGTCCATCTCGGCTTCGGTGAGCGGGAAGGCGGGCGGGTTGAAGTAGACCGCCTCGTGGCCGTGCGGCTGGAGGATCGGGCGCGCGTTGCCGGGGTTGGTCTCGTACTGGAAGGCGCGCGACATCTCGGCGAAGCGCTGCTTGGCCTCGGGGCTGGTGATGTCCTTCACCTCCTCGAACGCCGGGAGGATGATCGTCTTGCCATCGGTGACGTAGCGCGAGGGCTCGAGCGACTCCCACTCGCCCTTGCGCATGACGAAGGCGGTGCCGCGCACGTCGCGGATGGAGCGGATCGCGTCGCGCGGGGACATCGTCTTGACGAGGTCGCGCATCTTGAGCGCGACCTCGCGCACCGGGCGCTCGCCCATGCCGAAGATGAGGAGATCGCCCTTCGCGTCGAGGAGGATCGAGCGGCGGACGTGGTCCTCCCAGTAGTCGTAGTGGGCGATGCGGCGGAGCGACGCCTCGATGCCACCGAGCACGATCGGCGTGCCGGGGAACGCCTGGCGGCACAGGTTCGAGTAGACGACCGTCGCCCGATTGGGGCGGCGGTTGATCTCGCCGTTGGGGGAGTATTGGTCCTCGCTGCGCAGCTTCTTCTGCGCGGTGAGGCGGTTGAGCATGGAGTCCATGTTGCCGGCGGTGACGCCGACGAACAGACGAGGGGCGCCCATCACCAGGAGATCGTCGGGCCGGTCCCAGCGGGGCTGGGCGACGATGCCGACGCGAAAGCCCCGCTGCTCGAGGGCGCGGCCGATGATCGCCGCGCCGAACGACGGGTGATCGACGTAGGCGTCGCCGCTCACGAGCAACACGTCGAGCTCGTCCCAACCACGCGCCGCCATCTCCTCCCGACACGTGGGCAGGAAGGCGCGGAGGTCCCGAGAACGGGCTCCACGGTCGCGCCTGACCTGAACGAGTGCGGGCATGGGGTGCGGAATTGTAACCTCTGTACCGCGAATCGCTTGTGACAACTCGCCACATTCGTCTCTCATCAGCGTCATGAAGGCCGCGATTGCGCTCCTCCTGCTGCTCGGCTGCTCGTCGGAGACCGAGACGCGGGTCGTCGCGGACGCGGCGGTGGACACCGGCACGGTCGCGGTCGACACGGCCCCGGTCGACGCCAACGAGACCTCGAAATGCGCGCTCACCGGCGCGTGTCTCGAGGAGTTCGCGGCCAAGCAGCGCGAGGCCGACCGCTGCTTCGGGCACTTCGGGCCCGGCGAATGCGGCGTGATGAACGGCACGATGACGACATGCAAGTGGTCGGACGGCGCGACGTTCGACGTCGTGCCGGTCGACGGCGGCGACCCGACGGTCGTCTACCGGAACACGACCGGCGGCGAGTGCTTTCGCCGGCTGGGCAACGGAGACGTGGTGTATCCGGGCGGCGCCACGTTCAAGACGGCCATCGTCGGCGGGAAGTTGAGCGTGACGTGCGGGTCGGGGATGTTCACGTGCAGCAGCGCGCAGGCCTGCGTGGATTGCGGGATCGATCTGCGCGTGTGCTGTATGTGACGAGCGCCTCACGCCGCTACGGCACGTCCTCCTGCCCGCTCAGGCCCGTCATCGTCACGCGGTCCTCGCTCACGCGCTCGTTCTTCAGCTTCGCCGCGCGATCGCCGATCCAGCGCTCCACCATGCGCCACGTGGTCTTCGGCGCGTCGCGGCCGACGAGGAGATCGATGTGGCCGAGCGGCAGCTCGCGGTAGGTCTTGTCCGCGCTCCGCGACACGAGGTACGCGGGCTCGACCGAGTCGGGCGGCGCGAGGTCGTCGCCGGTGCCGGCGATGACGAGGAGCGGCAGCGTGCACCGCTCGAAGCGCTCGGCGTAGCTGAGCCCGTCGATCTTCGACGCGATGCTGCCGCCGAACGCGCCCGACGCCCAGCGGAACATGGTGAGCATCACCGGCAGGCTCGCGAGGTCGAACGCGTATTTGAGGTGCTCGGCGAGGATCTCCGGCTCGATCGCGCCGGCGTGCCAGCCGCGCAGCTTGAACGGGTAGAGCGGGCTCTCGAGGTAGCCGCGGAACATGCTCAGCGAGCGCCCCACGAGCCGCAGCGGCAGCGTGGGGTTGCCGACCTGCACGCCGGCCTTGTCGAGCGTGGCGACGACCTGCGCGAGGAAGCGGAGGATCGTGCTGCCCTGGGTGAAGTGAAACGGGCTACCGATGGTGCACAGGCCGCGGAGCGACTGCGTCGCGAGGGGCGCGGCGGCGTAGGAGATGAGCCCGCCGAGCGAGTGGCCGACGAGGAACAGATCGTCGCGGCCGGTGGCGGCGCGGACCTCGGCGAACGCGCGCGGCAGATCTTCCTCGATGTACTCGGCGAGCACGCTCGGACGCGGCGCGCCGTATTTGCGTGACCGCCCCTGCCCCCGGAGATCGAGGTTGAAGGTGTCGAAGCCCGCGTTCGCCAGGTGGTTCACGAACGAGCGGGACGGCAGGTGCCACGCGTAGCGGTTCTGGCCATAGCCGTGGACGAGCAGGACGGTCGCGCGGTCGTCGCGGCCGGTCGCGCTTCGCTTGCGGACCATGCTCAGCGGGACCTCGCCGCGCACGAGCACCACCTCTTTGACGAACTTCCCCGTCCGACCGGTGGCCCGATCGATGGGTTGTTCGACGATTTCGGATCGGAGGATCGTCACGGCACGGGTTTGAGATGCCTCAACGCCCCCCCGGGCACCCGGCACAAGGGCTAGCACGTACCGGATGCTCAGGTCGTCCTTGACCTACCCGAGAATTAACGTAGACTGCCCGCCCCTTTCACAGAGGTCTGATTCCCGATGGTTCGTATTCGTCTGTCCCGCGCGGGCACCAAGAAGGCTCCTTTCTATCGCATCGTCGTCACGGACGCGCGCTCGCCGCGTGGCGGCCGCTTCCTCGAGACGATCGGGACCTTCGATCCGCGCCGCGGCGACGGCATCCTGAACGTCAAGACCGAGCGCCTCAACCACTGGACCGGCCTCGGCGCGCAGGTCAGCGACACCGTCGCCTCCGTGCTCAAGAAGCAGGCCCGCGCGGCCGCTGCCGCCCCCGCCGCCTGATGCCCGCCACCCAACTTTCTGACCTCGTGGCCGTCATGGCCAAGGCGCTCGTCGACAAGCCGGAGACGGTCGAGGTCGAGGAGTTCCAGGGCGAGGGCTCGGGCGCCGTCGTCGAGCTCCGCGTCGCGCGCGAGGACATCGGCAAGGTCATCGGCAAGTCCGGTAAGACCGCCGAGGCGATGCGCGTGGTGCTGAGCGCCGCGAGCGCCAAGCTCGGCCGTCGCGTGCACCTCGACATCCTCGACTGAGCCATGCCTCCCGGCCCCGACGAGTGGGTTCCGTTGGCGGTTGTGGGCCGGCCACACGGCGTCCGCGGTGAGATCCGCGCGCACTCGTTCAACAAGGACTCCGCGCTCCTGCTCGAGCTCGAGGAGATCCTGGTGCGGTTCGTCGACGGCGAGCGCAAGGGCGAGGAGCACGAGGTCTCCATCGACAGCGCGCGGCAGGGCAACGACGCGATCCTGCTCAAGCTCCACGGCGTCGACGACCGCGACGCGGCAGACGGCGTGCGCGGCGCGCAGCTGCTCGCCAAGCGCTCGGAGTTCCCGCCGCCCGAAGCGGGCGAGTTCTATGCGTGCGACATCATCGGCGCCGAGGCGATCTGCGACGGCGCCGTCGTCGGGCGCGTCGAGGCGCTCACCAGCTACCCGAGCGTCGACATCCTGGTGATCGCCGCGCACGGCGGCCGCTACGAGGTGCCGCTCGTCGATCCCTACGTCGACACGGTCGACGTCGAGAACAGCAAGGTCGTGCTCCGGACGCTCGAGGGCTTGGATCGCACGTAGACTGATCGGGTGGAGCTCCCGCCGCCCATCGTGATCGCGCTGGACGATCCGATCGTCGGCTACCACCCGTGGACGTCGTACGTCACGCCCGCCGCGAAGTGGGGCGCGATGCCGGTCACGATCGCGTTCGCCGGCGAGCCACCGCTCGCGGGGGACGTGCGCGCGCTCCTCGACGTCGCCGCGCGGGCTTGGTCGGTGCCGTCGTGCAGCGGCGCAGCGTTCGTCGTCGCGGACAACCGGGCCGCGTTCGCGGAGATGAACGGCCTCAACGACGTCGTCGTGCACCGCACCGACTGGCCCGCGCCGCTCGCGACCGGCGCCGCGGGGCACACCGTCATCTACACGCTCGGCGAGCGGATCGTCGAGGCCGACATCCACCTCAACCTCCGCGACTTCACCTTCACCGTCGGCGCCGCGCCGCCGAAGATCGACCTCCAGGCGCTGCTCGCCCACGAGCTCGGGCACGTGCTCGGCATCGGCCACACCGACGTCGCGCGCGCGACGATGAACGCCGGACTGCCGAGCGGGATCGCGGCGCGCTCGCTGGAGAAGGACGACGTCGACGCGGTGTGCGCGATGTATCCCGGCGCCGGCGTCGTGTGCGGCGCGTGTCCGAGCGGCTTCTCGTGCGTCGGCCGCACCTGCGAGCGCCCCGACGAGCCCGCGGTCAACGGCGCGCCGTGCGCTCCCGCCGCGGAGGTGCGGCGCTGCGACGGCGCCGGAGACATCGCTCGCTGCGTCGCGACGTCGCTCGGCGAGCGCTGCGCGCGCCCCTGCCCTCCCGACTGCGGCGCCGGCCTCGCGTGCGTGAGCATCGGGGTCGACGACTCGGTGTGCCTCCCGCTCGCGGCCACGGTCGACGCGGGCGTGGTGGCAGACGCCGCGCCCGACAGCGACGCGAGCACGCCGCCACCGTCCGCGGATGCTGGCTGCGAATGCGCGCACCGGCGCCGGCGCGGCCCGGGCTGCGCGTGGCTGGTCGGCGTACTCATTTTCGTTGCAGCGAGACGACGTTCGAGCCGACGGTGAGGTGTGCCCGCCGAGCATGACATCGCGATCTTCCTCGTCGGCCTCGCGACGCTGCTGGCGGTCGCGCGACTCCTCGGGGAGCTGTCGCGTCGCCTGCGTTTTCCGGCCGTCGCGGGCGAGCTCGCCGCCGGCGTGTTCCTCGGCCCCACCGTGCTCGGTCGCCTGTGGCCGGGCTCGGTACAGTGGCTGTTCCCGAAGGGCGCGCCCGCGGCGATGCTCGCCGGCTACACGCTGCTCTCGGCGGTCCTCCTCCTCACGCTCGCGGGGCTCGAGATCGATCTGTCCGTCGTCGTGCGGCGGCGACGCGAGGCGGCCGTCACCAGCTTCGCCGGCGTGCTCCTGCCGATGGCGCTCGGGTTCGGGCTCGGGTGGGTGCTGCCCGACGTCTACCTCGTCGATCCGTCGCGCCGGCTCCTCTTCGCGCTCTTCGTCGGCACCGCGCTCTCGATCTCGGCGATGCCGGTCATCGCCAAGACGCTCCTCGATCTCGGCTTCCTCCGCACCGATCTCGGCCTCCTCGTGATGGCGGCCGCCATGATCGACGACCTCGCCGGCTGGCTCCTCTTCTCGTTGCTCGTCGGCCCCATGCACGGCCGCAGCGCCGGCTTCGCGCAGCTCGGTCTGCGGATGCTCGCGATCGCGCTGTTCGTCGCGGTGGTGATCGGTCTCGGCCGGCGCGTGCTCGACCGCGTGCTCTCGGCCCTGGAGGCCGACCGGATGAGCGCCCCCGGACGCGTGCTGTCGCTCCTGTTCGTGCTCGCCATCCTCGGCGCCGCGATCACCCAGGCGATCGGCATCCACGCCGTGTTCGGAGCGTTCATCGTCGGCGTCGCGATCGGCGACTCCCCCCGGCTCCGCACCGAGACGCGCGCGGTCGTGCACGAGTTCGTGAGCAACATCTTCGCGCCGGTGTTCTTCGCCGCGGTCGGCCTCCGCGTCGACTTCATCGCGTCGTTCGACCTCCGCCTCGTCGCTGCCGTCATCGTCGTCGCGTGCATCGCGAAGGTCGCCGGCTGCACGCTCGGCGCGCGGGTGACCGGCCTCTCGTGGCGGGAGGCGTCGAGCGTGGGCTTCGCGATGAACTCGCGCGGCGCGATGGAGATCATCCTCGCGCTCGTCGCGTTGGAGTCCGGACTCATCCGCACGCCCATCTTCGTCGCGCTGGTCGTGATGGCGCTGTTCACGTCGCTGCTCGCCGGCCCGGTGATGCAGCGCCTGCTGCGCATGCGCCGCACGACCTCGCTGCGCGCGCTCGCCGAGGAGGGCGCGGTCCTCCCCTCGCTGCGGGCGCGCACCGCGGAGCAGGCCATCCGCGAGCTCGCGCACGCCCTCGCCGCGGGCACGCCGATCGACGGCAACGTGCTCGCGGAGAGCGTCCTCGAGGACGAAACGGCGATCGCGTGCGGCCTCTCGGACGGCGTCGCGTTACCCCACGCGCGCATCGCCGATCTCCCGCGACCGATGCTCGCGTTCGGACGCGCCGCCCACGGCGTCGACGTCAATGCGCCCGACGGCGAGCCGGCGCGCCTGTTCTTCCTCTTGCTGATCCCCGAGTCCCGGGCGGCCGAGGCGCTCTCGATCTACGTCGTCATCGTGCAGTCGGTCGCCACCGAGGAGCAGCGCCGTCTGCTGCTCGAGGCTACCGATCGCGCCGCGATCCTGGACGCCCTCGGGCGGGGCGAGACGGCTTCTTTGCCGGAGCTGCGCTACGTGGAGTAGCGCGCTCGCGGGGCGCCGGACGCGCGCGATCGGCCTCGCGCTCCTCGCGCATGTAGTTGCCCGAGCGACGCGCGATCACGCCGGCGCGCGGCTTTCGCTCCCACCCCGGGATCGGCGAGCGAGCGACCGCCGGCTTGCGGGGGACGCCGAACTGCTGCTTGAGCTCGACGAGCTCTTCGTAGGTGAGCGGACGCAGATCGCCGGGCTTCAGATCCTCGCTGGTGATGCCGGCGAAGGCGACGCGCGCGAGGCGCATGACCTTGAAGCCGGTGGCGTCTCCCATGCGGCGAATTTGCTGGTTGCGACCCTCGCGGATGGTGATCTGAAACCAGGTCTTGCCCTGCTCGTGGCGGATGACGAACGCCTCGGCCGGGAGCGTGCGGCCGTCCTCGAGCTGCACGCCCTCGCGCCAGCGGTCGAGATCCTTGGCCTCCATGAGGCCGTCGACCTTCACGACGTAGGTCTTGGGCACGGCGCGGCGCGGGTGGAGCAGCCCGTCGGAGAACTCGCCATCGTTGGTGAGGAGCAGGATGCCGCTGGTGCCGAAGTCGAGGCGGCCGACGGGGAACACGCGCATGGGGATGCCGTGTGGCTTGAGCAGATCCTTGATCGTCGGGCGGCCCTCGGGATCGCTGAGCGTGGTGACGAAGCCGCGCGGCTTGTGGAGCGCGAGGTAGACCGGGTGCTCCTGCACGACGCGCTGGCCGTCGACCTCGATCTTGTCCTTGCGCGGGTCGGCTTTGGTGCCGAGCTCGGTGACGACCTTGCCGTTCACGCGCACGCGCCCCGCGGTGATCATTTGCTCGGCTGCGCGACGCGACGCGAGGCCGCCACCAGCGAGGATCTTCTGCAAGCGCTCTTCGGCCATGGGCGGTAGGTGGTAGAGGCGCGGGGCCGCTGCTACAAGGGCGAACCATGCGAGGGATGCTGGCCATGGCGGCGCTCACCGTCTGCGCGTGCACGGGCGATCCGGTGGCGGACAGCGCGGCGGACACCAGCCCGGCCAACGGCGACACGATGTCGACCGCAGACAGCGCCTCGGCCGACGACTCGTCGACCGCCGACGGCAGCTCAGCCGATACGAGCAGCAGCGCGGACTCGCTCACGCCCGATACGGGCAGGGCCGACGGCTCGAGCTTCGAGGGGGGCGTATCGCCCTGCCCCGAGGGCAAGCTCGGCAGCCCGCCGATGATCCACATCCCGTCGATGAAGTACTGCATCGATCAGAACGAGATCACCGACGCCGAATACAACCTCTTCCTCCTCGAAACGAAGAAGCCGGCGTTCCCCGCGCGCCTGAAGTTCTGCGAGTCGCGCACCACCTACGGCGATCCGCGCTTCTCGACGAGCTTCCCGGCCACGCGCGTCGAGTGGTGCCACGCGTATCAATACTGTCTGTTCGCGGGCAAGCGCCTCTGCGGCAAGCACGTGTCGCTCGGCGCCGGCGGGCTGCCGGAGAGCGACGGCACCACGCCCGCCGTCAGCCAGTGGACGTACGCGTGCAGGGGCGGCGATCCGGGCGTCGACTACCCCTACGGCGCCAGCTACGACGGGTCGAAGTGTGCGGTCGGGCTCGCGACCGCGGCCGACACCAACGACGCGAAGTACAAGGCGTGCGTCAGCGCCGCCGGAGCGCGCCACCTCAGCGGCAACGCGGCCGAGTGGGAGGACGCGTGCAACGACTTCGACGCTCCGAACGCAACGTCCGCGTGCCGTACCCGCGGCGGCTGGTACTCGCTCACCGAGGCCCCGACGCTGAAATGTGAGACCAGCCACTCGGCGTCGATCACGACGGTGAAGCCGGAAATCGGCTTCCGCTGCTGCGCCGACGTCCCGTGACGCACCTTGTCCTACCGTGGGCAACGCAACGCGTAAACAACACGAAATCTCCCTGACACAACCACGAAACCCATGACGCGTAGCGTTGCTGGCCTGTTCAAGGAGGCCTGTGATGCTGCGACGGATCGTCGTTCTTGGGTTCGTGCTGTTGGCTCCGGCGAGCGCGTTGGCGCAGGAGAGCAAGGACGCGAAGTGGTACGAGCGCGTGAAGCTCTCCGCGTTCGTCGATGCCTACGCCAACGTTAACTTCCGAAACCCCAAGGGTGCTCCGTTCGCCCAGGCCAACCGCCTTCGCGCGTACGACCAGCACAACGGCTTCGGTGTGCACTGGGTCGGCGCCGACGCGATCGTCGAGCCGGAGCCCGTCGGCGCGACGGTGAGCCTGCGCTTCGGTCCGTCGGCGGCGATCTACACCGGAAGCCCCGACAACGAGCTCGGCCTCACCTTCGTGAAGCAGGCGTTCGTCACGTACAAACCCGGTGGCGCGGCCGGCAAGCTCAAGCTCGTCGCCGGAAAGTTCGACACCATCTACGGCGCCGAGGTCGCCGACTCGCAGCTCAACGTCACGTACACGCGCTCGGCGTTGAATTTCTACGCGCAGCCGTTCTTCCACACCGGCCTCCGCGCCGACTACCAGGTGAGCGAGCAGCTCGAGCTGCGCGCGATGGTGGTGAACGGCTGGAACAACGCGGTCGACAACAACGCCGGCAAGACGTTCGGCCTCCAGGTCAACGCGCACCCGATCGAGCAGCTGCTCGTGTCGGTCGGCTGGCTCGGGGGGCCGGAGCAGGCCGATCGCTACGTGGAGAACGACGTCGTCTACAGCCGCGGCGTCGTGAACCGACGTTTTCGTAACCTCGTCGACGCTGTCGTCGACTGGACGCCGAACGATCGGTTCCGCGCGCTCTTCAACTTCGACTGGGCGACCGACGACGTGCGCGACGTCGGCGTGACCTCACCCGTGCGGAAGGTATGGTGGGGTGCGGACCTCACGCTGCGCGCGAAGCTCCACGCCCTCGCCTTCGTGGGCGTGCGCGGCTCCTACGTGCGCGACCGCGACGGCTTCCTGGTGGGCACCGGGCGCGACACCCGCATCGCGAGCGGGACCCTCACGCTCGGGTACACGCCGACGCCGAACTTCATGGTGAAGCTCGAGCCCCGAGTCGACCGCTGCAACGAGGACGCGTTCCTCGTCGGCCACGACGACACGTCGCGTTGGCAGTCGACGGTCATCCTCGGCGTCGTCGCGACGACGAACTAGGACCAAGCGAATTAAATGCGCGGTGCACGCGCAAGAATTTCCTTGGCGAGGGCCGGATCCTTGCTGGTGAGCTGCACCGCGTAGCCTCCGTCGACCGAGAGGACCTTCACGTCTGCGTGACCGAGTGCCACATCCGGCTGCTGGATGCGACAACGCGCCGCACGCTCGATCCACTCGCGGGAGTGGCCGGGCTCCGCGGCGACGAGCGCCTCGGCGCCCGCGGTTCGCGTGAAGGCGAACTTCTTGTTCTCGCTCTTCCACTCGGTGACGAGCTCACGAACGGAGGTGGGTTTGAGAGAGGAGCATTCGTTCGCCGCGGCCACGACGGGGCGCGGCGACGGCGCGGCGGCACAGCCGAGCGACACGGCGGCCAGGAGGATGAAACGCATCATGCCGATGGGTTGTCGCAAACATCGGGCCGCCGCAATACGCAGCGCGTCGCCAAACGCAACACAAATCGTCGGGAATTCCCGACACGTCCGCGTCTAACGCGGGAAGTCGTCGCGCGTGAAGCAGCTGATCAGCGGGAGGCCCGCGGCCTCGATCGCCTCGCGGCCACCCTCCTTGCGATCGACGAGCGCGACGACTCCGGCGATGGCGTAGCCGGCTGCGCGGAGCTTTTCGGCACACTTGATGGTGGAGCCACCGGTGGTGATGACGTCCTCGAGGATCGCCACTGCGCTGCCCTGCGGCACCCGGGTGTTGCCCTCGAGGAGTCGAGCCGAGCCGTGGTCCTTCGCCTCTTTGCGCACGTAGATCGCGTCGAGCGGCGCGTGACGCTGGAAGCTGGTGAGCGCGACCGCGCTCGCGAGCGGGCAGCCGCCGAGCTCCACACCCGCGACCGCCACGGGCTTGGTAGCCAGCGAAGAGAGCGCGTCGAGCATCACGCTGCCGACGAGCACGTGGCCCTCGGCGGTGAGCACCGCTTGCTTGCAGTCGATGAAGAAGTCGCTGCGGCGCCCGCTCGCGAGCACGACATCGCGCTTGGCGTACGAACGCTCGGTCAACAGCGCGAGGAGCCGGTCACGCACGCTTCTTGGCCGCCTTCGCGCCCTTCTTGATCGCCGGGACGACCGGCTCGGGCGGCGCCTTGCGGGCCGCTGTGACCGACGGTGCGGAGGGCGGCGGCGCCACGACGACAGCCGGGGGGGTCTTGCGCTGCACGACGACGGGACGCG
>JALHOE010000200.1 GCA_022843175.1 Deltaproteobacteria bacterium
GCGAGCAGGGCGTCCGCGGCTTCGTGTGCTCGCCGCTCGAGGTCGCGTCGCTCCGCGCTGCGCTCGGGCCGGACGCGGTGTTGGCCGTGCCGGGCGTGCGCCCCGCGGGCGCGGGCGCGGGAGACCAGAAGCGGATCGCGACGCCGGGCGCGACCATCCGCGCCGGCGCCGATCTGCTGGTCGTCGGTCGGCCCATCCGCGACGCCAACGATCCGGTCGCTGCCGCCGCGGCGATCGCGAGCGAGATCGGCGAGGCGCTGTCGTGAGGCTGGTGCTCGGGATTCAGGGCGCGCGCGAGGCGATCGTCGCCCACGGAAAGGCGCTCGGTCGCATGATCATCGAGCAGCGCCGCGAGCCCGCGCCCCAGCTCGACGCGCTCGCGCGGTTCGCCCGCGACCGCGGCGTCACCGTCGAGCAAACGAGCCGCAGCGTCCTCGACCGCATGGCGCAGGGCGACCGGCACCAGGGCGTGATCGTCGAGGCGCCCCCCCTGAAGATGCTCGACCTCGCGGAGCTCCGCGACGCGACGCTGACGATCGCGCTCGACGAGCTGACCGACCCCCAGAACTTCGGCGCCATCGTCCGCAGCGCCGTCGCGCTCGGCGCCGAGGGCGTGCTGTGGCCCGAGGACAAGAGCGCCCCGCTCTCGCCGGCGATGGCGCGCGCGAGCGCGGGCGCCGTCGAGCACGCGCGGCTCTGCCGGGTCAACAGCCTGCCCAACGCCCTGGCCGAGCTCGCGGCGAACGCGGTGTCGGTGATCGGCCTCGACGCCTCCGCCGAGCACACGCTCGACGCGATCGACCTCACCGGGCCGGTTTGCCTGGTGGTGGGCTCGGAGGGCAAGGGGCTGCGCCGCGCCACGCGGCGGGCGTGCACCGACGTCGGCAAGCTGCCGATGCGCGGGCCGCTCGCGTCGCTCAACGCCTCGGTCGCCGCGGCCATCGCGCTCTACGAGGTCGTGCGTCAGCGTGATAGGAACAAGCCATGAAGGTGATCATCCTCACCGGCGGCGGGGACGCGCCGGGCCTCAACGCGGTCATCCGCGGCTTCGTCAAGCGCGCCTGCCAGCTCGGCATCGAGGTCTACGGCAGCGAGGACGGGTTCGAGGGCCTGCTCAACCCGGCCGTGCCGCTGCTCCGCATGGACGACCGCTCCGTCCGAGGAATCCTCCACAAGGGCGGCTCGATCCTCGGCTGCTCCAACAAGTCCAATCCGTTCGCGATGCCGATCGAGAAGGGCAGCAAGGAGACCCGCGACTGCTCGGCGGAGGTCGTCGCCAAGATCAGGGAGCACAACATCGACGCCCTGGTGATGGTCGGCGGCGACGGCACCATGTACTACGGCCGCCGCTTCGCCGCGCTCGGCGTGCCCTGCATCGGCGTGCCCAAGACGATCGACAACGATCTCGCCGGCACCGACCGCACCTTCGGGTTCGAGACGGCGGTCAACACGGCCACCTGGGCCATCGACGCGCTGCACTCCACCGCCGAGGCGCACGAGCGCGTGATGATCCTCGAGGTGATGGGCCGCTACGCGGGCTGGATCGCCCTCGCCTCTGGCATGGCCGGCGGCGCCGACGTGATCCTCATCCCCGAGATCCCGTACAAGGTCGACCGCGTCGTCGGGAAGATCAAGGAGCGCGCGGCCTCGGGGCGCCCGTTCACGATCATCGTCTGCGCCGAGGGCGCAGCGCCGCGCGGCGGTCACGTCGCCGAGATCGAGCAGGTGGCGAGGCCCGGCCAGCTCAAACGGCTCGGCGGCGCCGGCGAGCGTCTCGCCCACGAGCTCGAGGGCGAGGTCGACCACGAGATCCGCGTCACCGTCCTCGGCCACATCCAGCGCGGCGGCACGCCGAGCGCGTTCGACCGCTTGCTCGGCATGCGCATGGGCGTGCACGCGGCCGAGTGCTGCGATCGACGCGCGTTCGGCCGCATGGTCGTGCTCAACGGCACCACCATCCGCAGCATCCCGCTCGACGAGATCCCCGAGGGCCCCCGCCTCGTCGATCCCGAGGGGCAGCTCGTGAACACGGCGCGCGCGGTCGACATCGAGCTCGGCGCCGGGCCCGGAGAGACCATACCGCCCCCGAGGGCGCAGTCCGTGGGCTGAGTGGCCCGCCTCTTCGTCTATCTCTCCCTCACGCTCGCCGCGCTCGCGCGCGTGCTCCTCGCGCCGATGCGCCTGCTCTCGCCGGACGAGGCGTACTACCTGTGCGCGGCGCGCCGCGGCTGGCCGATCGTGGACCACCCGCCGCTCCTTGGTTGGCTGTTGGTGCTCACCGATCGCGCGGGCTCGGTCGAGCTGAGGGTGCGGCTCGTCGCGATCGTCCTCCAGCTCGTCACCGCGCTCGGGATCGGCGTCCTCTCGGGCGAGGCGTTCGCGTGGGGGGTGTTCCTCGCGACGTTCGGCCTCATGTCGTGGGTCTCGGGGCTGATCGCGACGCCGGACGCCCCGCTCCTCGCGGCGTGCGTGTGGCTGCTGGTCGGTCGTCGGTCGCCGCTCGCGCTCTTTCTGTGCGCGGGCCTCGCGGTCCTCGCCAAGGTGAGCGGGCTGTTCTTCGTCCTCGCGGTGGCGACGACGCTGCGCGGTCGGGCGCTCGTGGCCGCGCTCGCCGGCGCAGCGGTGGTGATGCCCTGGGTCCACCGGTCGCTCGTCGCCCAGCTCGCGCACGCCGCCGGACGGGGCGCGCTCGTCTCGGCGCCCGTCGTCGGCCGGCCGCTCGCGGTGCTCGCGCTGCTCGGGTCCACGCTCGCGCTCTATGGGCCGGCGCTCGTCTACCTCGCCGCGCGTGGGCGCCGACGCCTCGACGCGGCCGGCGTGCGGGTCGTGCTCACGTTCGGCGGGTTGTGCCTGCTGTCTGCGCTCCTCAGCGGGCGCGCGCCCGAGCCGAACTGGATCGCACCGGCGTTCCTCCCGCTGCTCGTCGTTGCCGCGAACGAGGCCGCGTCGATGCCGCGACGCCCGTTCTTCGTCGAGTGGCTCCACGTAGCGCCGGGGGTCCTCGGGGTCGCTCTCTGGATCAGCAGCTCGCCACTACTCGCGCGCGTGCCGCGCGCGGACCGCTCTCACGCGCGTGATCTCCCTGCCTACGCGCACCCGGCGTGGGACTGCGTCTACGATCGTCGATGCGAACAAATCGACGCAATATTCAGGACTTACGACTTAAAGTAAGAGGGACTTTCTCAGCAACCGCGAGACCGCTGAACGGATGCGGAGCGAAACGCATCGCGATTTCCATTCAATGGATCGACGCGCGAGCCCCGCGCGGGGTACCGAAAGCAACGCGATATCGATCACTTGCGATCGAAGTCTCGGGCGATGGTCGAGAGAGACGGGGCCGACCTCAGGTGCTTCCTTAAGTCGTTCGCGACGCCGTTAGACGTCGAGCAGGCCGGGGTTGGTCGGCGAGCCGTAGAGCGAGGCTGCACCGCGGGCGACGACGCGCTGGATGATCGCGAGCGCGCGGTCGACCTCGGCCTCGGTCGTCCACGGGGGCAGCGAGAAACGGACGGGGCCCTCGAGCCGCCAGTGGTCTTGCGGGTGCTCGCGGAACATCGCGACCATCGCCGCCGAGGGCTCGGGGACGCCGGCGTGACAGGCGGCGCCGCCGGACGACGCGAGCCCCTCGAGGTCGAGCGCGGCGACGAGCTCGGCCGACGACCACTCCGGGAACGACACATGGACGACGTGGGGGACGCGCGCGGCGCCCTCGCCGTTGATCGCGGCGCCGAGCTCACGGAGGCCGGCCTCGAGGCGATCGCGCACCGGGCCGACGCGCTGATAGTCGGCGACGGAGCTGCGCGCGCGCTTGGCTGCGACGCCGAACCCCGATGCGAGCGCCGCGTCCTGGGTGCCCGGGCGGAGGCCGCGCTCCTGCGAGCCGCCGCGAAGCACCGGGCGCAGCGGATGGCCGGCGCGGGTGACGAGCGCGCCGATCCCCTTCGGGCCGCGGATCTTGTGCGAGGCGAGCGCGATGGTGTCGGCATGCGAGAGCCAACCGCCGCGCGGCGCCTCGATCCGACCGATGCCCTGGATCGCGTCGACGTGAACGACCGCCCCGCGGTTGTGCGCGAGCTCGGCGATCTCGGCGATCGGCTGGATGACGCCGGTCTCCCCGTTGACCGCCTGCACCGCGACCATGCGCACGCCGCCGCGCTCGAGGTGGCGGTCGATGTCCTCGAGATCGATGGTGCCGCTGCGCAGCACGCGCGCGCGCCGCACCTCGACCCCGAGCTCGGAGAGGCGGGTGACCACCGCCATGATCGACGCGTGCTCGAGGGGTGCGAGGAGGATCGCGCCCTTCTCGTCGCTGACGTAGGGGGAGCGAATTGCGATGTTCGACGCCTCGGTGCCGCCGCTGGTGAGCACGACGTCCGCCGGCGACGCGGAGACCAGCTCGGCGATGGCGACGCGCGCTTCTTCGAGGCGCGAGCGCGCCGCACGGCCCTCGGCGTGCACGCTCGAGGGGTTACCCCACGCCGATTCGTACGCCGCGTTCATCGCCGCGATCGCCTCCGGGAGCGGAGGGGTCGTGCTGTTCCAGTCGAAGTAGAGTCGGGCGCCCACGAACAGCCTTGTGCCCTTGGTTTGTCGCGCAGGCAACTTGCTCGCGGCGACGCGGTGCGTAGTGTTTCAGAGTGCTTCGGTTGTTGGCCCTCTGCGCGCTCGTCGGCGCATGCTCCGCCGAGCCCGCCGAGGAGCGACCGAGCTGCGGCGTGGTCGCCTGGTACCGCCCCCTTCGCGAGGGCTCGCGCGTCGAGCTCCGCGCGTCGTGGGAGGGCTGGTCGATCGCGCACCCGATGCGGCCGGCGAGCGACGGCTGGCGCGCCCTGCCCCTCGATCCACCGCCCGGCGAGCAGCTCTACGCCATCGTCGAGGACGGCGTATGGAAGACGGACGCGGCCGTGGGGACGACCGCGTTCGCCACCGTCGACGGTGCGCTCCGCGAGGTCACTTGGATCGATTCGAGGGGCTGTGCGCCGAGCGTCGCGATCGAGTCCGCCACCGCCAGCCCCACCGGCGCGGTGACCGTCGTCGCGAGGGTGCCGGGCGGCGCGACCGCCACGCTGCGCGACGGGCGCGCGTTGCCGGTGACGATGGACGGCGGGCGCGCCCGCGTCTCGACGACGCTGCCGCCCGGCAAGCACCGGATCACCATCGCCTCCGGCGCCGCTTCGGCGATCGCCACCGTGTGGGTCGGGCCCGAGTGGGACTGGCGCGACGCCGTCATCTACGAGGTCATGCCCGATCGCTTCCGCGCCGCCGACGGCTCGCCGCTGGCGGCGCCGTCGCCGATCTCCGCGCGCGCCGGTGGTCACCTCGACGGCGTGCGTCGCTCGCTCGACTCGTTGATCGCGCTCGGGGTCAACACGCTCTGGCTCACGCCGGTCTACGCGAACGCGCGCGGGACGTTCCCCGGTCTCGATGGGCGGCCCTACACGAGCTACCACGGCTACTGGCCCGTCGCGCCGCGCGCGATCGCGCCCGAGCTCGGCGGCGAGGCCGCGCTCGACGCGCTGATCGAGGACGCCCACCGGCGCGGGATGCGCGTGATCTTCGACGTGGTGCCGAACCACATCCATCAGGACCACCCGTACGCCGCGGCGCACCCGGAGTGGTTCCACGGCACGCGCAACCCCGACGGCACCTGGGCCAACCCGTGCGTGTGCGGCACCGCCGCGTGCCCATGGGGCGAGAACTCGCTGTCGTGCTGGTTCGCGCCCTACATGCCCGACGTCGATTGGCGCAACCCCGACGCCGCGCGCACCTTCGCCGACGACGTCGCGTGGTGGATCGACCGCTTCGACGGCGACGGAGTTCGGATCGACGCGGTGCCGCTCATGCCGCGCGCCGCGATCCGCCGGATCGCCCACCGCGTCCGCGCGCAGTTCGACCACCCCGGCAACCGCACGCTGGTGCTCGGCGAGATCTTCACCGGGAGCGAGGGCTACGACGCGCTCCGGTTCTTCATGGGCCCCGCGGGCCTCGACTCCGCGTTCGAGTTCCCGCTGATGTGGTCGCTCCGCAGCGCGCTCGCCGATCGCTCGGGGTCGATGGAGGCGATCGACGCGACGTTCCGCGCCGGCGAGCAGGCGTTCGCCGGATCCGGGGCGATCCTCTCGCTGATCGTCGGCAACCACGACGTGCCGCGGTTCGTCTCGGTCGCGAACGGCGACGGCGCGCGGGACGGCTGGAGCCCGGCGCCCGAGCCCGCCGATCCCGCGATCTACGCTCGCCTGGGCGTCGCCCTCGGCATCGTCTTCGCGCTGCCCGGCATGCCGACGGTGTACTACGGCGACGAGCTCGGCCTCGCCGGCGGCGGCGATCCCGACTCCCGGCGCGTGATGCCGGCGACCGGCACCGAGCGAATGAGCGCGTTCGCGAGGGCGCGCGCGTGCCTCGTGGATCTCCGGCGCGCGCCCTACCGCCCGCTCGCCACCGACAACGAGCGCCTCGTGTTCCAGCGCGGCGAGGTGATCGTGGTCGCCACCCGCAACGGCGAGGGCCGCCTCGAGGCGCCGATGCCGGTGACCGGCGACTACGTCGACGTGCTCACCGGCGCGCGACGCACCTTCACCGCGCGGACCGCGTTCGAGGAGCCGACCCACAGCGTCCGCTACTACGTGCCCGCCGGCCACGCCTGCGCGCGCTGACGCTTTTTACGCCCTCGACGTTGCGCTAGGAGGGGCCGCCATGTCCGACCGCGCCACGTCCGTCCGCGAGAACCTCGAGAGCATGATGGGGCCCGTGCTGCAGAGCGATCTCCAGGCGCACCTCGCGCGCGACGCCGTGTTCCTCGTCGCGCCGCACCTCTCGCTCGTGGACGTCGGCGTGGGCGTGGCGATGGACGACGTCGACGCGGTGAAGCGCTGGATCGACGCCGGCGAGCTCCGCAAGCCCACCCGCGAGGAGCGCGACGCGTGGCCCGCCGGGGTCTGGATCTCCATCATCGTGCAGCCGTTCGTGCTCGTGCAGCTGACCGAGGTGCAGTGATTGATCTGGCGTGGACGGAGGGGGCCCCCCTTACGTGCCTCAGACGTGCGTGACGCCAGCCCGCGCGCTATCGTGGCCCCCGTGCGGCGCGCCCTCCTCCTCCTTCCGTTTCTAGCCCTCGGCTGCGGCGATCCCGGCGACCAGTCGGACGATCCATACGGCAAACCGCCGACCGAGACGTTCGACGCCGGCGACTGGGACGGCGGCGGCTACTACGGCGACGGCGGCACGACGCCGGAGACCGCGACCGACACCAAGCCGGTGTGCGACGACGCGCTCAAGCGCTGCGCCGTCGAGTTCACCTACAAGGCCGGCGCCGAGTCGAGCGTCGAGGTCCGCGGCGACCACCGCGCCGACGGGTGGACCAAGGGCGATCCGATGACCAAGTCGGGCGACACCTGGCGCGCGTCGATCCCGGTCCCCTACGGCAGGGCCGTCCAATACAAGCTCGTGCTCAACGGCACGACCTGGATCACCGACCCCGGCAACCCCGACACGATCACCGACGCCACCGGCAACACCAACTCGGTCAAGAAGCCGACGACGTGCACCGACTTCACCTGCGCCGAGCCCGACGTGCCGCCGCCCGGTGTCTACGACTGGCGCGACTCGGTCATCTACTTCGTGTTCGTGGACCGCTTCTTCGACGGCGATCCGAGCAACAACGGGAGCGCGATCCCCGGCGTCGACAGCGAGGGCCAGTACAAGGGCGGCGACTGGGCCGGCGTGAAGAAGAAGATCGACGAGAACTACTTCACCGATCTCGGCGTCAACACGCTGTGGCTCACGGTGCCGGTGCAGAACGCCGACGAGTACGCCGGCCTCGGCGTCGGCGGCGATACCCACAAATACTCCAGCTACCACGGCTACTGGCCGCTCGACGTCAACGCCCCCGAGAAGCGCTTCGGCACGATGGCCGAGCTCAAGGCGCTCGTCGACGCGGCGCACGCCAAGAAGATCAAGATCCTCTTCGACTACGCGATGGTGCACGTCCACAAGGACGCGCAGGTCTACAAGGACAACCCCGCGTGGTTCCACGGCACCGGCTGCATCTGCGGCTCGTCGTCGTGCCCGTGGGAGACCACCGGCGACCGCTGCTGGTTCACCGACTACCTGCCGCACTGGAACTACACCAACAGCGCCGCGCGCGACTACTCGGTCAACAACGCGGTCAAGTGGGTCAAGGACACCGGCGCCGACGGCTTCCGCCTCGACGCGATCAAGCACGTCGACGGCTCGTGGCTCACGCAGCTGCGGTCGAAGATCCAGACCGAGGTCGACGCCACCACCAAGCAGCGCTTCTACATGGTCGGCGAGACCTACGACTTCGGCAACCGCGACTACCTCAAGTCGTTCGTCGACCCGGCCACCAAGCTCGACGGCCAGTTCGACTTCCCGCTTCGCCTCCGCATCGTGCAGTCGGTGTTGATGCGCCAGAAGGGCATCGACGAGCTCGCGTCGTTCATGGACAGCAACGACGGGTTCTACGGCGCGAGCGCGATCATGAGCACCTGGGTCGGCAACCACGACCTCGGGCGCATCATCCACCTCGCCGAGGACACGCCGCTGTGGAGCGATCCCTACAGCGACGGGAAGGACAAGGCGTGGTTCGGCAAGCCGGGCCTGCCGTCGTCCCGCAACCCGTTCGAGCGGGTCGCCAACGCCCTCGCGGTCATCCTCACCAACAAGGGCGCGCCGCTCCTGTACTACGGCGACGAGATCGGCCTCCCCGGCGCGGGAGATCCCGACAACCGCCGCTTCATGCAGTGGTCGGGGCTCAACGCCGACCAGCTCTGGCTGCAGGGCCGCGTGAAGAAGCTCCTCGAGATCCGCAACGCCCACCCCGCGCTCCGCCGCGGTGCGCGCAAGACGCTCCACATCAGCGACAGCAAGAAGCTGTGGGTGTACTCGATGACCACCGCCGGAGACACGGTCTACGTCGCGATCAACGCGGGCGACTCGGCCGAGACGGCGAGCGGCCTGCCGGCCGGCGTCGACGAGCTCGTCACCGGCATGGTCGGCACGAGCATCCCGGCGCGTCAGACCCGCATCTTCGTGGCCAAGTAGGGCTGCGCGCGTCAGCGAGCGCCTACCGATTCGCACGACCGATTCGCACGACCGATTCGCACGACGCAGGTCAGGCGCTCGCTGACGCGCGCGCCTATCGCCAACGCGCCTATCGCCAACGCGCCCTATCGGCTGGCGCTCGCTAGCCGGTCTTGCGGACCTTGACGATCGGCTTGAGCACCAGGCGCGGCCTCGGCACCGGCGTCGCGCGGGTGCCGTGAATCCGCGCTCGGAGCACCGGCGGCAGATCGATCACGTCGACGCCGATCGTCGCCAGCGCCTCGGCGATGACGCCGATTTTGTCGATCAACGGCAGCGTCGTCTCGCAGAGGATGAAGCGTTGCTTGCCGAGACGCACGACGCCGCCGCGCGAGTGCTCGCGCGCCCCTTTGGGCAGCCGGAAGTTCTCGTAGCGCACGCCGAGGCCCGCGCGCGAGGCGAGCGCCTCGAGCTCACGCAGCTGCGCACGCAAATCGATCCGGGCCACCCGGCGAGGGAGCCTACCGGATGATCGGAAGGCGCGTCGGCATCCCTTCGCGCGAGATGGAAAGCGTGCCGATTCGCTCGGCATTCACCGCCGCGACGCGGGCGACCACGGCGTCGGCGATCGCCTGGAACGACGCCGCGACCGGGCTCTGCGGCGCGGCCTGCACCACCGGCGTGCCCTGGTCGCCCCACACCCGCACGCTCGGGTCGATCGGGATCTGACCGAGGAGCGGCGCGTTGGCGAGCTCGGCGACCTTCTGCCCGCCGCCCACGCCGAAGATGTTGTGCTGCTTGCTGCAGCCGTCGCAGATGAAATAGCTCTCGTTCTCCACGACGCCGAGGATCGGGATGTTGAGCTTCCCGCACATCGACACCGCCTTGTAGACGTCGATGAGCGCGACCTCCTGCGGCGTGGTGACGATGACGGCGCCGGTCGCGCGCGTCTTCTGCGAGAGCGTGAGCGCGACGTCGCCCGTGCCGGGCGGGAGATCGAGGATGAGGTAGTCGAGCTTGCCCCAGTTGACGTCGTTGAGGAACTGCTGGAGCGCCCCGTGGAGCATGGGACCGCGCCACACGATCGCCTGCTTCGGATCCTCGAGGAGGAAGCCGATCGACATCAGCTTCACGCCGAAGCGCTCGAGCGGCTCGATGCGCTTGCCGTCGACCGAGTACGGGCGGCCGCCGACGCCGAACATGGTGGGGACGCTCGGGCCGTAGATGTCTGCGTCGAGCAGACCGACCCGCATGCCGTTGCGCGCGAGCGCCATGGTGAGGTTGGACGCGACCGTCGACTTACCAACGCCGCCCTTGCCCGCCATGACCAGCACCAGGTTCTTGACGCCGGGGAGCGGGTCCTCGCTGGTGATCTCTCGGCTGCCGGTGTGCGCCGTGAACACCACCTCGAGCTTGGAGAGCCCCGGGAACGCCTTGCTGACCGCGTCGCGCGCGGCCATCTCGATCGCGCCGCGCGTCTCGTCGGAGGCGCCGGACTCGATGGTGATGCGCACGTTCACCCCGTCGGTGGCGACGCGGACGCGCCCGGCGTCGACCAACATCGGGCTGCCGGCGGCCGAGGGATCGCGCAGCTCTTTGAGCGCGGAGAGGACGGAATCGACGGTGGGCTCGGCTGCCATGCACCTTCAGCTAGAGACTCCCCGCTAGCACGTCAACTAGAGTGGCCCCGGCGTGGGTCGACTCGACGGTTACAAAGCGACGCTCAAGCCGCTCGCGGTCGAGGAGCCGATCGACGTCTTCTGGCACCGCCTGGCCGGCTACTTCATCGCGCGGGTGTCGTATCCGACGCCGATCTCGGCCGATGCGCTCACCGTCTTCGCCATCCTCATCGGCGTCCTCGCGGGCGCGGCGATCGCCTTCAACCACATGATCGCCGCGGCCGTCCTGCTCGAGCTGTCGGCCGCGTTCGACTGCGCCGACGGTCAGCTCGCGCGCATGCGCAAGCGCTCGTCGGAGTTCGGACGAATGCTCGACGGGGTCTCCGACTCGCTGGTGATGGCGGCGACGTTCCTCGGCACGATGGTCCACTTCGCGACGACCGGCGCGCCGGTGTGGATGATCGGGCTCGCGGCGATCGCGGCGCCGACCTGCTCGTTCCACTTCGCCTGGTACGACCACTACAAGAACATCTACCTGCGGATGACCGGCTCGAGCTTCCGCGAGGGGGAGGATCCGGAGAGCGCACGCGCGCGCTACGCCGCGTTCGGCTCGCGTCGCCTGGTCCTGCGTTTCGTGTGGTGGGTGTACCTGCGCTACGTCTCGGGTCAGGCCTGGCTGCTCCGCTGGAGCGATCCTCACACGCGCTACGATCGGCCGCCGCGCGAGGTCCCCGCGGCGCTCGGGCCGATGCGCGTATGGCGCTCGCTCTACGGGCTCGGCACCCACATCTTCCTCTTCTCGGTCGCCTGCGCGTTCGATCGCATCGACCTCTATCTGATCTTCCGCGTCGGCGTGCTCAACGCGTTCGCGTTCCTCCTGCTCCTGCCCTGGCAGCGGCGGATCTCGCGCGAGATGTTCCGCGTCGTCCGCGCGGTGATCCTCGCCGCGGGCACGGGCTCGCGGCTCCGCCCGTCGACCGCGGACCGTCCGAAGGCGATGGTGGCGGTCGCCGGCGTCCCGCTGCTCGAGCGTCTGATCCGGCAGCTGCGCGCGGTCGGCGTGCGCGAGTTCGTGGTCGCGACCGGGCACGGCGAGGAGGTCGTGCGCGCGGCCGGCCTCGACGCGACCCTCTGCCGCAACGAGGACTACGCGACGACGCAGAACGTGGTCTCGCTCCACGTCTGCCGCGGCGCGCTCGAGCCCGCCGAGGAGACCTGGAAGCTCGACGGCGATCTCTTCGTGGAGGACGCGCTCATCGCGCGGCTCGCGCGCGCCCCCCTCGCCGACGACGAGCTGTTGTGCGCGATCGATCGCCGCGACGAGCTCGGCGCCGAGGAGATGAAGGTCGAGCTGTCGGGCGATCGCGTGGTCCGTTTCGGAAAGGGCTTGTCGCGCGCGCACGGCGAGTCGGCAGGGATCGAGCGCATCGGTAGCCGGGCGCTGTCGGTCGTCGTTCACGCGGTGGGCCGTGCAGTCACAGGCGGCGAGACGCAGCTCTATTACGAGGACGTCTACGACCGCGTGCTCGATCGCGTGCGGGTGCGCGCGATCGACGTCTCGGACCTGGCCTGGACCGAGATCGACACGCCGGAGGATCTGGCGCGCGCCGAGGCGATCGCGCTCAGCCTCGCGCCCGGGGAGCCGCGACCGTAGGGGAGCGGCTTGGGTGTCGACGGGGCCGCGGCCGTGAGGCCGCGGTTGCAACCGCGGGCTCACGCCCGCGGCCCCGCCGTAATCAGCGCGTAGATGGCTACGCGTCACCGCTCCGGGCACCGCCGTTGCATTGTCGGTCCGCGGATGCCCGTGCTAGCTCCCGTCCGCAAAATGTCGGTCCGTCGCGCCATCATCCTCGCCGCGGGTCGCGGCTCGCGTCTGGTCACTGGCGAGACGATCCCGAAGCCGCTCAAAGAGGTCGCCGGCGTCCCGCTGCTCGTGCGCATCCTCCGCACGCTCCAGAGCGAGGGCATCACCGAGGCGGTGGTGGTCGTCGGCTACCGCGGCGACCAGCTGAAGAAGGCGCTGCTCGCGGAGCCGTCGCTCGCGCTCCAGCTGTTCTTCGTCGAGAACAAGACGTGGGACGTCGGCGCCAACGGCATCTCGCTCATCGCCGCGCGCGAGTACCTCGACGAGGACTGCATCCTCTCCATGGCGGACCACCTCTACGCGCCGGAGATCGTCCGTCGTCTGCAGGAGGCCGAGCTCCGCGGCGCCTGCGCGCTCGCGATCGACCGCGACATCGAGCGCTGCTTCGACCTCGACGACGCCACCAAGGTGAAGCTCGAGGGCAACCGCATCACCGGCATCGCCAAGGAGCTCGAGGTCTACGACGCGATCGACACCGGCGTCTTCCGCGTCAACAAGAAGCTCGGCGACGCGCTCGTCGCCGTCTACGAACGTCGCGGCGACGCCTCGCTCAGCGACGGCGTGCGCACCCTCTCGCAGTCGGGCGAGTTCGTGGTGGTCGACGCGGGCGACGCCCGGTGGATCGACGTCGACACGCCCGAGGCCCACGCGCGCGCCGAGGCGATGATCCGCGTGTGGGGCGACGCGCTCGGCGACGACCCGACGATCGCCACCACGATCGACGCCGAGGCGATCGAGCAGTTCGTGCCGACCTGGGTCCGCGCGGCCAAGCCCTACGACGACGACCACCTCGCCCTCGCCCACGACGGCGTCACGCGACTGATGGCCAACGAGTCGCCCTTCTCGCCGAGCCCCCGGGTGCTCGCGGCGATCGCCGAGGCGGCCAAGCGCAGCAACGAATACCCCGCGGCGCCGGTCGCCTTCCGCGACAAGCTCGCCGCGCGCGACGGGGTCGATCCCGGCGGGGTCGTCCTCGCCGCGGGCGCGAGCGAGCTCATCGACATCGCCGTCCGCACCTTCGTCGCCCCCGGCGAGGAGGTGCTGATCACAGTGCCCACATTCTCGATGTACGAGGCCCGCACCCGGGTGGTCGGCGGCGTGCCCGTGCTCGTGCCGCTCAGCGACGGCGGGCTCGATCTGCCGGCGATCCTTCGCGCCATCACCGAGCGCACCAAGGTCATCTTCGTGTGCACGCCGAACAACCCCACCGGTCACGAGCTCGAGGAGGCCGCGCTCCGCCGGGTGCTCCGCCTCGGCATGCCCACGGTGATCGACGAGGCGTACATCGACCTCGCCGGCTCGGCCTCCCACGCTCGGCTGATCGCCGAGTTCCCCAACGCCATCGTCCTCCGCACCTTGAGCAAGGCGTTCGGGCTCGCGGGCCTGCGCCTGGGCTGGGCGCTCACCCACCCGGCCGTCGCGCGGCTGCTCTCGCGCGCGCAGGTCCCGTGGACGGTGAGCGCGCTCACCATCGCGGCCGCCGACGCCGTGCTCGACGACGCCGATCAGGGCGAGCGCGTGGCGATGCTCCGCGAGGGCCGCGCCTGGCTCGAGCGCGAGCTCTCCGCCATCGCCGGCGTCTCCGTCGTGCGCGGCGAAGCCAACTTCGTGCTCTGCGACACGAGCGCCACCGGTCTGCCGAGCGAGGCGATCGTGGCCGGCATGCTCGAAGAGGGCGTCCTCATTCGCTCGCTCGTGGCCCACCACATGGACCGCCGGTTCGTGCGCGTGTCGGTCGGCACCGCCGAGCAGAACGCGTCGTGCGTGGGCGCCATGCGCCGCGTGCTCACAGCGGCAGCTTCTCCGGCTCGACCGTAACCTTGCGCCCGGCGAGCTTGCTCGCCACCGACACGAAGTCCTCGGGCGGCGCGTCGAGGAAGCGCAGCGGCCGTCCGGTGATCGGGTGTTCGAACCCGAGGATGCACGCGTGGAGCATCATGCGCGGCGCCGGAATCAGCGCGTGGCCATCGCGGATCCAATCGCGCGTGTAGACGCGATCGCCGACCAGCGGGTGGCGCGCCTCCGACAGGTGGATGCGGATCTGGTGGGTTCGGCCCGTCTCGAGCGCGCACGCGAGGAGGGTCGCCGCCTCTTTGGCAGCGAGCGCGTCGAGTCCATCCGAGCGCTGCAGCCGCTCGATCGGCGCGACGTGGGTGACCGAGGGCTGGCCGATGTTCGGATCCTTCGCGCTGCCGCGGAGGCCGTCGCCGCGGTCCTCCACGAGCGAGGAGCGGAAGGTGCGCTTGGCCGTGATGAGCCCGTGCACGATGGCGACGTAGCGCCGCTCGATGGTGTGCTCGCGGAAGGCCTGGCCGAGCACCTTCTTCGCCGCGAGGGTGCGGGTGAAGACGACGAGGCCGCTCGTCTCCTTGTCGATTCGGTGCACCACGCCGAGCGACGCGTGCGGCGCGTGCTTCGCGCGGCGCACGAGCCAGAGGCGCACCTTCTCCTCGAGCGTGCCGCGCTCTCCCGGCTCGTAGGGGATGGTGCTGATCCCCGCCGGCTTGCGCACGACGACGACGTGCGGATCGTGAAAGACGACGCGGTCGTCCTCGAGCGCGTCGGGGTCGAAGCGCCGCGCGTTCATCCGCAGCGACACGCTCGCGCCCGCGCGCAAACGGCGCGTCGGCTCGATGACGCGGTCGCCGTCGACCGTGACCTTGCCCCGCTCGATCAGCGTGCGCACCGCGCCCCAGCTCTTGTTGAGCCGGCCGCGCAGGATCGCATCGAGCAGCTTGCCGGCCTCGTTCGGCTCGACGACGAACTCGAGATCGCCCTCGCTCACGGCACGCCGGGCGGAGGCCACGGCAGCGGCGGCAGCTGAATGATGTCGGGCGGAACGGTGTTCGACGGCTTGGGCGGCACGCTGGCCGACGTCGACGCGCTGACCGACGGCTTGGCGGACACGCTCGGCTTGGCCGTGGGCTTGGCCGTGGTCGTGGGCTTGACGGTGGGCGGCGGGGCGACCGTCGTCGACGCGGCGGGATCGACGCTCGGCTCCGGCTTCGGCTTCTTCTTCTTCGGCTGGTCCTCGTCGCCCGAGGCCGCGGGCGCCAGTGGAGGCGGTGGGGGCGGCGCGGAGGGCTGCAGCGCCCATACGACCGCGACGATGAGCGCGATGACGCCGAACGCGCCGATCGAGATCGGGAGCCACGGCAGCGGGCGGCGTCGGTCGCTCTCGGGCGCGATCGACGAATCGAGCGGCGTCCCACCGGGGATTTGGTCGGGATGAAACGCGCGGTCGGTCGCGAACGGCGACATCATTCCAGCGTCGGTGCCGGAGCCCTGCGGCACCGGCGGGGTCTCGTACGGCGGCGGTTCGAAGGGCTGCGGGCCATAGGCCGGCGCGTAGGGGGTGGGGATCGCCGCGAGCGTGCCGCTGCCGTCGACCGGCCGCGGCTCGACCTGCGCCGGCGGCTCGTGCGAAGCGCCGTTGGTCTTCGGCAGCGGAGGGGCCGCGGCGGGGGCCGGCGGCGGCT
>JALHOE010000201.1 GCA_022843175.1 Deltaproteobacteria bacterium
CTACGCGCAGGCCCGGGCGCGCGCGTCAGCGAGCGCCTACGCGCAGCCGCACCCGCAGCCGGCGCCGAGTCGGCGCGCGGCTTCTCGTGCTAAGAGCATCGTCGTTCGCGACAAGCCACCGCAGAGGACCCTTTTGCGCGTCTCCACCCTCACACTCCGGGCGCTCGGGCTCCTCGCGCCGCTGCTCGTGGCCTGCGCCACCGATGCGAGCGGCACCGGGCCGGACCTCGCCGCGGACGTCGGTTCGACGCTCGACACCACGGTTGAGCGCGACGACGGCACGGTCGAGCGCGACGACACGGGGGCGAGCGAAGACACCTCCGCCGTCGCCGACACGAGCGCGGGCGAGACGGCAGAGACGGCTGTCGCGGACACGTTCGTGGCAGACACGTTCGTGGCAGACACGTTCGTGGCCGACACGTTCGTAGCCGACACGTTCGTAGCCGACACGTTCGTGGCCGACACGTTCATGGCCGACACGTTCGTGGCCGACACGTTCGTTGCGGAGGTCCTCGATAGCGCCCCGCCGGTCGCCAAGAGCTGCAACGAGCTACACGGCCTGAAGCCCGCGCTCGCCAGTGGCCCGTACGCCATCGACCCCGACGGCCCGGGCGGCGCGGCGCCCTTCGACGTCTACTGCGACATGACCACCGACGGCGGGGGTTGGACGCTCGTGCTCGCGTACGACCACGCGGCGGGGACCACGCCCGCGACGGTGGCAGGGACGCGGCCGACGAACCCCACCGCCGGCTTCTCGCACTTCAACAACGCGCAGATGCTGGGGCTCTCGCCGTTCACCGCTGTGCGCTTCTTCTGCTCGACGTCCCTCCACACCCGCCGCATCCACTTCCGCACGAGCAACGCCAGCGCGGTGAGCTACATCCGCGGCAACGCGGCGACGACCAACAACGACGCCATGTGGAAGACGGGCTTCACCGCGCTCGCCGGGCACACCGCGAGCCTCCCCGCCAGCGCGGACTCGACTCCCGGCGGGCCGATCAACCCGGCGCTCGATCGGCGAATGCTCGACTTCCCCTTCTACGACTACGCGGCGTCGCACTTCGCCGTCGGCGGCTACGGCAACCGATGGGAGTGCGACGACTGGGCGAACAGCGGCGCGCACGCGACGCTGCACCAGGTGTGGGTGCGCTGAGCGGTCACTTGTTGCTGACGACGATCTCCACGCGGCGGTTCATCGCGCGGCCCTCGATCGTCTTGTTGTCCCCCACCGGTCTCGTCGGCCCGAGGCCGACCGCGGAGATCGCGTTCGCCGACACCCCGCGCAGGATCAGGTAGTCGCGGACCGCTTCGGCGCGCTTGCGCGAGAGCTCGCTGTTGACGGCGTCGGTGCCGACGTTGTCGGTGTGTCCCTCGACCGTGAAGCGTCTCTCGGCCTGCGCCTCGAGGGCCGCGGCGACCTTGTCGAGCTGCTCGCGTGCACCGGGCAGGAGCGTCGCCTTGCCGGTCACGAAGAGCACGCTGCCGGGGAGCGTGATCACCGTGCCGCGCTCGTCGGTCTTGGTGGTCATCGACTTGGCGAGCGCGTCCATCGCCTCCTTGGCCTTGTTCTCCGCCTCGAGACGCGCGGTGCGCTCCGCGGCGGTCGCCTCGCGCGCCTTGGCGACGGCGTCCTTCTCCTTGGCGAGCGCGTCCTTCTCCTTGGCGAGCGCGCCCTCCGTCGCCTGCAGCTTCTTGCCGCTGCGTTCGAGCATCTGATCCTTGGTCGCCGCGGCCTCTCGTTCGAGCGCGAGGCGCTGTTCCCTCGCGGCCGCTTCGCCGCCGACCGCTTCGGCGTATTCCGCCTTGCGCAGCGCGACGTACGCCGCGCTCACGGTGGCCTCGGATGCGCCCTCGTCCCTGAAGGTCGCCTCTGCTCGTTCGAGCGCGCTCTTCGCTTCGTGCAGCTGCGCGGGCTTGAGACGCGCGGCGTCGCCGGATGCGGCTCGGTCGTACGCCGCGCGCGCGCTGACCAGCTCTGCGGGCGGGTTCGCGGTGGCGCAGCCGGCGACGATCAGGGGAACAGCAAATAGGAGTTGGAGAGAGCGCTTCATTGGGCGGCCTTCTTCTTGAGGTCCTCGACCTCCACCATGAGTTTCTGCGCCTCGGCCTTCGCGGTCGCCTCGCGGGCGATGGCGTTCGCGAGCTCGGCGTCGGCCTCGGCGCGCCGAAGTGCACGCTCGGCCTTCTCGTTCTCTCCCCGTTGAAGCAACGCGAGCGCCTCGTCGCGCTGCTCCTTCGCGAGCTTCAGGTGTAGTGCGGCGCGGGGCACGGATTCGGCGCCGGCCTCGGCCGCGCCACGAATGGCTGCGCCGCTCGAGACCACGCGTGCGTCAGGTCTCGGTGTGCTCGCGCAACCCACGATGGAGAGCGTGGCCGTGACGGCCGCGCAATAGAGCCCGGTTCGGAGAGACATCTCATCACCTCTTCCTCGACGCTGCGCCGTGACACTTCACAGCGAGCTGGGTCTCGCGGAGGTGCGAGCAAGCCACGGGCCGGCCTTGCCCGCAGGGCTCGCTTTCGACATCATGCCCGCGGTGCGCGTGCTCAAGGTCGTTCAGCAGCGAACGGCCGCGGTCTCCGAGCGGGTGCGCGCGGCCGTCGCGGCGGAGCTGGGAGAGGGCCTCGAAGCGGCGGCTCGTCGGGCCCATCGAGAGCTCGACGCCGAGGGCGCGCGGGCGCTCGCGCGCGATCCGGCGGGCGCGCCCGAGTGCGCGGCGGGGTGCTCGCACTGCTGTCACGTGCACGTCGACGCGAGCCGCGGCGAGCTCCTCGCGATCGCCGCCGAGCTCACGGCGAAGCGCTCGGCCGAGGAGGTCGCGTCGCTGGTCCAGCGCCTCGCTCATCGAGTGCTCCTCGTCTCCCCCATGAGCGACGAGGAGCGATGGCGCGCGCGTATCCCCTGCGCCCTGCTCGGCGATCGAGGGATGTGCACGGTCTACGACGTGCGCCCGCTCCGCTGTCGCACGTTTCATTCGTGCTCGGCCGACGCCTGCCGCGAGGCCTTCGCCGGCGAGGCCGAGCCGTCCCCCCCCACGAACGTCGCGCTGCTGCGCGTGTGCGAGGCCGCCGAGCTCGGATACGAGCGTGCGCTCGAGGAGCGCGCGATGTCGGCTCCGCCGGTGTCGCTCGAGGCGGGCCTGCTCGAAGCCCTGCGGGAGAGAGGTCCAGCGTGAAGCAATCGGCGTGGCGCACGGCAGGGGCGGGGCTCATCGGCAACGTGCTCGAGTGGTTCGACTTCGCGGTGTACGGCTATTTCGCCACCGACATCGGCCAGCAGTTCTTCCCGCAGTCGAGCCCGGCCGCCCGGCAGCTCCTCTCGCTCGGCGTCTTCGCGGTGGGCTTCGCGGCGCGTCCCGTCGGCAGCGTGGTGCTCGGCATGGTCGGCGATCGCATTGGCCGACGCGCGCTGCTGACGCTGTCGATCGCGCTGATGGGCGGCGCGACCCTCGCCATCGGCCTCCTGCCCGGGTTCGCGCAGATCGGCGTCGCCGCGCCGCTGCTGCTGCTCGTCCTGCGCCTCGTGCAGGGCTTCTCGCTCGGCGGCGAGTTCACTGGCTCCATGGTCTATACGACCGAGCTCGCGTCGCCGCTGTTCCGCGGCCTCGTGAGCAGCTCCACCGCCGCGGGCACGACCATCGGCTTCATCCTCGGGTCGATCGCGGCGTGGGCCGTCCATCGCGTCCTCGGTCACGAGGCGGCGTCGCAGTGGGGCTGGCGCATCCCGTTCATCGCGAGCGTGCTGTTCTGCGTCGCGGGCTGGCTGCTCCGCCACGGCATCCACGAGTCCGAGCACGCCGAGAAGGCCGCCGCCGCGCGGCCGCCCATCCTCGGCTCGCTCGCGGCGGATATCCGTCCGATGATCGAGACCTTCGGCATCGTGGCGATGACCAACGCCGCCTACTACCTCACGTTCACGTTCGCGGTCGAACGGCGCAAGGAGCTGACGGGCGAGGGCGGCGAGGCCTTTCTGCTCGCCAACACCGCGAGCCTCGGCGTCGTGCTGCTGGCGAAGCCGTTCGGCGGCTTCCTCTCCGACCGCGTCGGCCGCCGGCGCATGATGATCGGCATCACGCTCGTGACCATGGCGGTCGTCGTCTCCGCGCTCCGCATCATGCTCCACGGCTCGCCCAAGCAGTTCATGCTCGGCCAGCTGCTCCTCGCCGTCCCGCTCGGGATGGCGCTCGGGCTCCAGGGCGCGATGGTCGTGGAGATCTTCCCGCTTCGCACTCGGGTGACGTCGATGAGCGTCGCCTACAGCGTCAGCCTCGCGCTCGCCGGCGGGACGGCGCCGCTCCTCTCCACCTGGCTGATCGGCCGGTTCCACAACCCGCTGCTCCCGGCGTACGCGATCATCGCGTACGGCCTCCTCGGCCTCGCGATCATGGCGCCGATGCGCGAGACCAACACCCGCGCCCTCGACGAGTAGGCGCCTGCAGTCCCGGCGCTGCAGGGGTGCAGCGCCGGCGCTGCACCCGGGACCCCGCGCCCCGTGATTTCTCGATGGAATCCGGCGGCACCCGCCTTGCGAAGGGGGCCCGCGGAGGTTCCACCCATGGCGACGACGTGGCTCGTGATGTTGATCGTGGAGGCGGCGCGCTACCTGCTGATCGCGGGCGCGGCGTTCGGGTTCTTCTGGGTGTGGCAGCGCGAGAGGTTCGCGCGCCGCTTCATCCATCGGGGCGCCGCGCGGGCGGCGCGGATCGCCCACGACCTGCGTTGGTCGGCGAGCACCGTGCTCGTCTTCTGGGCGGTGGGCATCGTGACCAAGCGGCTCGCCGACGCCGGGATCGTGCGCGCGTACCCCCACGTGGCCGAGCGGGGCTGGCTCTACTTCGCGTTCACCATCCTTGCGTTGATCGTGCTGCAGGACACCTACTTCTACTGGACGCACCGCGCGATGCATCACCCGCGGCTGTACGGGCTGGTCCATCGGACGCATCACGCGTCGGTGCAGACGTCACCGTGGACGGCCTACGCGTTCTCGCCGCTCGAGGCGCTCACGCACGCGGTGTTCGTGCCGCTCGTGTGGCTCGTCATCCCGATGCACGAGGCCGCCGTCTTCGTCTTCCTCATCTTCATGTTGCTGCGTAACGTCCAGGGGCACCTGTCGATCGAGCTGTTCTCGTCGGGTTTCACCCGCGGCAAGCTGCTCGGCTGGTCGACGACGACGACCCATCACGCGCTCCATCACCGCCACTACCGCACGAACTACGGCCTGTACTTCACGTGGTGGGATCGACTGATGGGCACCTCCGACGCCCGCTACCACGACGAGTTCGAGCGCGTGGTGGGGGCCTGACATGGACAGCATCATGGTCGCGGGCGATCATCGGACGACGATGGCGGCACGCTCGACCGAGCTCGGCAAGCGTGCCTCCGGGCGCGCCTCGGCCGTCATCGGCTTCACCGCGCACGCCATCGTGTGGGCGCTCGTGTGCCTGCTCATCACGGTGACCGCCGGCCTCTATCCGGGGTTCGTCACCGCGCTCGCCTGGGGTGTGGGCCTCGCGGTCCACGGGTTCTTCGCGGTGGTGGCGCCCGAGCTGCGACGGCAGTGGACCGCGCGCGAGCTCGCGGTGACCGCGGGCGACGAGCGACGACAGCTCGAGGGGCGCCACCAGCGCTCGCTCGAGCAACTCTCGGCGTCGATCGCCCACGAGATTCGCAACCCGATCACCGCCGCCAAGAGCCTGTTGCAGCAGATGCGCGAAGAGCCGGCCTCACCCGACAACGTGGAGTACGCGCGCGTGGCGATCGAAGAGCTCGATCGGGTGGAGCGCTCGGTCTCGCATCTCCTCCGCTATGCGCGCGACGAGGACCTGCACCTCGCCGAGGTCGAGCTCGGGAGCGTGGTGTCGGCCGCGCTCGAGGGGCTCCTCACCCGGATCGGCACCAGCCGCGCGCGCGTGGAGCGCGACCTCGACTTCGACACCCGGTGCCGGGCCGACGCCGACAAACTGCGCCGCGTGCTGGTGAACCTCGTCGAGAACGCGCTCGACGCGCTCGACGCCTCCGACGTCCCGGACCCCCACGTGCGTGTTTCGTGCGGGAGAAACCTCGCGGGGACCGCGGTGTGGATCCGCGTCCGCGACAACGGGCCCGGCATCGAGGCGAGCCGGCTCGCCCACGTGTTCGAGCCGTTCCACACCTCGAAGGCCTCGGGCACCGGCCTCGGCCTCGCGATCACCAAGAAGCTGGTCGAGGCGCACGGCGGCACCATCGAGATGACGTCCCATCACGGCACCGAGGTCCTGGTGACCTTCCCGAGCGGCGTTCGATGAAGCCGCGGATCCTCCTCGTCGAGGACGAACGCGCCATCCAGCTCGCGCTCACCGGCCTCTTCAAGCGCGCCTACGACGTGACGGTCGCCTCCTCGGGCGACGCAGCGATCACGGCGCTCGCGGGCGAGAGCTTCGACCTCGTGCTCACCGACCTCGCACTCGGTGGTGGCAAGACGGGCATGGACGTCCTCGCCGCGGCCGCCCCCGTCCCGGTGGTGATGATCACCGCCCACGGCAGCGAGAAGGTCGCCGTCGAGGCGATGAAGGCGGGCGCGGCCGACTACGTGCCCAAGCCGTTCGACAACGACGAGATCCGCATCGTGGTCGAGCGCGCGCTCGAGCGCACCCGGCTCGAACGCGAGCATCGCCTGCTCCTCGAGCGCGTGCAACGCGAGCAGGGCCTCGGCGCGCTGGTGGGCGCCGGCCCCGCGATGCGAAGGATCTTCGAGACCATCCACAAGATCGCCGAGACCGATCTCACCGTCCTCATTCGCGGCGAGAGCGGCACCGGCAAGGAGCTCGTGGCGCAGGCGATCCACGATCGCAGCGCGCGCGCGCGCCGCCCGCTCGTCGCCGTCAACTGCGCGGCCATGAGCCGCGAGCTCGTCGAGAGCGAGCTGTTCGGGCACGAGCGCGGCTCCTTCACCGGCGCCGACGCGCGCCGCATCGGTCGGTTCGAGGCGGCGAGCGGGGGGACCATGTTCCTCGACGAGATCGGCGACATGCCGCCCGAGACGCAGGCCAAGGTGCTGCGCGTGCTGCAGGAGCGCGCGCTCGAACGGGTGGGCTCGAACACGACGATCCGGGTCGATACCCGGGTCATCGCCGCGACCCATCGCGACCTCGAGGCCGACGTGCGCGCCGGCCGCTTCCGCGAAGATCTCTACTACCGCCTGCGCGTGGTCGAGATCGTGGTGCCCCCGCTCCGTGAACGGCTCGAAGACCTCCCCGCGCTGTCCGCCAAGCTGCTCGCGGAGCTCGCCGCGCGCCTCGGACGCAAGCCGATCGCGCTGTCCGAGGCGGCGCTCGGCGCGCTGTCGCGGCATCGCTTTCCCGGCAATGTCCGCGAGCTGCGCAACGTGCTCGAGCGCGCGGCGGTGCTGGCCGCGGGCCCGAGCATCGAGGAGGGCGATCTCGGTCTGGTCGAGGCCGCGATCCCCGAGGCGGTGGCCGCGCGCTCCTTCGCCGAGGCCAAGCGCGCCGCGGCGATGGAGTTCGAGCGCGGCTACCTCCTCGCCGCGCTGCAGCGACACGGCGGCAACGTGTCGCGAACGGCGGAGGCGATCGGGATGGTGCGCCAGTCCCTCCAGCAGAAGATGCGGGAGCTCGGGCTACGCACCAAGCCGGACGATTGACGCTTACGGCGAGTAGCCCAGCTCGACGCGGTTGTTGGTGACGGGGTGCGCGCCCGAGAAATCGCTGAAGCCGTAGCTCCCGCAGATTCCGCCGCCCACGAACGAGCCGCTCTTGCGATCGGCCGAGATGGTGCCGCTGCCGAACGCCGAGGTGCCGCCCGGGCCGATGTTCTTCGCCTCGAGGAAGATGAAGGGATTTGCGCCGAGGTCGACGGCGCCGATGCCGCGCGCGTCGCCACAGGAGCCGCCGCTGCCGTAGTTGAGGATGCCGCCGCAGCCGTACTTCTTGTAGCACTCGGCGGTCGTCGCCGGCGCGCCCGACGCGAAGGTGTGATCGGCGGTGTCGATGGTGAGCGTCGAAGGATAGAAGCGCACCTTCGAGAAGTAGTTGGTGTTGTCGCCACAGGCCGAGCACTTGCCATAGAGCGAGTTGAACCCCGAGTAGTTCAGCTTGGAGTTGACGTTGAGGTAGTCGGCCGGAAGATCCGCCTCCATGCCCGAGCAGTACACGCGGAACGGGTACTTGGTGGAGGGCTGGATCATGTAGTTGCCGCTCGGGAGCTTGGGGAACCGCTTGTGGATCTCGGCGCAGCTCCCGCCGCACGCGACGACGGTGCAGTCGGGCGCCGCGTCGGTGTTGACGTTGGTGACCGAGACGTCCGACGGGTTGATGCCGCTGTAGAGGGCATCGGTGCTGACGGCGGCGTTGGTGAAGATCGTGAACGGCACGTTGCCGTCGTAGGTGTAGTCGGGGACGCCGGTCACCGTCACGGTCTGCGCGGTCTTCCAGTTGGTGGCGTTGAACGTCACCGAAGAGGGCAACACCGTCCCCTCGAGCGTGTTGCTGCTCGAGAGGCCGATCGTCACCGAGGCCGTGGGCGCCGAGTTGAGCACGATGGTGAACGTCGCGGTGGAGCCGGTCTCGTAGGTGACGAGGCCGCTCGTCGGCGACACCAGGATGCCGGCGGAGTCGTTGTCGGTGTTGGTCACCGGGGGATCGGGCTGGTTGAGGCCGTTGTAGGCGGCGTCGGTGGACGACGATGCGCCGATCCGCGCGGCGTAGACCTGGTTGCCGTCGTCGACGAAGTCGTCGACGCCGGTCAGCGTCACCGTCTGGGCGACGTTCCAGTTCTTCGCGTCGAACGTCAGCGAGGCGGGAGAGATGGTGCCCTCGGCGGTGTTGCTGCTCGTGAGCGGGATCGTCACCGTGGCGGTCGGCTCCGAGTTCAGCCGGATCGTGAAGCTCGCGGTGCCACCGCCCTCGGTCGTGGTGAGGCCGCCCGGCGGAACGGTGACGGTGATGCCCGCCGAGTCGTTGTCCGTGTTGGTCAGGTCGACGTTGGCCGGATCGAGCCCGACGTAGCCGGTCGTGTCGGTGCCGCCCGCGGCGCCGAGGGTGACCGTGTAGGGCTGGTTGCCGTCGGCGACCGCGTCGTCCTTTCCGGTGACGATGACCGACTGCGCGGTGCTCCAGTTGCTCGCGTCGAATGTGAGCAGCGATGTCGACGCGGTGCCCTCACCGATGTCGCTCGAGGTGACCGGGATCGTGACCGTGCCGGTGGGCTGCGAGTTGAGCTTCACGGTGAAGCTCGCGGTGCCCCCGGCCTCGGTCGTCGGGCCGGTCGCCGCGCTGACGGTGAACCCGGCGCTGTCGTTGTCGGTGTTGCTCACGGAGACGTTGGCCGGGTTGAGGCCGACGTAGCCGGTCGTGTCGGTGCCGGTCGCGGCGGCGGTGACGATCGAGAACGGCTGGCTCCCGTCGGCGACGGAGTCGTTGACGCCGGTGACGGTGACCGTCTGCGGGGCGTTCCAGTTGTCGGTGGTGAAGGACACGCTCGCGGGCGAGACGGTGCCCTCGGTCGTGTCGCTCGACGTGAGGCCCACGATAACGCTGCCGAGCGGCTTGGAGTTCAGCCGGATCGTGAACGTCGCCGTGCCGCCCGCCTCGGTCGTGGTGAGGCCGCTCGTCGGCGTGATGGTGAACCCGGCCGACTCGTTGTCGGTGTTGGTCAGCGAGACGTCGCTCGCGTTCATGCCGCTGTAGCCGCTGTCGGTGCTCACGGCGGCGCCGGTGACGATCGAGTAGGCCTGGTTGCCGTCGGCGATCAGGTCGTCGGCGCCGGTGACGATCACTGTCTGGGGGGCAGCCCAGTTGTCGGTCGTGAAGACGACGGACGACGGCGAGACCGTGCCCTCGGCCGTCTTGCTGCTGGTGAGCGGGATCGTCACGTTCGAGAGCGGCTTGCTGTTCAGCTTGATCGTGAAGGACGCCGTGCCGCCCGCCTCGGTCGTGGAGAGGCCGCTCGTCGGCGTAACGGTGATGCCCGCCGAGTCGTTGTCGGTGTTGGTGAGGTCGACGTCGGCCGGGTTGAGCCCGAGGTAGCCGCTCGTGTCGGTGCCGCCGGCGGCGCCGAGGGTGATCTTGTAGGGCCGGTTGCCGTCGGCGACCGCGTCGTCCTTGCCGGTGATCGTCACCGTCTGCGGCGAGCTCCAGTTGGTCGCGTTGAAGGTGAGGAGCGCGGTGGAGACCGTTCCCTCGAGCGTGTCGGTCGACGAGACGGGGATCGTCACCGTGCCGGTGGGTTGCGAGTTGAGCGCCACGGTGAAGCTGGCGGTGCCGCCCGCCTCGGTCGTCGGACCCGTGGGCGCGCTGACGGTGAAGCCGGCGCTGTCGTTGTCGGTGTTGGTCAGCGAGACGTCGACCGGATTGAGGCCGACGTAGCCGCTCGTGTCGGTGCCGGTCGCCACGGCGGTGACGACCGCGTAGGGCTGGCTGCCGTCGGCGACCTTGTCGTCGGCGCCGGTTACGGTGACGGTCTGCGGCGCGCTCCAGTTGTCCGGCGTGAAGCTGACGCTCGCCGGAGACACGGTGCCCTCTTTCGTGCTGTTCGACGTGAGGCCCACGGTGACGCTGCCCGTCGGCTTGGAGTTGAGCCGGATGGTGAAGGTGGCGGTGCCGCCGGCCTCCGTCGTGGTGAGGCCCGTCGCCGGGGTGACGGTGAAGCCCGCCGTCTCGTCGTCGACGTTCGTGACCGCGACGTCGCTGGCGTTGAGACCGCTGTACCCGGTGTCCGCGCTCGTCGCGGCGCCGGTGACGATGGAATAGGCTTGGCTGCCGTCGGCGACCATGTCGTCGACGCCGGTGACCGTCACCGTCTGCGGGGAGCTCCAGTTGTCGGGCGTGAAGATGAGGGCGGCCGGCGACACCGTGCCCTCGGCCGACTTGCTGCTCGAGAGCGGGATCATCACGTTCGCCGTCGGCTTGCTGTTCAACTTGACGGTGAACGTCGCGGTGGTGCCGGCCTCGGCGGTCGAGAGCCCGCTCGTCGGCGTGACGGTGATGCCCGCCGAGTCGTTGTCGACGTTGGAGACCAGGACGTCCGGCGGGTTGAGCCCGATGTAGCCGCTGGTGTCGGTGCCGGCAGCGATGCCGAGCACGATCGCGTAGGGCCGGTTGCCGTCGGCGACGGCGTCGTCCATGCCGGTGATCGTCACCGCCTGGGGCGCGTTCCAGTTGACCGCGTCAAAGGTGAGGATCGAGGTGGAGACCGTGCCCTCGGCGGCGTCGTTCGTGGCGACGGGGATCGTCACCGTGCCGGTCGGCTGGGAGTTGAGAGTGACGGTGAAGGTGGCGGTGCCGCCGGCCTCGGTCGTGGGCCCGCTCACCGCGCTGACGGTGAACCCGGCGCTGTCGTTGTCGGTGTTGCTCACCGCGACATCGGCCGGGTCGAGGCCGACGTAGCCGGTCGTGTCGGTGCCGGTCGCGACGCCGGTGATCAGTTTGTAGGGCTGGTTGCCGTCGGCCACGGCGTCGTCGACGCCGGTGACGGTGACCGTCTGCGGTGCGTCCCAGTTGTCGGGCGTGAAGGTGACGCTCGCGGGCGAGACGGTGCCCTCTTTGAGGTTGCTCGACGAGAGCGCGATCGTCACCGTGCCGCTCGGCTTCGAGTTGAGGCGAATCGTGTGCGTCGCGGAGCCGCCGGCTTCGGTCGTCACGAGGCCGGCGACCGGGGACACCGTGACGCCCGCGGACTCGTTGTCGACGTTGGTGACGGCGACGTCGTCGGCGTTGAGGCCGCCGTAGCCGGTATCGGTGCTCGTCGCGGCGCCGGTCACGATGGAGAAGAGCTGATTGCCGTCGGCGACGAGGTCGTCGACGCCGGTGACCGTCACCGTCTGCGGGGAGCTCCAGTTGTCCGCGGTGAACACCAGCGACGCGGGGGAGACGGTGCCCTCGGTGGGCTTGCTGCTCGTGAGCGGGATGGTGACGTTCGCCGTCGGCTTGCTGTTCAGCTTCACCGTGAACGTGGCGGTGCCGCCCGCCTCGGTGGTGGAGAGGCCGGCGGTCGGCTTGACCGTGATGCCGGCGCTCTCGTTGTCCACGTTGACGACGGTGACATCGTCCGCGTCGACGCCGTTGTAGGCCGTGTCGGCGCTGACGGCTGCGGCGGTGACGATCTTGTACGTCTGCGCGCCGTCGGCGGTGCTGTCGTCGACGCCCGTGACCGTGACCGTCTGCGGCGCGTTCCAGTTGAGCGCGGTGAACACCAACGACTTCGGCGAGACCGTGCCCTCTTTGAGGTTGTTGCTCGTGAGAGCGATGGTCACGTCGGCGGTGGGCTTGGTGTTGAGGTGGACGGTGAACGTCGCCTCGTCTCCCGCCTCGCTCGTCTTGAGGCCCGTCGTGGGCGTGACGGTGATGCCCGCCGACTCGTCGTCGGTGTTGGTGACCGCGACGTCGTCGCCGTCGAGCCCGTTGTAACGGGCGTCGGTGCTGACCGCCGGTGAGAGCACGACTTTGTAGGCCACCGAGCCGTCCGGCGCGGTGTCGTCGACGCCCGTGACCGTCACCGTCTGCGGCGCGTCCCAGTTGTCGGGCGTGAAGACGACGCTCGCCCGGTCGACTTTGCCCTCTTTCGTTTCGCTCGAGGAGAGCGCGATGGTCACGTCGGCCGTGGGCTTGAGCGAGAGCGCGATCGTGAACGTGGCGCTGCCGCCCGCCTCCGTGGTCTTGAGACCGCTGACCGGCGTCACGACGATCGCGGCGGCTCCCTCGGGGGTCTCGGGGCCCGCGTCCGGCGGATCGGTGTCCTCGCCGCCCGGTGTTTCGCGGGCGGTTTCGTTCGGATCCTCGTCGTTGTTGCACCCTGGCGCGCAGAGAAGGCCGAGGAGCAGAAAGAAGGCGGCTCGTGAGGTCATCGGGCCAGTGAGACAAGGTAGGCAACGATGCGTTACCGCCCGCTGGCGCAGAACTATGAAAAGTCGGAATTCAGGACCAAGAGAGGCGGACCACGAGGACCCCGCGCTCGAGCGCGTGGCTCTCGGACACCTCGCCGGCGCGCGTGAGGCTCACGATGTGGCGAAACACCTCGGCGATCGTCGCGCGGGCCTGCGGTGTCTCGACGTAGGGGTGCTCGCCGAGCCGGAGGATTGCCGACCGTTCGCCGAGCTGGTCGACCGTGAGCTCACCGTGCGTGTGCTCCGAGCTCCAGATGGCGGGCGCGCGATCAATCACCCGTCGCGGAGACGCCAGCGACAGCAGCATGCGTTGCACCCGGCCGCTCCCGAGCTCGACCTGCCGCTGGATGAAGGCGTTGTAGCGCGCGCGCTCGCGTCGCGCGGGCCCCTCCCACAGCGCGTGGGCGCCGGCGATGAGGTCCGCTTCGGGGATCCACTTGGGCGGCGGCGTCGGGATCGCGATCATCGCGAGCGCGGCCGCGCCCTCGGCGCCGAACACGTCTGCGGCAGCGGTGCGGAATGCGGTGAGGAGGTACCCCCGCGCGGAGGGAACGATCGGGTCACTCATCCGTGACGATGAATCCTATGCGCTGGGGCGAGAGGACTGCGCACGGCGCGATTCTTTCACGACCCGCCGCTTCCGGTAACGCTCAGCTACCAGCCGTGCTGGGCCACGGCGAAGAGCAGTCCGCCGAGCAGGATGATGATGAGGAGTCCGAGCCAGAAGAGGTGCGGCTGGCTCCCGTCCAGCCCGAGGTAGCTGCGGATCGGGGGGCCGACGCGGGTCGATGGATCGGTGGGGGAATGGGTGGCCATGACGTTGAACCGAGCAAGAAGCGCGCTTGCCGGTGCCCGGGCCTCAGCTCGGCTGTCGGCGGTGCTGCTCGAAGAGTTGGTCGCGCCACGCCACCAGATCTGCGTAGCGCTCGGCGAGGCGCGGACGGGTCCACGCCTCTCGCGTCCCCGGCTGCAGCGGGATGTAGCGGTCGTCGACCGGCTTGATCGCCTGCACGACGCCGGACATCACGATGTCGGCGAGGGAGAAGTCTCCGGCGAGATAGCCGCCCACGAGGCCCGCGCGCAGCGCGTCGAGGGCCTCGGCGATCCGCTCCTCGGCCTCCTGCTCCGGGTATCGCGCGCCGTACTTCCGCCGGAGCATCATCGTGCCGAACCGGGCGGTCGGGCCCTTGAGCGCGCGTGGCATCGGCAGCGAGACGCTCTCCTCCTGCGCGAGCGGGCTCGCCTCGACGGCGCGGAGCACCAGCGCGCGCGCGGCGTCGAGCGCGCTCTCGGCGATCGGCAGCCACCTCTCGACGGCGTCGACGTAGAGCTTGCTTCCACTCCCGATGCTGTCGGCGTGTCGCGCGATCCGGATCGAGTCGCTCACCGCGCCGTGCGGCGTGAGGAGGATCGGGACCGACAGACGCCCGGTCGGCTTGCGTGCGCGCGCGCGCAGCAAGAGCTCTCCCACCACCGGGATGTAGTGCTCGAACGTGTAGCCGATTCGATGGTGATCGAGCGCCCATTGCGCGCGCTGCGTCCACGGCGAGTAATGGAGTCCGACCAGCGTGACCTTGGGCATGCTGGACTCTCGATCCGTCGGGGCCCGAGCACCACCACTTTTTGCGCGCGTCAGCCGCCGTCGCTCGGCGGCAGGCCGTAGGCGCCGGCCATGCTCCCGGTGTCGGCATCGGCGGCCGCGTCGGCGCCCGTGTCCGGGGCCGTCGCGCTGTCGGTCGCCGCTTCGCTCCCGGTGTCGCTCGGAGGGGTCGCGTCGACCGGCGCTCCATACGCGGCCTGCTGCGCGCCGGAGTCGACCACCGTCGAGCCGCCGGTGTCGTCGCTGCAGCCGACGGCGCTCGCGCCCATCGCGGTGAGCGTCGAAGCGAACGCGAACGCTGCCGCGCGCGAGAGCCGCGGTGCGCCGGGGATGGCTTGCGCGATCCGGTCGCTCGGAAGCGTCGTCGAACAGAACGGGCACACGACCTCGCTCGCGCGACTGTGGCGTTTGCAGTGTGCGCAGGGGACGAGGGGAGAGCTCATGGCAAGTGAGCTTAGCCCGGGCTCGGCTCAGCTGAGGGCCACCAGGCCGTACGCAAGCGCGGGGAGTACGAGGAACGCGAGGCAGAAGAGCACCCGCAGCCCCGCCCCGATCGGCTTCCAGAGCGTCGTGCTCTCGTCGACGGTGCGGCCGCTCCCGTCGGTGATCCGGTAGCGACCGGGCAGGTGGCCGAGGATGCCGATCGCGAGCAGCATTCCGCCGAGCAACCCCGCGGCGGGCTGCAGCGGGTGAAACGGCAGGCCGACGTCGAGCAACAGGGTGGGGACCGTTGCGGCCGCAGCCCACAGGACGCCGAGCCCGCCGAGGACGAGCTGCCACCAGAACGGCTTGCGCCGGGGGTTCGGGCCCTTCTCCTCGCGCGCCTGCTTGATGAGCGCGAGCATCTCGGGGTCGTTGGCGAACATCTTCTCGGCGCCCGGGGCCGGTCCGCTCTCCTCGAACTCGTTGTCGGATCGGGCCTTCAAGCGTCCTCCTCGTTGCGTCGCGTTCGCTGCTCCGAGCAGTCGGCCCGCCCGGGGGATCGTTACCGCACGCGCTGGTCTCGAATCGATGGCCCGATGGGACCGAGTTCGGCGATCATGAGCGCGAACGAAAGGCGGTGTGCGCGATGGGTGGACAGGGGGAGCTCGCAGGGCCCGACTTCGCAACGGACGGGATCGCCCTCGCCGAGCTGCGCGATCTGCACTCCGGCCGCGTCGGCGACGAAGCGGTGCTGATCGTCCGGCGCGGCGAGGAGTGCTTCGCCCTCGGCGCGCACTGCACGCACTACAGCGGGCCGCTCGCCGAGGGGCTCGTCGAGGGCACGACGATTCGTTGTCCGTATCACCACGCGCGGTTCGAGCTCGCGACGGGCGAGGCCGTCGGACCGCCAGCGCTCAACGCGCTCGCCTGCTACGACCTCGAACGCCGCGGCGATCGGCTGTACGTGATCGGCCGCCGTCCAGAGGGCGCGGGGCCGGGCGGCAACCCGCGGCGCAGCTGCACCTCCGCGCTGCGCCGCG
>JALHOE010000202.1 GCA_022843175.1 Deltaproteobacteria bacterium
CGCGTGGCGGCGAGCTGGCTCTCGCCCCCTGCCCCGCGGCGCGTCGGGAGGTTCGTCATCGTCGACATCGACGCCGAGCCGCCGCGTCGGGGCCTCGCGCTCCGCGTGGACGGCGCGCTCGGGTTCGGGGACGGCGTGCACCCCACGACCGTGATGTGCCTCGCCGCGCTGCGACGCGCGCGGAGCGTGCTCGACGTGGGGACCGGCACGGGCATCCTCGCGATCGCGGCGAAGAAGCTCGGGGCCGCGCGGGTCGTCGCGACCGACATCGATCCGCTCGCGCGCGATGCGGCGCGGCGCGCGCGAGCCGCGAACGGCGTCGAGCTCCGGGTGCAAACGCGGCTACCGCGCGCGACGTTCGAGCTCGTGGTGGCGAACCTCTACCTCGAGCCGCTCGTCGCGCTCGCTGGCGAGCTCGCGGCGCGCGTCGAGAAGCGCCTCGTGGTGTCGGGCTTCACGCGCAGGGAGCCCGTGGTGGAGGCGTTCGCGCGCCACGGTCTCCGGCCGATCCGCACCCGCACGCGCGACGGATGGTTCTGCCTCGAGGTCGCGCCTGTGAAGCCGATGATCACTCGGCGGCGATGATCTTCCCTGGCGGTTGGTCGTCGGTGCCGATGACCTCGTGGAAGATTCCGTCGGGCGACATGGCGCGGATGCGGCCGGTGGAGCCGTCGTAGACCCACCCGTGGACGGTAATGCGGCCCTCGGCGAGCGCGCGCTGCACGAGCTCGAACTCGAGGAGGTGGTGGTACTGCGCCTCGACGAACTTCTCGACCAGCTTGCGGGGCGCGATCGTCTTGACGTCGAGATCGCGGAGGCTCTCGGCGCCGCGCTTCAGCCAGTAACCGAGGTTGCTCTTGAGCTCGACCTTGCCGGCGGCGATCGCCTTGAGGGCGCCGCAGTCGTCGTGGCCGCAGACGATGATCTCCTGCACGCCGAGGCTGTCGACGGCGAACTCGAGGGCCGCGCCGATGCTCATGCCGAGCGGATCGTGCGGGGGCGGGACGATGCCGCCGACGTTACGCGCGACGAACACCTCGCCCGGCGCCGCGTCGAGGATGAAGTTGGGGACGACGCGCGAGTCGGAGCAGCCGACGTAGAACGCGCGCGGCTCCTGCTTGGAGACGAGCTTCGCGAACGTCTCGCGGTCCTCCTGGAACCACTTCTGGAAGCGGAGGTTTCCCTGGAGCAACTTGCTGGCGGGCGGCCGGAGGGTGGTCGTCATGGGGCTTTCCGATCAGGCGTGGACAACAGCGGGCTGCGAGGGACGAGACAGCGGGGGCGTGGGCCTGGGCGTGGGGAAGCGGTCGATGGCGGCGACCGCGTCGCTCACGTGGGGGAACAGACGCTTGCCGTAGAGGAGCGAGGGGATCTTCCCGCGGTCGAGGCGGAGCTGGACGCGCTCGGAGGCGCGCGCGATCAGCACGCGGGTGCCGCGCTCCTCGAGCAGCTCGATCTGCGAGCGGAGCGTCTCGAGGCCGGTGACGTCGATCAGCGGGACGCCGGCGAGGTCGAAGATGAGATAGGGCGGCAGGTCCTCGCGGGATGCGAGCTCTTCGAGGCCCGTGTGGGAGACGAAGAAGATCGGACCCTCGATGCGCACGACGGCGACCGTGTCTCCCTGGTTGATGCCGATGAGCCCCACCGCCTCGTCGTCTGCCACCGTGGAGACGCCGAGCTGGCGCTGCGTGTGGGCGAAGTGAATGAGCGCGAGGACGACGCCGATGAGGACTCCGTCGATGAAGTCCGACAGGACGATGCCCATCATCGTGGCCACGAAGACGAACGCTTCGAAGCGCGAAATCTTCCACATTTTGCGCAGCTCGCGCCACTCGAGCAGGCGGAGGCCGATGAACACCAAGAGGCCGCCGAGCGCGGCGATGGGCACGCGCGCCACGACCGGCGCCGCGGCGACCATCATGAGGAGGAGAAACGCGGAGTGCGCGAGCGGGGTCATGCGGGTCTTACCGCCCGCCTGCACCGCGACCGACGAGCGCACGATGACGCCGGTGACCGGCAGGCCGCCGAACAGCGCCGACGCCATGTTGCCGAGCCCCTGCCCGATCAGCTCTTGATCGCTCGAGTGGCGCGGGGTCTTGGCCATCGCGTCGACACCGACCGCGGAGAGCAGCGACTCGACCGACGCGAGCGCGGTGAGCGCGAGCGCCTCGGGGAGGAGCTTCACCAGGTCGACCGAGAAGAAGGAGGGGAGCTTGGGCGTGGGCAACCCGCGCGGGATCGCGCCGACGTTGGGCATCGCGATGCCGAACACCACGACCGCGGTGGTGACGCCCGCGAGCGCGAGGAGCGCGGCGGGAATCTTCTTGGAGATCTTCGGGAGCACGATCATCGCCGCGAGGACGCACACCCCGATGACCACGGCCGCCGGCTTGGCCTGCGCGAGGAGGCTGGGGCTGCGCGCGATCGCCGCGCTCGACCTCACCACCGCCGGCAGGCCGAGCATGCGCGGCAGCTGGCCGCCGAGGATGAGGAGACCGATGCCGGACATGAAGCCCGCGACCACCGAGACGGGGATCGACTGCACGAGGCGGCCGACGCGCGCCACGCCGAGCGTGACCTGGAAGAGCCCGCAGAGGAACCCGGCCACGATGAGGCCCTGGATGCCGTGACGCTGCACGATCTCGAAGCAGAGGGGGACCATCGCCGCGGCGGGGCCGGTGACCGCGAGGTGCGAGCCGCCGGTCATCGCGGCCACCGCGCCGGCGATGACGGCCGTGATGATGCCGAGGGACGCGGGGACGCCCGAGGCGATCGCGAGCGCGACGTTGAGGGGGAGCGCGACCAGGGCGACCGTGAGGCCGGCCGACAGATCGCGCGGCAACGTGGCGGGCGACACCATGTCGCGCCAGGACTGCTTCGTCCGCACCAAACGGTCGCGCCAGAAGCCGTCGATCACCACGCGCTCAGTCATTGCCCCCCGACCCGTACAAGACTCGTACCGTCGGGGATCGCCGAGGATTGACCGCCGTTCCGGTCACCTGTCGGCCGCTTACGTCGGCGCACACCGACGTTTGTCGGCTCCTGCCGACATCCAGCCCAAACGGTTCCGCTTGCTGTGCCGCCCGCGGACGGCGACACAGGCAGGGCGATGCGCCTCGTCACTCGCCTCATCTTCTCTCACGTCACCCTCGCCGGCGTCCTCGTCGCCGCGCTGGTCGTCATGCTCGCGACGCTGGTCGACATCTCGCGACAGGTCCGCGAGGTCCGCGAGCGCGACCTCGCGACGATCGACGAGGAAGAGGAGCTGCACCGAGCCGCGTGGGCGATCGAGGTCGCCGCGCGCCACGGCAACGACGCCTGCGAGAGCGGCGTCGCCGAGGAGGTCGTGGAGGCCACCTTCACGGCGCCGAGGGCGGCCCTCGAAGAGAAGATCCGCACCAAGGGCGACGCCGCGTCGCGCCTGATGCGCGAAGCCGCGCTCCGCTACCTCAAGCTCACCGAGGACGTGATGAGCGGGGACACCTGCAGCAAGCTGCGCGCACCGACGTCCCGCCGCGAGCGCCTGCGCCTCGACGAGACGATGACCGACTCCTGGATCGCGCGCCTCTACGAGCTCCACCGCACGCTCGAGAAGAAGGAGGACGCGATCGTCGGCAGCGGCCGGCGGGCGATCCTCCTCGGCTCGATCCTCGCTGCGCTGGCGATCGCGGCCGCGTGGCTGGTCGCGACGCGGATCGCGCGGGGCGTGACCGAGCCGCTCGCCGGGCTCGCGCTCGCGGCCAAGCGCGTCGGCAAGGGCGACTTCTCTCCGATCCCCGAGCACGGCGGTCCGCGCGAGGTCCTCGACCTGCACCGCGATCTCGACCTCATGCGCGAGCACCTCGCCGAGCTCGACGCGCTCAAGCAGTCGTTCCTCGCGTCGGTGTCGCACGAGCTGCGCACGCCGCTCGGGAAGATCCGCGAGGCGCTCGCGCTGCTCGCCGACGGGACCGCGGGTGTGCTCGCCGATCGCCAGCGCGCCGTCGTCGATATCGCGCGCCGCTCGACGGAGGTGGAGATCCGGCTCGTCTCGACGCTGCTCGACCTCTCGCGCCTGCGCGCCGGCACGCTGCTGCACGCCGACGGGAACCAGCGGTTCGACGACGCGCTACGCGAGGCCCTCAACGCGGAGCGCGCCGAGGCGCTGGGACGCGGCGTGACGATCGAGCTCACCGCCGAGGGCCAGGCCACCCCGGCGCACCTCGACGGCCCGCTGGTCGAGCGGGCGATCGCGAACCTCATCCGCAACGCCGTCTCGGTCTCCACCGAGGGCGCGACCGTGGAGGTCACCCGCGAGCTGTCCTCCAGGGGACCGAGCGGCGAGGCCGGCAGTTGGGCGTGCGTCCGCGTGCGCGACCACGGCCCCGGCGTCCCCGATGAGATCCGCGAGACGATCTTCGAGCCGTTCGCGACCAAAGAGGTGCCCGGCCGACGCGGCGGCGTCGGGATCGGGCTCGGCCTGGCGCTCGCACGCGAGGTCGTCCGCGCCCACGGCGGGGACGTCCGCCTGGTCGATCCAAACCCCGGCCACACGACATTCGAGCTATGGATCCCGCTCCGGGCAAAGCCATGACCCAAAAGCCCAACATCCTCATCCTCGACGACGACGCCGAGCTCTGCACCCTCCTCTCCATGCGCCTCGAGGGGCGCGGCTACGACGTGGCCACCGCCGGCACGGCGCGCGATGGCCTGATCAAGCTCGGCGAAGAGGGGTTCGACGCGATGATCCTCGATCTCCGCCTCCCCGACGGCACCGGGCTCGACGTGCTCGCCTCGGTGCGCGCGCGCAAGCCGGACCTCCCGGTGATCATGCTCACCGCGCACGGGAGCATCGAGACCGCGGTCGAGGCGATGCAGCGCGGCGCCTACGGCTTCCTCACCAAGCCGTTCCACGACCACGAGCTGATGCAGAAGCTCGCGCACGCGGTCGAGAACTCGGCGCTCCGCCGCGAGGTCGCGGGCCTGCGGCGCATGGTCGGCAGCTCCAAGGACCACGTCATCCTCGGCACCAGCCCGGCCATCACGCGGGTGCGCGACGTGATCGAGCGCGTCGCCCCCACCGAGGTCACCGTGCTGATCACGGGCGCGTCCGGCACGGGTAAGGAGCTCGCCGCTCGCGCGCTCCACGCCCTCTCGCCGCGTCGCGAGCGTCCGTTCATCGCGCTCAACTGCGCGGCGATCCCGCGCGAGCTCCTCGAGAGCGAGCTGTTCGGTCACACCCGCGGCGCGTTCACCGGCGCCAACAAGGACCGCGACGGCCTCTTCGCCGCGGCCGCCGGCTCCACCCTGTTCCTCGACGAGATCGGCGACGCGTCCGCCGAGGTGCAGGCCAAGCTCCTGCGCGTCCTCCAGGAGAAGCGCTACACGCCGGTCGGGTCCACCGTCGAGCGCCAGGCAGACGTGCGGGTGATCGCGGCGACCAACCGCGATCTGCGGGCCGACGTCCGCGCCGGCCGGTTCCGCGAGGATCTCTACTTCCGCCTGCACGTGGTGCCGCTGCACATGCCGGCCCTCCGCGATCGCAAAGAGGACATCCCCCTCCTCGCCGAGGTGTTCCTCGAGCGCGCCGCGGCGCGCCATCACCTGCCGGTCCCGCGCCTCGCCAAGAGCGCGGTCGACGCGCTCAGCGATCACCCGTGGCCGGGCAACGTGCGCGAGCTCGCCAACGCGGTCGAGGCCGCGCTGCTCCTCGCCGGCTCCAACGAGCTCGGCGCCGAGCACCTCGGCTCGCTCACCGCGGCCAACGACAACCTCGACGCCGAGCAACCGCCGATCGCGCCGGTGCGCAGCTGGCTCGACGCCGCCCTCGCGCCGCTCCGGGACGCCGAGCTCCCGGCGCTCAAAGAGGCGCGCGACGCGTTCGAGCGCGGCTACCTCGTCGAGATCCTCCGCCGCTGCGGGGGCAACGTCACCGCCGCCTCACGCGCCGCCGGGCGCAATCGCACCGACTTCTACGAGCTGCTCAAGCGACACGGTCTGTCGCCCTCCGAGTTCAAGGAGTAGCCCCGTCAGCGTGATGCTCGCTTCGCGCGAGCGGTCGCGTAGGGCGCGAGCCAGCGGTGGAGCATCGACTTCCACTCGGTGATGACGGCGTCGCTGGCGCGCCGTGACGTCGAGATGAGCAGCGCGGACACGTTCTCGACGAGCACCGTCGCGATCACCGTCCGGCGCGCCTCGGGCATCTTGGGCAGTCGCGCGGCGATGAGCGCCGCCGTCCGCCTGGTGAACTCCTTCATCGAGGCCTCGTCCTGCGCGAGAAACTCCTGCGAACTCCAGTTGCGCACCAGCGCGCGGAACCCCGGTTCGCGCCGGTGGAACGCGACCAGCGCGTCGAGCGTGCGGTCGAGGAACGCGTCCCACGACTCGGAGCCCTCGACGGTGGTGAGATCGTCGAACAGGTCCTGCACGCGCTCCGCATAGCGAATCGCGATCGCGTAGAGCAACGCGCGTTTGTTGGGAAAGAACTGGTAGACGGAGCCGATCGAAGTATCGGCGCGCACCGCGATCGCCTCCATCGTCGCCGCCTCGAACCCGACCTCGGCGAACACCTCCGCCGCGGAATCGACGATCCGCTCGAGCCGTTCCTGGCTCCGGGCCTGGGAGGGGACACGCCGTACTTCCGGGGGCTTTCGCTTGGGCAAGGGCTCTCCGTTGACAAAGCTGAGGACGTCCTCACATTCTCGCGCTCGAACCTGAGGGTAGCCTCACGTATGAAGATCCGTCTCGCAACCGAGAACGACGCGGAAGCGATCCGGGCGATCTACGCGCCGGTGGTCGAGTCGTCGGCGATCTCTTTCGAGGTCGAGCCGCCCACCGTCGCCGAGATGGCGCGTCGCATCCGGGAGATCGGGGCGCACTACCCCTTCCTCGTCACCGAGGGCGGGTACGCCTACGCCTCTCAGCACCGCACCCGCGCCGCCTACCGCTTCGCCGTCGACGTCTCGGTTTACATCGCGGAGCCGGCCCGGGGGCGCGGCGTCGGCCGCGCGCTCTACCAGCGTCTGCTCGCGATCCTGGCGGCGCAGGGGTTCTACGCCGCGTACGCGGGCGTCGTCATCCCCAACGCGGCGAGCGTGAAGCTGCACGAGGCCGTCGGCTTCGAGCCGGTCGGCGTCTACCGGCAGGTCGGCTTCAAGCTCGGCGCGTGGCACGACGTCGCCTGGTTCCAACGTTCCCTCCGTCCACGCGACGAGCACCCGCACGAGCCCGTCGCGGTGCGACACGTCGAGAACCTCGAGCGACTGCTCGATGGAGCGAAATAAAATGGCCGCTGCAACCACCGCACCCGAGCTCCGCTTCCCCCCCGGCCCCCGCGGCGTGCCGATCCTCGGCAACGTCCTCGACGTGTGGCGCGATCCGCTCGGCTTCTTCGTGCGCGGCCCGCGCGACCACGGCGACATCGTCCGGTTCCGCTTCGGGCACCACCGCTACATCCTGCTCAACGAGCCCGACGCGATCCGCCACGTGCTGATCGACAACGCGAAGAGCTACCAGAAGAGCCGCAACTACGACGCGCTCCGCCTGGTGCTCGGCAACGGCCTCGTCACGAGCGAGGGCGATTTCTGGCGGCGGCAGCGCAAGCTCGCCCAGCCCGCCTTCCACAGGCAGCGCCTCGCCGGCTTCGCGCGGACGATGGCCGAGTGCACCGAGGACATGATCGCCAGCTGGGACGAGAGCCCGTTCGACATGCACCACGAGCTGATGGCGCTCACCCTGCGCATCGTCGGCCGCACGCTCTTCTCCACCGATCTCTCCGGCGAAGCCGCCGCGATCGGCGAGGCGATCACGGTGGGCCTCAAGCACGCGAACGACTACGCCGAGGCGGTCATCCGCATCCCGCCGTGGCTGCCGACGCCCAACAACCTCCGCTTCAAGAGCGCGGTCCGCGTGCTCGACGCCATGGTCATGCGGATCATCGAGGACCGCCGAAAGCGCGGCGAGCCGGGGGACGATCTGCTCGGCATGCTGATGTCCGCGCGCGACGACGACGGCCACGGCATGACCGATCGCCAGCTGCGCGACGAGGTGATGACCCTGGTGCTCGCCGGCCACGAGACCACGGCCAACGCGCTCGCGTGGACGTTCGACCTCCTCTCGCGCCACCCCGACGTCGAGCGTCGCGTGCACGCAGAGGCGAGCGCGATCGAGGGGCCGATCGGGATCGAGCAGCTCCCGCAGCTCTCGTACACGCTGCGCGTGCTCCAGGAGTCGATGCGGCTCTACCCGCCGGTGTGGGTCTTCGAGCGCGAGGCCATGGCGGACGACGTGGTCTCGGGCTTCAACATTCCGCGCGGCACGCTGGTCGCGGTGTGCCCGTGGTCGCTCCATCGCAACCCGCGCTACTGGGACAACCCCGAGGGCTTCGACCCCGACCGCTTCCTGCCCGCGGCCGTCGAGCGCCGGCCGCGCTGCGCCTATCTCCCGTTCGCCACCGGCCCACGGCAGTGCATCGGCAACGCGTTCGCGCTGATGGAGGGCCAGATCGTCCTCGCCACCGTGGCGCGCGAATGGCGGCTGTCTCTGGTGCCCGGCGGAGCGCCGGTCGTCGACCCCAAGGTCACGCTCCGCCCTCGCGACGGCCTGCCGATGACGCGCCACCGCCGGTCTCCCGCCTAGCCCGAGGGCTCCTGGCTTGAACCGCGCGTGCGGCTGCGCTCGAGTGCGCGCCGAGTGAGCTACCGCGCCGGACAAGCCGTCGAGGACTACTGCCGCGCCTGCAAGGAGCCGCGCGATCATCGGGTGATCGCGGTCGACGCGCAGGGCACCATCCTGCGGGTGATCTGCGGCTTCTGCGGCAGCCAGCACAACTACCGCGGCGGCCGCGCCCCCGCGACGGCGCGCCCCGAGCTCCACGCTTCCGCGACGCCCGCGGTGTTCGTCCGCGGCCGCGCGCCGAGCCCCACGACTTCCGGCCCGCTCGTCTCCGACGCCGAGCGCGCCTTTCCACCGATCGATCTGGAGGGTGACGAGATGGACATCGAGCTGATGCTGCGCCGTGTGATCCGCGAGGAGTGCGGCCTGACGCCGGCGGCGCCGGCCGAGAAGTGGCGCGGCGGCGAGATCCTCCTCAAGCCCGGCAAGCCCGGCGTGCAGGAGAAGGCGATCCCGATCGACACCTTCTTCCACAAGGTGGTGATGCTGCGGAACCGCTTGCGCGTGCTCGAGCAGAAGATCAACGCGAGCAAGCTCGAGGAGGACGAGAAGATCGATCTCCAGAGCTACATCACCGGCTGCTACGGCTCGCTCACCACCTTCAACGTGCTCTTCGCCGACGAGAACGACAAGTTCAAGGGCGCGAGCAGCGATTAGCGGCGGGTAGGCGCTCGCTCACGCGCGCGCCTGTCAAGCCCGCGCCCGCCGCAACGCCGCCCGCGCGTGGGAGAACGGCGCGCGCAACAGCTAGGCGCGCGCGTCAGCGAGCGCCTACCGCCGCGACCACACGCAACCGCCGGGCACGCGCAACCGCCCGGCACGCGCTACAGCCAGGCGCGCGCGTCAGCGAGCGCCTACCGCCGCCGCCACTAACGCCACTCGAGGTGGTAGCTGCACACGGCCTCCCCGCGCGTGCGGCAGCGCGGGTGCGTGCACCTCACGTCCCTGGCGCCGATGCGCGCGAACAGCGCGGGAAGGTAGCCGTTGAGGAAGTCGCACAGGTTGGGCCGCGGCATGGCGAAGCCCACCAGGTCGCCGCGCACCCTCGTCGGTGTGTCGCGGATCACCGTCCACTCGCCGGTGTCGTAGAAGCGATGCCAGTACTCGCCCGACTTCTCGAGCATCCGCGCGGGGTTGATCACGAGGAAGAGCACGCGGTACACCCGCGACACGTGGCGCTCCGCGGCCCACCGCGCGTAGTCGTGCATCGTCTCGACCCGCTCGGCGCCGAGCACGGCCGGCATGAAGTCGAGGACGCGGTGGTGGAGCTCGAGCGGATACCACCCGCTCCCGACCACGGACTCGACGACGGCGCGCTCCTCGAGCGACAGCGAATCGCGCATCCGTTGCCAGGCGGCGTCCCCGCCGCGCTCGCGAACGAACGCCTGCATGTCCGCGAAGGTGAGCCCCTTGACCCGCGCCACTCCGGCCGAGGTTGACGCGAATCCCACGCCATACCAAGCTCCATCCGTCCATCAGGATGCACGGATGCCGAATCTCGCCGCCACCATCGACCTGCTCCACCTCTTCGGCGACCCGACCCGGGTGCGGCTGATGGCGCTCCTCGCGCGCGAGGAGCTGTCGGTCGCGGAGCTGACCAACGTCACCCAGCTCCCGCAGTCGCGCGTGTCGACCCACCTCGGCAAGCTCCGCGAGGCCGAGGTGCTGCGCGACCGCCGAGTCGGCCCGTCCACCTTCTACGCGCTCAACGACGCATCGATGCCGGACGACGCGCGCCACGTCTGGTCGCTCGTGTCGTCGCGGGTCGACGACGCGGTGATCGAGGGCGACCGCAGGCGCTGCGAGGCAGTGCTCCGCGCACGCAACGGCAACGGCCGCTGGCCCGACGTCGTCGCCGGCGAGATGGAGCGGCACTACTCGCCCGGCCGCACCTGGGAGGCGATGGCGCGCGGCTTCGTCGGTCTGATGTCCCTCGGCGACGTGCTCGACGTCGGCGCCGGCGACGGCACCATCGCCGAGATGCTCGCGCCGCGCGCTCGCTCGTACGTCGCGCTCGACGTGAGCGAGAAGCTCGTCTCGGCCGCCCGAGCCCGCCTCGGCGACCGCGCCAAGTGCGTCGTGGGCGACGCGCACGCCCTCCCCTTCGCCGACGCGTCGTTCGACCAGGTGCTCCTCTTCAACGTGCTCGCCTCCGCCGAGAACCCCCAGAAGGTCGTCCGCGAGGCCGCTCGGGTCACGCGCAGGAGCGTCGTCATCGTCACGCTCGACGCGCACGAGTACGCCTCGGTCACCGCGGCCTACCACCACGTTCACGCCGGGTTCCGTCCGGCCGTCATCCGCAAATACCTCGAAAAGGCCGGCCTCGCGGTCGACCAGTGCGAGGTCACCTCGCGCGAGCGTCGCGCGCCGCACTTCGCTGTCGTCACCGCCGTGGGAGTCCAATCATGAGCCACATCCTCGAAGACCTTCTGCAGCAGCGAATCCTCATCCTCGACGGCGCGATGGGCACCATGCTCCAGCGCTACCACCTCACCGAGGAGGACTTCCGCGGCGAGCGGTTCAAGGCGCACTCCCACGACCTCAAGGGCAACAGCGATCTGCTTGTCCTCACGCGCCCCGACGTCGTGCGCGAGATCCACGAGAAGTACTTCGCGGCCGGCGCCGACATGGTCGAGACCAACACCTTCACCGCGACCTCGATCGCCCAGGCCGACTACGCGCTCGAACCGCTCGTCCATGAGATCAACGTCACCGCGGCCAGGCTCGCCCGCGAGGCGGCCAACAAGTTCAAGAACAAGTTCGTCGCCGGCTCGATCGGGCCGCTCAACCGCACCCTTTCGATCTCGCCGAGCGTCAGCGACCCGTCGTTCCGCGCGGTCTCCTACCAGCAGGTCGAGGACGCCTACCGCGAGCAGGTGCACGGCCTGCTCGAGGGAGGCGTCGACGTCCTCCTCGTGGAGACCATCTTCGACACCCTCAACAGCAAGGCCGCCCTGGTCGCGATCGAGAAGGTCTTCGCCGAGCGCCAGCAGCGCATCCCGGTGATCATCTCGGTCACGATCACCGACAAGTCCGGCCGCACGCTCAGCGGCCAGACGATCGACGCGTTCTGGGTCTCGGTGATGCACAGCCGGCCGCTGATGGTCGGCCTCAACTGCGCCCTCGGCGCCGCCGAGATGCGCCCCTACGTCGAGGAGCTCGCGCGCTCGGCGCCCGACACCTTCATCCACTGCTACCCGAACGCCGGCCTCCCCAACGCCATGGGCGAGTTCGACGAGAAGCCGTCGGACACCGCGCGCGTGCTCCGCGAGTTCGCCGACGCCGGGTTCGTCAACCTGCTCGGCGGGTGCTGCGGCACCACGCCCGACCACATCGCGGCGATCGCGCGCGCGGTCGAGGGCAAGAAGCCGCGTCCGCGCGACGGGCGTTACCCCTACGCGCGCTTCTCGGGCCTCGAGACGCTGGAGCTCCGCCCGGAGACCAACTTCTTGATGATCGGCGAGCGCACCAACGTCACCGGCAGCAAGAAGTTCGCGCGCCTGATCAAAGAGGACAAATACCAAGAGGCCCTCGACGTCGCGCTCGAGCAGGTCCGCGGCGGCGCCAACATCCTCGACGTCAACATGGACGAGGGCATGCTCGACGGCGAGAAGGCCATGCGCCACTTCTTGAACCTCATCGCCACCGAGCCGGAGATCGCGCGCATCCCGATCATGGTCGACTCCTCCAAGTGGTCGATCCTCGAGGCGGGCCTGCAGTGCGTGCAGGGCAAGGGCATCGTCAACAGCATCTCCCTCAAGGAGGGCGAGGCCGACTTCCTCGCCAAGGCCCGCGTCATCCAGCACTACGGCGCCGGCGCGGTGGTGATGGCGTTCGACGAAGAGGGACAAGCGGTCGACACCGACCGCCGCGTTGCCATCTGCAAGCGCGCCTACAAGCTCCTCACCGAGCAGGCGGGGTTCGACCCGAGCGACATCATCTTCGACCCGAACATCCTCGCGATCGGCACCGGCATCGAGGAGCACGCGCCCTACGCCAAGTCGTTCATCGAGGCCACACGCCGCATCAAGGAGGAGTGCCCCGGCGTGCGGATCTCCGGCGGCGTGAGCAACCTCTCGTTCAGCTTCCGCGGCAACGACGTGGTGCGCGAGGCGATGCACGCGGCGTTCCTCTTTCACGCGATCCGCGCCGGCATGGACATGGGTATCGTCAACGCGGGCCAGCTCGCGGTGTACGAAGAGATCCCGAAGGATCTGCTCGAGCACGTCGAGGACGTGATCTTCGACCGCCGTCCCGACGCGACCGAGCGCCTCGTGCAGTTCGCCGATCAGGTGAGGGGAGCGGGCAAGAAGCGCGAGTTCGATCTGAGCTGGCGCGAAGCGCCGGTGGAGCAGCGCCTGTCGCACGCGCTCGTCGCCGGCGTCGTCGACTTCATCGAGGCCGACGTGGAGGAGGCGCGGCAGAAGTACCCGAGGCCGCTCGACGTCATCGAGGGCCCGCTGATGGACGGCATGAAGATCGTCGGCGACCTGTTCGGCGCGGGGAAAATGTTCCTCCCGCAGGTCGTCAAATCGGCCCGCGCGATGAAGCAGGCCGTGGCCGTGCTCCTCCCCTACATGGAAGAGGAGAAGAAGAAGTCGGGCGCCGCGCAGAAGGCCAACGGCAAGATCCTGATGGCCACCGTCAAGGGCGACGTCCACGACATCGGCAAGAACATCGTCGGCGTCGTGCTCGGCTGCAACAACTACGACGTGGTCGATCTCGGCGTGATGGTCCCCGCCAACAAGATCCTCGACGCCGCGATCGCCGAGAAGGCCGACATCATCGGGCTCTCCGGCCTCATCACCCCCTCGCTCGACGAGATGGTGCACGTCGCCAAGGAGATGGAGCGTCGGGGCATGAACCTCCCGCTGCTCATCGGCGGCGCCACCACCAGCAAGCAGCACACCGCGGTGAAGATCGCCGGCGCCTACAGCCACGAGACCGCCCATGTCCTCGACGCCTCGCGCGCCGTCGGCGTGGTCTCGGCCCTCCTCGACGACAAGCGCCGCGTCACCTTCAACGAGGACAACCGCAAGGAGCAGCAGCGCCTGCGCGAGCTCTTCGCCAAGAAGCAGGAGAAGCCCCTCGCCTCCTTCGCCACCGCCCGCGAGCACCGCGCCCGCGTCTCCGCCGAAGTGGCCAAGCCGCCGTTCCTCGGCCGCCGCGAGGTGCTCGGGGAGCTGTCCGAGATCGCCAAGTTCATCGACTGGACGTTCTTCTTCACGGCGTGGGAGCTGGTCGGGAAGTTCCCGACCATCTTCGACCACCCCCAGCAGGGCAAGGCCGCGCGCGAGCTCTACGACGACGCGCAGAAGATCTTGCAGCGCATGATCGGCGAGCGCCTGATCACCGCGCGCGCGGTCTACGGCTACTACCCCGCAGCCGGCGACGGCGACGACATCGTCGTCTACACCAACGAGGCGCGCGACCACGAGCTCACCCGCTTCCCCATGCTCCGCCAGCAGCAGGAGAAGTCCGACTCGCCGTACAAGTCCCTCGCGGACTACGTAGGCCGTCACGACTACCTCGGAGCGTTCGCCGTGACCGCCGGCCTCGGGGTCGACGCGCTCGTCGCCGACTACGAGAAGAAGAACGACAACTACTCCGCGATCATCGCCAAGGCCCTCGCCGACCGCTTGGCCGAGGCCTTCGCCGAGAGCCTGCACCAACGCGTCCGACGCGAGTGGTACGCGGGCGCCGAGGACCTCTCCAGCGAGGACCTCATCGCCGAGAAGTATCGCGGCATCCGCCCCGCCTTCGGGTACCCCGCTTGCCCCGACCACACCGAGAAGCGCCGCCTGTTCGAGCTCCTCAACGCACCGGGCATCGGCATGGAGCTCACCGAGTCGTGCGCGATGACGCCGGCCGCGAGCGTCAGCGGCATCTACATCGCCAACCCCGACGCGAGGTACTTCGCTGTCGGACGCATCGGGCGCGATCAGGTCGAGGACTACGCGCGCCGCAAGGGCATGAGCCTCGACGAGGCGGAGCGCTGGTTGTCTCCCATCCTCGGATACTGACGCCGCGAGCGCACGCGGTTCTCTCCCCAGTGCAATCGCCGTCGGGGCGATCTGCAGAAGCTGCGTGATCGACCTCAACGAACCGATGGTTCCGCGACGCTGCACGCGCACGTCGATTGCAGTCGGGTTCCCGCATGAGCGCGGTGACCTTCGGCGACGGGACGGTGATCGCAGATCGATACAAAATCGCCGACCGTATCGGCGCGGGTGGGATGGGGTCGGTGTGGCGTGCGACGCACGTCACGCTCGGTCATGACGTCGCGATCAAGTTTCTGCAGATGCATCAGATCACCGACGACGCGCGGATGCGCTTCGAGCGCGAGGCGAAGCTCGCGGCGCGGCTCGGGGAGGCCTCGCGCCACATCGCGCGCGTGATCGACTACGGCGTCTACCGCGAGACGCTGCCGTACCTCGTGATGGAGCTGCTCAACGGCGAGACGCTCGGCGCGCGCGTGCGCCGCGAGCGCCGGCTGCCGCTCGACGTGACCGCCGGCCTCATCACCCAGCTCTGTCGCGCGCTGCAGGTGGCCCACGGAGCGGGCGTGATTCACCGCGATCTCAAGCCCTCCAACATCTTCCTCGCGTCGACCGAGTTCGACGGCGTCCTGCTCAAGCTCCTCGACTTCGGCGTCGCCAAGAACACCGGCGAGTGCGACGAGGACGAGACCACGTGCGAGGGCACCCTGATCGGCACGCCGGGCTACATGAGCCCCGAGCAGATCCTCGCCAAGCGACCCGACGCGCGCACCGATCTCTGGGCGGTCGGCGCGATCGTCTATCGGTTGACCACCGGCCGGTCGCCGTTCGGACATGGCGGCGCGGCGGAGCTCGGCCTGCGCATCCTCGCCACCGATCCGCCACCGCCGTCGACCATCGAGCCGGGCCTGCCGCCGGCGCTCGACGATTGGATGGCCAAGGCGCTGGCGAAGAGCGCCGAGGAGCGCTTTCAGTCCGCGCGCGATCTGAGCGACGCGCTGAGCGCGGTCGTCGGCGTTCGCAGCGAGGGCTCGATACTGATCGGTCCGATCGTGCCGCTCCTCGACGAGCCGCCGGTGCGCATCACGGTGTCGTCGATCCGGCCAAGCGAGATCGCGACGCATCGAGACCGGCCCGGTCGCCCGCGGCGAAGGCTCACGCCGGCGCTCCTCATGCTCGGGGTGCTCGCCGCGGGCGTCGTCATCGAACGGGCGCGCGCAGCGGGCTCCG
>JALHOE010000203.1 GCA_022843175.1 Deltaproteobacteria bacterium
GCCGCGTCGGGCGCGACGTTCGCGGCGTCTGCGTCGGCGGTCGCGTCGCTCGAAACGGCGCTCGCGTCGTCCGCCGATGCGGTGCCGGGGATCAACGCGAGCGCGACGAACGCCGCGCGCACGACGCCACAGAAGGGGCAACGCGAGGTGCCGTGGCGGAGATGTCTGCGGCACGACCGGCAGGGGTGCATCGCGGAGCATCGTACCGCTATCCTCGAGCGATGCCGCGCGACGAAGAGATCCTCAAACGCCGCGCGCGCTTCGTCAGCGCAGCGCTGCTGCTGGCCGCGGGCTGCACGCGCGAGAAAGACGGCGCGGCGCCGCTTCCCCCTGCCGAAGCGAAGAAGCCCCAGCCCCCGGAGGCGCCGACCAAGCCGCCGCCGCGGGTCGAGCCGCCGGCCGATCGCCCCTCACTCACGGCCAAGGTCTCCGCCGCGAGCGCGACGAAGCTCGCCGACGCGACGGCGAAGATCGAGAAGATCCACGCCACGATCGACAAGCTCGCGAGCGCAGTCCCGGCCCCGTGCGTGCTCGACGAGCCCACGTGCAAGACGCGGTTCAAGGCCTTCGCGGGCGAGCTCGCGAAGCTCGACGACGAGATCTACAAGCTCTCGCCGCCCCGCTGCCCCGCGAAGCTCCCCGACGACAAGGCGATCGAGGAGATGGTCGGTGACCACCGCGCCTGGCTGTCGAAGTGGAAGCACGACATCGAGAACGTCGCGACCGCCGCCCTCGACGCCGGGACCGCCTGGGAAGACATGCGCCGCGAGGCCGCGATGGCGTATCCGCACCCGTGCCTGAAGTTCGCGTGTCCGTGAGGACCAAGCCGCCGTACCTCAAGCACCTGTCGCTCCGCGACGGCGCGCGCGACGGCGACAAGTTCCCCTTCACCCTCCCGTTCCTCCGCGAGCTCGACCTCGCGTTCGACTCCTCGGTCACCTTCTTCGTCGGCGAGAACGGCTCCGGCAAGTCGACACTGATCGAGGCCATCGCCGACCTCTGCCGCCTCCCGGTGTCGGGCGGCGGACGCAACGAGCTGCACGAGGCGCACGGCCCGCAGCGCGAGAGCGAGCTCGCACCGGCGCTGCGAGCGAGCTTCGTCCGTCAGCCGCGCGACGGCTACTTCTTCCGCGCCGAGTTCCAGGCCCACTTCGCGTCGCTGCTCGAACAGCGCCGCGCCGACCCGGACTTCCTCGGCGATCCCTACGCGCGCTACGGCGGCCGCTCGCTCCACACGCGCTCGCATGGAGAGGCGTTCCTCGAGATCCTCACCAGCTGGATGACGCCCGGCATGATCCTCATGGACGAGCCCGAGTCCGCGCTGTCGCCGCAGCGGCAGCTCACGCTCCTCGTCGGCATCGCGAAGCTCGCGCGCCGGGGCGACGTGCAACTCATCGTCGCGACGCACTCGCCGATCCTGCTCACGTTCCCCAACGCAACCATCCTCAGCTTCGACGACGGCGAGCTCACGCGCGTGCGGTTGCAGGACACCGCGCACTATCAGATCACCAGGGGCATCCTCGAGTCGCCCGAGCGCTATTGGGAGCGCCTCCTGCACGAGCAGGACGAGGACGACGACGAGGACTAGTCCCCGGAGCGCCTCCCGCCGTGGCCGCGTTCGCGCGACGGTGGCTGACCCCGGGGACTTCGGCCCACGGGACAAGCTCAGTGCGCCCGCTATACTTGGCGAATGACGGCACGCAGCGCGCTTCAGCCGCAGCCGACGGTCGCGACGGAGCCCGTCGACGGCCACGCGATCCCGACGCGCACCGAGGTCGCTGCCGGTTGCCCGCTCGGCGAGATCGAGCGCATGGTGCTCACGCGCGTCGATGGCTCGCGAACGATCGCCGACATCTCGGCGCTGCTCGGCCTGACGACGCACGAGGGCGCGATGGTGATCACCCGTCTCGCTGAGCTCGGAGCGGTCGCGCTGTCGCAGCCGCTGGAGCTCGATGCCGGATGGGACGCGCCCTCGGGCACCCTGCCCACGGTGCGCCCGACGAACGTCGACGACTGAGTCATAACCCCCGCAGCACTGCGCGCACCGTCTCCACCGCGCGTCGATCGCGCTGGTAGTGCTCGGGCGCCCACCCCGCGAGGAACCGATAGAAGTCGGCGGCGGCGATCGGGTACAGCGCGCGCCACTCGCGCTCGACGTCTGGCGCGGCGAGGAACGAGAAGTAGACGTCGAGCAGCCGCGCCTCGTCGGGCAGGCCGCACAACAAGTAGGCGACGTCCCGCACGCCCGGCCCGCGGCCGACGTACTGGAAGTCGACCGCAGCGACGCCCGCGTCGCCGAAGCAGAAATTCGCGAGCTTCGCGTCGCCGTGCACGAGCGTCTGGTGTCGCGCGTCGCGCAGCCGCGCGTCGAGGATCGGCGCCGCCTCGCGGAGCGCGGGCTCGACGCGCGCGAGCTCCTCCTGCCGCGTCTCGAGGTGCCAGTAGCTGCCAGTCTCCCACAGCCCATCGGGCGCGACGCCCGCGTAGTGACGGTGAAAACGCGCGAGCCACTCGAGACACGGCTCGATCGGCCCGCGCCGTCGCGGGAAGCCGGCGGCGTCGAGGTCCTCGAGCACGAACATCCAGCCGTCGTCGAGGCGGGCGGCGCCGAGGCAGCGGGCGACGCGCGCCGGACACTCCGCCGCGTATCGCTCGTACCACGCGAGCTCGACGTCGTAGGAGCGGCACTTGCGCGCGTGACCGACGGAGCTGTCCGCGGGCGGACGCACCGATTTCACCACCGCCGGACGGCCGTCTAGCCGCACCCGATACAGCTCGCCGTAGCCACTCCATAACGACTGTATGCGTTGCCCCTGTTCGACGCGGTGGGAGCCGGTGATCTGCGCGACGATGGAGCGATCGACAGCGGGACTCGTCACCTCGCCCAAGGAGTAGCACTACGTTAGCCTTGGTCGATGCGCTTCCTCGCCCTCGCCATCCTCATCGGCTGCTCGGGCAGCAGCGACGCGATCGACACCCCCGTCGACGACGCCGCTTCGGACACGGCGACCGCGGTCGACGACAGCGGCGCGCCGGTCGACGACACCGGGACGACGCCCCCGGGCGACACCGACACACCCGTCGCCGACACCGGCGCCGCGAGCGAGACGAGCACGCCCGACGCGCCGCCCGCCGAGTCCGGCGCGGACTCCGGCACGATGACGTCCGCGGGTTGCGGCAAGGCCGGCATGGCCGGCGTCACCAACGGCACGATCAAGGTCGGCACGCTCGACCGCACCTACGTGCTCTCGATTCCCGCAGGCTACTCTTCGAGCAAGCCCTACCCCCTGCTCTTCGCGTGGCACGGCCGCACAGGCAGCGGCACCGGCTTCCGCAGCGGCGGCACCTCGTACGGCGGCGGCGTCGAGAAGGCCTCCGCCGGCAAGGCCATCTTCGTGTACCCGAACGGTCTCCCGGTCACCTCCGATCCGAAGGACACCGGCTGGGTCGACCGCGATCCGATGGGCCGCGACTTCGCGTTCTTCGATGCGCTCCTCGCCGATCTCTCCAATCGCTTCTGCGTCGATCGCGCGCGCGTCTTCAGCTACGGCCACAGCTTCGGCGGCTACATGTCCAATGCGCTCGCCTGCCATCGCTCGGCGGTCATCCGCGGTATCGCGCCGGTCGCGAGCGGCGGCCCGTTCGGCACCTGCGACGGCGGCGCGGTCGCCGCGTACATCGCCAACGCGAAGGACGACAAGACGGTCGCCTACTCGCAGGGCACCGGCACTCGCGACAAGTGGGTCGCGGCCAACGGCTGCGACGCGACCAAGACCACGCCGCTGATCCCGGCCGGCTGCGTCGCCTACGGTGGCTGCAAGCCCGGCGAGCCGGTGACCTTCTGCGGCACCGAGACCGGTGGCCACTCGTTCCCGACGTACGTGCACGAGGGGATCTGGAGCTTCTTCACCGCGCTGCCCTGAGCTTGCCCCGAGCGTCGCGAAACGATCGCGCGGCCGAGCATCCAAGGCTGCCATGGCCGGCACCAAGAAGAACAAGTCCGTCGAACCGAAGACCTCTCGCGGGAACGGTGGTGAGCTGCATCAAGCCTCCGCGACGACGCTCACCACCAACCAGGGCATCCCGATCAGCGACAATCAGAGCTCGCTGCGCGCGGGCGCGCGCGGTCCGACGCTGCTCGAGGACTTCGTCCTCCGCGAGAAGATCACGAGCTTCGATCACGAGCGGATCCCGGAGCGCATCGTCCACGCGCGCGGGAGCGGTGCGCATGGCTACTTCGAGCTCGAGGCGTCAATGGCGAAGTACACCCGCGCCGATTTCCTCCAGCGGCCGGGCGAGCGCACCCCGGTGTTCGCGCGCTTCTCCACGGTGGCGGGCGGCGCCGACTCGGTCGATCTGCCGCGCGACGTGCGCGGCTTCGCGGTGAAGTTCTATACCCGGGAGGGCAACTTCGATCTCGTGGGGAACAACATCCCGGTGTTCTTCATTCAGGACGCGATCAAGTTCCCCGACCTGGTGCACTCCGTGAAGATGGAGCCCGACCGCGCGTTCCCCCAGGCCGCCTCGGCGCACGACACGTTCTGGGACTTCATCTCGCTCACGCCCGAGAGCACGCACATGATCATGTGGGCGATGTCCGATCGCGCGATCCCGCGCTCGCTGCGGATGATCGAGGGCTTCGGCGTGCACACGTTCCGGCTCGTCGACAAGAAGGGCAAGTCGACGTTCGTGAAGTTCCACTGGCGCCCGAAGCTCGGGATGCAGTCGGTGGTGTGGGACGAGGCGCTCAAGATCAACGGCGCCGACAACGACTACCACCGCAAAGATCTGTGGAACGCGATCGCGAGCGGAGACTTCCCCGAGTGGGAGCTGTTCTTCCAGCTGTTCACCGAGGCGCAAGCCAACAAGCTCGGCTTCGACGTCCTCGATCCCACCAAGCTCATCCCCGAGGAGCTCATCCCGCTGACGAAGGTCGGCCGGCTGGTGCTCGATCGCAACCCCGACAACTTCTTCGCCGAGACCGAGCAGGTGGCGTTCTGCCCGGCCAACATCGTCCCGGGCATCGACTTCTCGAACGACCCGCTGCTGCAGGGCCGGCTGTTCTCCTACCTCGACACGCAGCTGTCGCGGCTCGGGAGCCCCAACTTCCACGAGCTCCCGATCAACGCGCCGAAGTGCCCGATGCACAACTTCCAGCGCGACGGTCGCATGCGCACCACGGTGCCCAAGGGCCGCGTGAACTACGAGCCCAACACGCTCGCGCCCGACTCGGCCCGCGAGAACCGCGAGGCCGGCTTCCGCACCTTCCCGACCCTCGACGCCGGCGACAAGCTGCGCGTGCGCAGCGAATCGTTCGCCGACCACTACACGCAGGCGCGCCTGTTCTTCCAGAGCCAGACGCCCTCGGAGCAGAACCACATCGTCTCGGCGCTGGTCTTCGAGCTCTCGCTGGTGGAGACGCTCGCCGTGCGCGAGCGCATGGTGAGCAACCTCGGCAACGTCGATCCCGACCTCGCGCGCCGCGTCGCCCATGGGCTCGGGATGCCGAAGGTCCCGCCGCCGAGCAAGCCGGCCGTCCCGCCGAGCACGATGAAGCCGTCCCCCGCCCTGAGCATCCAGAAGAAGATGAAGGAGACGCTCGAGGGCCGCATGGTCGCGTGCCTCGTGACCGACGGCGTCGACAAAGCAGTGATCGACGGCCTCCAGCGCGAGGTCAAAGCGGCGGGCGCGAAGCTCGTGATCGTCGCGCCGCGGATCGGCGGCGTCCTCCGCAGCGACAAGCAGCGACTCCCCGCCGATTTCACCCTCCAGGGCGGGCCCTCGGTCCTCTTCGACGCGGTCGTGATCGCACCGTCGACCGACGGTGGGTCGAAGCTCGCTCGGGAAGCGGCGGCGGTGGACTTCGTGCGCGACGCGTTCGGTCACCTCAAGGCGATCGGACACACCGCGGGCGCGGCGCCGCTCCTCGCGGCGGCGGGGATCGGCAGGGACCCGGGCGTGGTGCCGATCGACGGCAAGCGCGGCGTGGCCGCGTTCGTCGCCGCGGCCAAGAAGGTTCGCTTCTTTGCCCGGGAGCCCATGGTCCGCTCCAGCCCATGACGCTGTATGCTGCGCGGCCTTGAACGCGCCGATCATCTCGGTCCGTGGTCTCGAAAAGACGTACGCGTCGGGCTTTCGCGCGCTCAAGGGCATCGACCTCGAGATCCGGCGCGGTGAGATCTTCGCGCTGCTCGGGCCGAACGGCGCCGGCAAGACCACGCTCATCGGCGTGATCTGCGGCATCGTGAAGCCCACCCGCGGCAGCGTCGTCGCCGACGGCCACGACATCGTCCGCGACTACCGCGCCGCGCGCTCCAAGATCGGGCTCGTCCCCCAAGAGCTGTCGACCGACATGTTCGAGACGGTCTGGGACACCGTCACCTTCAGCCGCGGTCTGTTCGGCAAGCCGCGGAGCCCCGAGCGCATCGAGAAGGTCCTGCGCGACCTCTCGCTGTGGGACAAACGCGACAGCAAGATCATGACGCTGTCGGGCGGCATGAAGCGCCGGGTGCTGATCGCCAAGGCGCTCTCGCACGATCCGCAGATCCTCTTCCTCGACGAGCCGACGGCCGGTGTCGACGTCGAGCTCCGCCGCGACATGTGGAAGATGGTCCGCGCGCTCCGCGAGACGGGCGTGACGATCATCCTCACCACGCACTACATCGAAGAGGCCGAGCAGATGGCCGATCGAATCGGCGTCATCAACAAGGGCGAGCTCGTGCTCGTCGAGGACAAACACGTCCTCATGCAGAAGCTCGGCAAGAAGCAGCTCATCTGCACGCTCGAGCGCCCGCTCGCGACCCTGCCCCCCGCGCTCGCCGCCTACGCCGTCGAGCAGTCCGGCAAGCAGCTCATCTTCACGCTCGAGCACGACCAGAAGATCGCCTCCGTGCTGCGCGACTTGCAGGGCATCGAGCTCGAGGACCTGCAGACGCGCCAGAGCTCGCTCGAGGACATCTTCGTCAGCCTGGTGGAGTCGCGATGAACGTCCACGCGATCCGCGCGATCTACGTCTTCGAGATGTCACGGTGGTTCCGCACGATGCTCCAGAGCATCGCCGCGCCGGTCATCTCCACGTCGCTCTACTTCATCGTATTCGGCTCGGCGATCGGCTCGCGCATGCAGCACATCGAGGGCGTGAACTACGCAGCGTTCATCATCCCCGGGCTCACGATGCTCTCGATCCTCACCGAGAGCGTCTCCAACGCGTCCTTCGGCATCTACATGCCGCGCTTCGCCGGCACGATCTACGAGGTGCTCTCGGCGCCGATCTCGTGGGTCGAGATGATCGCCGGCTACGTCGGCGCCGCGGCGACCAAGTCGCTGATTCTCGCGGCGATCATCCTCGCCACCGCGCGCGTGTTCGTCACGTATCACATCGCCCATCCGCTATGGATGCTGGTCTTCATCGCGCTCACGGCGATCGCGTTCAGCCTGTTCGGGTTCATCATCGGACTGTGGGCCGACGGCTTCGAGAAGCTGCAGCTCGTGCCGATGCTGGTCATCACGCCGCTCACCTTCCTCGGCGGCAGCTTCTATTCGCTGCGCATGCTCCCGCCGTTCTGGCAGAAGGTCACGCTGTTCAACCCGGTGGTGTACCTGGTGAGCGCGTTCCGCTGGAGCTTCTTCGGCGTGTCGGATGTGCGGGTCGAGGTCAGCGGCGCGATGACGCTCGTGTTCTGCGTGCTGTGTCTGCTGGTGGTGCGGTGGATGCTGCGGACGGGCTACCGCTTGAAGGCGTAGCGCCTACTGCGGGCAGGCCACGATCCGGAACTCGCGCCGCGCCACGCGGTGCCACTTGCCGGAGAACTCTTTCCAGTCGGTCTTGTAGACGACGCAACGGGAGATCTTGCCGGCCTGCGTCTCCTCGACCGAGAGGTCGACGGTGCCTGTTGTCTGCGTCGCGTCGAGGTTCACGTCGGCGAGCTCCCACTTCTTGAGCGACATCTTGGTGGCCTTCGCCGCCTGGAGCGCCTCCTTCGACACGTCATCGGCGTCCTTCTCGCCCTCCTTGGTCGGCGCGAAGAACTCGCGGAAGGCCTTCTGGTCGGCCTCCGTCGCGCCGAGGTAGAGCTTCTCGAGCGCGGCCATCTGCGCCGTCGCGCGCTCCTTGAGCGCGGTGCGCATCGCTTTGTATTTCTCTTCCTTCGGATCGACCGCCGCCGCCGACTCCTTCGCGGCAGCGGACGCCGACTCCTTCGCCTTGGCGAGATCCTCGGCGTGCTTCTCGGCCTTCGACTTCTCTTGCTGGCAGCCGCAGAGGACGGCGAAGAGGATGGTGCAGAGCAGGGGGCGCATGGGCGCGATGCTACGAGCGTTCGCGCCAAATGTCGCAGGTGGCGACGCCGCCGCCTACTCGTCGACCTCGTGCACCGAGAACTTCGCGACCGCGGGGCTCGCCTCGAGGCTATTGAGGATGCGGTTCTTGTCGCGCAAGCGGGACACGATGAGCGCCACGTTGGGCGGGAGCTCGGGCAGGCCGCCGAAGCCGACGGCCTTGGCCTGCTCCGGGGTCATCACTTGGGCGCCGGTGTCCTCGACGGTCTCGGCGGAGAGGATCGTCGACGGATCGGAGCCCGGGGTGAGGTGCGCGACGAACAGCATCATGCGCGCGAGCGTAGATCAGTAGGTCCCCGCGTCCACCCACGGACCCCCGCCGCCCGACGAGCATCCGCCGGGGATGCAGGCCCAGCGATAGTCCTCGGCGCAGAAGCAGTTCGACTCGCAGTAGCCGCCGCCGGGCATCGTCGACGCGACGTAGGTGCACGCCGACGAGCTCGGGGGTTTGCACGCCGCGCCGCTCGTGGGCTTGGCCGCGGGGCAGCCGGGCACGCAGCCCGAATCCGAGAGCCACCACGAGCCGCCCTCGCAGTAGCCGTGGGTCAACGCGCCGCAGCCGTTGTTCCACGCGCAGCTGAGATACGGGCTCGAGCACGAGGTGCCCGGGGCGGGCGCGGAGGTCGGGCAGGAGGGCGGAGGCGGCGGGGGCGGCGGGCAGGGATTGATGGTCGAGCGCCAGCGGTACGTCATGGTGTCGCAGTACGCGAAGTCGTACGTGCCGCACGACTTCCAGTACTCGCACTTGGCCGAGCCGCTGCACATCGTGCCGTCCTTCGGCATCGTCGCCGGACAAGCGCCGGTGCACGGCCCCTTCGACACGTTCCACCGGCCGCCCGCGAACTCGCAGTAGGCCACGTCGGTCGAGCCGCACGAGTTGGAGTACGCGCACTTCATCGCCGCGGGGCAGTAGCTGCCGAGCGCGGGGAGCCCCGGCGGACACACCGGGTAGGCGTCGGGCGGCGGCGGCCACGCGTCCGGCGGCGGGGGGTAGCTATCCGGCGGGGGCGGCCACGCGTCGGGCGGGGGCGGCGGCGGGCTCGTCTCCCACGGCACCCCGGTGTCGCCGCACCAGCGGTCGGTGCACGACCACGCGCCGGAGGGCTCGCACCAACACTCGTTGCAGCCGTCGGAGCACGACGAGCCCGCGGTGCACGTGCCGTAGCCGCAGCCACCCCAGCTGTCCGGATGGGCATCGGGGAGAACGTCCGGATCGGTGTCGAACGGCACGTCGCCGCCGGTGTCCGTGCCGCCGTCGTCGGGTTCGGCGCTGACGTTTCCACCACACGCGACGGCACCCGAGAACAGGAGGGCGACGAGAGCAATCGTGCTGCGCATGGCGCGCCCTAACGCAAGAACGATACCGCGAGATCTCGCAGATTTTTGCCGGCTTCTGCTGTCGCAAGTTGTGCCGACGTGATCGTGCCGTCGGTGAATCGGTGCAAGAATGCCCCCCGTGCGCCGCCTCGCTCTCGCGATGTTGCTCGTCCCGTTGCCTGCGCTTGCACAAGAGGCGGCGCCCTCCCCCGCCGCCCCCTCTTCGGCGGCGCCCTCGCCGGTCCCCTCGTCGTCAGCGCCCTCGCCGGTGCCGACGACGCTCCCCGAGACTCCGGGGCCGCCGCTCCCCCCGCCCCCGAAGAAGGCCCCGACGCCCCACGTCGTGTCGGAGGCGCCGCCGTCGTACGCGGACGCGTACGCAGCGCCGCGACGCAGGGAGAAGCAGACCGAGTGGTACGGGTACATCAACCTGACCTGTGACGCCCTCGCGACGACGAGCCTCTACCTCTCGCAGGAGGCGCGTTCGGACACCGAAGAGAAGCTCGCGTACCTGGCGCTGTTCACGTATCTCGCGGGCGGTCCGATCGCCCACTGGTCGCACGGCAACGTCGGCACCGGCTTCGCGAGCCTCGGCCTCCGCGCGGGGATGCCGGTGGTGTCCACCTACCTGGGCTGCGCCGCGTTCGGCGGTGGGGGCGGCAGCGAGTATGGTTGCCTCGGCGGAGCCATCATCGGCCTCGGCCTCGGGCTCATCGGCGCGGTCACGATCGACGCGGCCGCGCTCGCGTACAAGGAACGCGAGGCGCCACGCATGGCGATGCACCTCGTCCCGGTCGCGACCCCGACCAAACACGGCGCGACATTCGGCGTCGCAGCGACGTTCTAGCGCGAGACTAGAACCCCGACTCCACGCCCGACGCCTTCTTGGGCGCCGCTTTCGGCACGGGCTTCTTGAAGCCGTTGCCGATCAGCGACGGCGCGGGCGGCGGGGGCTTGAGCGCCTCGGCAGCGGCGCGGCGCGCGCTCTTCACCTCCTCGGCCTCGTCGCCCGCGGGGTCGAGCACGGCGGCGCGATCGAGGCCGTCGAGGCACGCGCTCCACTCCTTCTTGTCGCAGCGTGACAGCGCGAAGCGACGCAGCTCGAGGGCCGGGTTGGGAGGCGGAGAGGGCGAAGGAGCGACCGAGACCACCGGCGCGGCGATGGGGAGCGCGGGCGGCGCGGGACGGGGGCGCAGCGCGAGGAACACGACGACCCCCACCGCGATCACCGCCGCGAGCTGCGCGGCCCAACGCACGCGGAAGTGACGGCGCAGTCGCTCGACGCGTTTGCGCACCGTGGCCGCGGGCACCCGCGCGTCCTCGGCGATCGACTGCAGCTTCTCGCCGTCGCCCTCGCGGAGCAGCCAGTCGAGCGTGGCGTCGCGCTTGGACTCGCGCTCGGCCCAGCGCAGCAAGTCGGCGGCCTCGTGCGCGCTGTGATCGCTCACGTCGGCCGTGGGGAGCGCGTCGGGCTCGACGGCGATCTCGCGCCGCGCGCGGCGGTGATAGTCGGCGACCTTGTGCCGCGCGATGCCGCGCACCCAGCGCTCGAGCGCGTCGGTCTCGGCGGGCGCGGACTTGGAGGCGAACGCGTCGGCCAACGTCTCCTGCACGATCTCGTCGACCTCGTGGGGGGGCACGCGGCCGCGCACCATCGCGACCAGGGCGCGGCGCAATCCGTCGTCGGCGACCCTCTCGCGTTCCATCCGTCCTGCTACGTCGTAGCAGACCCGCAAAGTGTGACCGGCCCCTCAGTCACACTTGTAAATCCGTGGTTTCACGCCGAACCCGGGCGGCAGGGGGGGCACCGCGGGGGGCTTGGGCGCGAGCGAGGTGAACGGGACCCTCGGGGCGACGACCAGGGGCTCGTCGGGGGCGACCTCGGTGAGGAGCGTGGCGATATCTCCGAGGTTCTTCCGAGTCGGACGGTGTCGCGGCGTGTCGAAGGCCATCGACGCCGCGTAGAGCTCGGCAGCCTCGCTGCCCGCCTCCTGCCATTGGGTGCTGGCGGGCGCGTCGGGGAGCGAGGCCTCGGCGAGCGCACGGAGCGCCTGCACGTCCGAGGCGAGGACGGCCGAGATCGCCGGCGTCCCGAGCGACCACTCCTCGATCATCGACTCGTTGATCAGCACGAACTCGCGAAACTCGTGGCCCGTCTCGGGGTGCTTGGCCACGTGATACACGGCAGCGAGCGTGCTCGGATCGGCGAGCACGCGCCCGAGCGGGACGTCCTGTCCCTCGAGGTCCATGAACGTGAACGGGACCGACTCGCGCGCGTCGAACTTCGCGATCACCGCGTTGGGCTTGAGGGTCGCCGCGATCAGGTGGTCGCCGTAGCTGCGGTCCGCGAGCGGCACGCGCGTGGCGAAGGGCCGCGTCCAGGCGTAGCGCCGCGCCGCGAACGACGGATGCTCCGACAGCACGCGCGCGAGCTCGGCGTGCGAACCGCTCTCGAGCGCGAGCGCGTCGAGCCGCTTCACGAAGTAGCCCTCTTCCTCGCTCGGGAGGAGCAGCCGCTTCTCCTTGCGCATGCGCGCCACGCCGGCGTCGCTCGCCCACGTGTAGAAGGTGCGCCGCGCGAACGCGTCGTGGGTCACCGCGCCGCTCTGCAGCGTGACCAGGACCTCCTTGGGGACCGGCTTCGGCGCCTCCGGCAGCTCGGGCGCCTCGCGCAGCTCCTTGCTGGCAGGTGCGCAGCCGAGGAGCGTGAGGGCGAGGAGGAATTTCGCGTCCATGAACCCCTATCGGGCGAGGGCCCGAGAGTGTGACCGTCACACTTCGCGTGGCTCCGCCGATGCACTGTCGATGCATCGCCCCGTCGCGCTCCTCGCCCTGCTCGCGGCCTCCTGTCAGACCCGCACCGCGCCCCCGCCGGCCGCGCAGCCCGTCGCCCCGGCGGGCGCGTGCTCGGTGGCCTCGGACCTCGCGGCCGTGGACACCGCCGCGTCGTCGTCCGCGCTGGCCCTCGCCGTGGCCTCCGGCAAGCGCGTCGCATACCTCGCCGACGAGGACGAGGGCGCGCTGCGGATCGTCGATCTCGAGCGTCGCGCGGTGACCGCCACCATCGACCTCGGCGCGGCGCCCGGCCACGTGCTCGTTGCCAACGGTCGCGTGCACGTATCGCTGCCGACCGACGACGTGGTCGTCGAGCTCGCCGCCGACGGGACCGAGTGCCGGCGCACGCCGACGAGGGCGGAGCCGGTCGCGCTCGCAGCCGACGGAAAAACTCTCCTCGTCGCGAGCCGACGCGGCCACGCGCTGACGTTCATCCGTGATGGCAAGGCCGAGAGCATCGGCCTGTCGCGCGATCCCTCGGGCGTGCTCGTCTCCGGCCGGACCGCCTACGTCTCGCACCGCGTCGGCTCGATCGTCAGCGTGGTCGCGCTCGACTCGCGCGTGGTCGCGCGCGAGGTGTCGTTCGCGTGGCGCGATCGCATCGCGTTCCTCGGGCGCCCGGTCGCCGACATGCCGCGGTTCGCGGTGCAGGCGCACGCGCTCGCGCGCATCGACGGACGGGTGACGATCCCGATGGTGCTCGCCTACCCCGGCGACACGCACCTCGAGGTGACGATGGCGACGGGCTACGGCGCGCCGTCGGTGCGCGGGGTCGACGGCTTCTTCCCGCACGAGCCCGCGATCGCCTCGCTCGGCGAGACCTTTCGCCTGCGCCTCGCGCGCGAGGTGGTCGACGAGGGCAAGCAGCGCCTGAGCTTCGGCCGCATGCCGGGCAAGCACGCGCCGTGCGTGCTCCCGCGTTCGGTCGCGGCGTTCGGGCGCGAGCTGGTGGTGGCGTGCGTCGGCATCGATCGGCTCCTCGTCCACCGCGGCGAGGGCGCGCTCGAAGCGAGCGAGCGGCTGCGGGTGACGGTGCCCGCGGGGCCGGTCGCGGTGGCGGTCGAGCCCGCGCTGCGCGAGGCGGTGGTGTGGTCGCAGTTCGCGCGCCAGCTGTCGCTTGTCTCGCTCGACGACGGCACGTCGCGCTCGTTCGCGATCGAGGCCGCGCGCCCGCTCGACGCGACGCTCGCCGAGGGACGCAAGACGTTCCACGCGCCGCTCGGCTTCGACGGCCGCGCGTGCGCGAGCTGCCACCCCGACGGCCTCGACGACGGTCTCGTGTGGAGCAGCCCGCACGGCCCGCTGCAGCCGCCCACGCTCGTCGGCCGCATGGACACCGCGCCGTACGGCTGGCTCGGTGGCGGCGCGACGCTCCCCGCCCACCTGACCGAGACCATGAAGCGGATCGGCGCGCCGCCGATGCATAAAGACACGATGGAACCGTTGATCGCGTACGTGCGCTCCCTGAAGCCACGGCAGAAGCCCGCGCTCGACGCGCTCGAGAAGCGCGGGCGCGCGCTCTTCGCCTCGACGGAGGTCGGGTGCGCGAGCTGTCATCAGGACGGCGGCACCGACGGCCTGCGCCACGACGTCGGCACCGGCGGCACCTTCGACACGCCGTCGCTCGCGGGCGTGGGCGCGAGCGCCCCGTACATGCACGACGGCCGCTTCGCGACCCTGCGCGAGGCGATCGCGGGCAACGCGATGGGCACGACCAAGCACCTCCGCGAAGAAGACCTCAAAGCCCTCGTCGCCTACCTGCGGACGCTCTAGCAGGGCGCGCGCGGTCGAACAGGCGCGCGCGTAAGCGAGCGCCTACCGGTCGAACAGGCGCGCGCGGTCGAACAGGCGCGCGCGTAAGCGAGCGCCTACCGGTGCGAATCACCGAGGCGCTCGCTGCCGCGCGCGCCCATGGGCCAAGCGGCGCGGAGCTCGCGGGTGAGTCGCGCGGCGTCGCGCTCGTCCTGCAGCACGACGCCGTCCTGCCAGGTGAACACGGCCGCCGGCCGATCGCGACGATCGCCGCGGTAGGTCGGCACGACGTGCAGGTGGTGGTGCGGGAACGTCATCGGCCGCTGGGTCGCCGAGCCGAGCGACGCCACGTAGACCCGAGTCGCGCCGAGCGCGCGCTCGGCGGCGCGGGCGGCCTCCCACGCGACGCGCTGCGCGTCCTGCCACTCCGGCCAGGTGATCTCCTCGAAGCGCTCGACGTGCCGCCGGAGCACGACGAGGAGGTGGCCCCGCCGAACGCCGAACCGCGCGAGCACGGCGACGGATCGACGCGTGCGGCACAGCACGTGGGTCGTGGGGGCGTCGGCCACGAGCGCGCACATCACGCACCCGCCGAACTCCGGCGAAAGCGCCGCGGCCTCGCCCTTGATCACGCGCAGAGCCACGGAACGCTCGATGAACATGAGGGATCGTCGTTCGAGCCCGCCGGAGTGTGACAGAGCTGATAACTTCCTCGCCGTGAAGGTCGATGCGTCCGAGCGCCGGGCGGCGCTGTGTATCGGGGTCGGGCAGCACCGCGACGGCAAGTTCGCGAACCTGGTGAGCACGGTCGACTCCACCCGGAACGTCGCGCGCGCGTTCGCGAGCACGTTGTTCGGCGCGGCCAGCGTGGTCGCCGATCCGCGCACCCCGCTCGACGTGTTCGACGCGATCCAGAAGGCGGCGCGCGCGGCGCGCGGCGGCACGCTGTTCCTGTACTTCGCGGGCTTCGTCACCGACCGCAACGGCGATCTGCTGCTGGTCATGGGCGACGCCGACGCCACGCAGCGCACCGGCTGCGTGCCGTGGTCGGACGTCGAGGACCTGCTCAAGCGCGGCGAGGTCGCCCGCACGCTGGTGATCCTCAACGCCGAGCGGAGCGTCGGCGAGGCGCCGCTCTCGGCGATCAAGCTGCCCACGGTGATCGTCGGCGGCGCGATCCGAAAGTTCGACGGCATGGCCCGCGACGCGGAGCTCGTGGCCTACGCCGACGTGCTCATCGCCGCCCTGACCGCGAAGGTCACCACCATCCTCGGCCTCCTCGACGAGGGCGTACTCGACGCCACCGGCCTCGACCGCGCGCTCGCGCGCGATGCGATGATCGGGCACAAGCGTCTGCATGATGCGAGCGTGCAGATCGCGATCCGCGATCTGAGCGCGGAGCTGCCGAAGCCCGAGCCTGCGCCCGTGCCCGAGCCCGAGCCCGTGCCCGTGCCCGTGCCCGCGCCCGAGCCCGAACCTGCGCCTGCGCCTGAGCCTGAGCCTGCGCCTGCGCCTGCGCCCGAGCCTGCGCCTGCGCCTGCGCCCGAGCCTGCGCCCGCGCCTGCGCCTGCGCCTGCCCCGGCCCCAGCCCCCGCCCCCCCCCGCGA
>JALHOE010000204.1 GCA_022843175.1 Deltaproteobacteria bacterium
GACGGTCGCCCCCGCCGCCACCACCGCCGCTGCTGCGGCCGTCGCGCCCGCAGCGCCCGCCGCAGACGAGGACGAGTCGCTCTCCGGCGCGCAGCTTTTGTCCAAGGCGCGACAAGCGATCGCAGGCGGCGCCGCCTCGAAGGCGGCCAACTACGCCAAGAAGGCGATCGCGAAGGGCGCCGGCGGGAGCGCGTATTACGTGCTCGGCGCCGCCTACCAAACCATGGGATCGAACGGCGCCGCGAAGGCGGCCTACAAGAACTGCGCAAAAGCAGGCGCTGCCGAAGCGGCAGAGTGCGCCTCGCTCGCCGACGGTTTGTAGGCCACAATTCACAGCACTGTGCGGACACTGGTTCGCGGGTTCTCGCTCCTGACGGCCGTCTCGGTCGTCGCTTGCGGCGTTCAATACGATCCGAAGACGGCCAGCTTCTATCAGGGCAAGCCCGGCGGCATGGTGATGACGCCGAGCGGCCCGGTGTTCCGCGAGTCGGCAGACGTGCCCGAGCGCGTGATCTTCCGCGATCCGGCCGAGCCGTGGCGGCCGGCGATCGGCTTCATCCTCCCGAAGAGCGGCAAGTTCACGCTCACGAGCACGCCGACCACCATCGCCTCGAACGGCATCGTCATCGTCCTTCGCGCGAGCGACACCCGCATGCCCTCGTGGGGCGGCGAGATCCTCGTTCGCGTCGACATCCACGCCACGGCGCCCGCCGGCACGCTCCGCGAGGGCGAGAAGATCGCGATCCTCGTCGACGAAGAGGACGAGGGACTGGTCGACGTCGCGCTCGGTCAGCTCTCGTCGCGCGACCAAATCGCGATCATCGACACCCGCGGTCCGCGCACGCTCGTGCCGCCGATGCCCGCGTCGCACCGCTCGCTCGCGCTCGCCGCCGCCGCTGAGCGGCTGGCGATCCCACGACCGAAGCGCGATCTCGGCGGGGCGATCAACCTCGCACGCAAGACCGGCGCGTCGAAGATCCTCCTCATCTCCCACGACAGCAAGCCGCTCGCGATCGACGGCGTCGCCACCGCCACCGCCGATCCCAAGCGCGAGGACGCGGCGGCGGCGATCCGCACGTTCCTCCCGGCCGCGGGGCCGATCACGTTCAAGGACTTCCAGCTCGCGTTCGACAGCGTGCCCGCGCCGGCGCGCGTGCTCGAGGCGTCCGGCGGCGAGGCGATCTGGACGCTCGAGGGCTCCGACCTCCGCTTCGGCGATCTGCGCGCGGGCGACGCGCGCTCCGAGATGCTGCGGGTGACGATCCCGCCGTGGATCCCCGGCAAGGCGTTCACCCTCCACATCACCGGCAGCGCGCTCGACGTGACGACGGGCAAGCAGCGCTGGTTCCCCGCCGATCTCCACGGCGTGTTCGACAACGACATCGAGCGCATCGCCGAGTCGCGTCACGGCGACGTGATCGCCTATGCGTCCGCGCTCGCCACCATGCACCGGTTGCACGCCGCCTTCGTCGGCGACGGGGTGGACCGCGTCGGCGGGCTCCTGCCGCTCGCGAAGATGCAGGCCAAGAGCCTCGGCGCGCTGGCCAAGGACTTCCCCGACCGCGGCTTCACCGAGGACGCCGCCATCCTGCAGTCGCTGTTGAACGCGGCGCAGTGAGTCCGTCAGAAGCCGATCGTGAGGCCGCGGCGCGTGGCGACGATCATCCCCTTCGGTGAGGACATCACCGCGGTGACGTCGGCGCCGAGTACGCCCTTGTCCACGCGGCGGAAGGTGCCCTCGTGCACGAGGAGGCCGTCCATGGTCGCTGCGTGGAGCTTGCCGTCGAGCACCCGCAGGCCGTCGGGGTTGATGTAGCCGCCGCCGAGCCGCGTGGCCGCGAACGTCTTGGTCAGCTCGGTGACGCCGCCGGAGTACGAGCCCACGAAGGCGCGATCGCCGTGGAACGCGAGGGCGGTGATCCAGTCGTCGTTCAGCTCGCCGGTGAGCTTCGACAGACGGCGAAAGGGTTTGCCGGGCTTGCCGATGAACAGCCCGGCGTTGGTGCCGAGCCACAGCTCGCCCGCGTGCTCGGCGACCGCCCACACCGCGTCGCCGGTGACGCCCTGCTTCTTGCCGAGCGGCTCGACGTTCGCGCCGACGAGCGCCGCGCCCTTCGACGTGCCGACCAGCACGCGGTCGCCGAGCGCGACGAGCGCGTGCACGTCGGCGGAGGGCAGACCCTCGGCCTCCGCGAAGCGGGTGACCACCGAGCCCTTGAGCCGATAGAGGCCCCGCGCGGTGCCGGCCCACACCGCGCCGTGCCCGATCGCGAGCGCGTTGATTTGCTTGTCGACGCCCTCGATGCGGCGGAACGCGCCGCCCTCGAGCACCACCAGGCCGCGATCGAACGTGCCGACATAGAGCTTGGCGCCGTCGAGGGCGATCGACGCGATGTCCGGCGACGGCAGCCCCCCCGTCGCGAAGCGCTGCGCGCCGACGAGCACGCCCTCGGCGGTGCCGATGCAGCCGTTGCCGAGCGCCTGGGCGAACGGGACGGCGTTCGCGGTCGTCACGGTCTTGCCGACGCGGAGGACGCCGGCGCCGAACGTCGCGGCGAGGACCTCGTTGTTGCTGGCGATCAGCGCGCGCACGTCGGCGTCGCTCTCGCTGCGGGGGACGCCGTTCGCGATCGAGACGAGCCCCTCGAGCCCACCGACGTAGAGGCGATCGCCGAGCGTCGCGAGCGCGAACGTCGCGCTCGTGGGACCGAACGGCGCGAGCTTCCCGTCCGTGAACTTCACGGTGCCCCCCGCGGTGCCGGCGACGAGCGCGCCGTTGTGCATCGCGAGCGACGACACCCGGAGCCGGAGAGGCGTCGGCGACGCGAACGGGACCTCGCCGCCGGAGAGCTTGAGCACGCCCTTGCCCCACGTCGCGAAGTACGTCTCGTTGCTCGTCTCGAGGATCGCCCGCACCGGCGCAGCGCCGACGACGCGCTTCGACGCGAGATCGTACGCGCCGCGCTCGGTGCCGACCCAGCTGCCCGACAGCGCGAGCGCGCGTCCGTCGGGGAGGCCGTCGAGCGCGGTGAGCACCTTCTCGACCTTCCCGTCCTTCGTCAGCTTGGCGACGCCGCCCGAGGTGGCGAGGGTGATGCCCTGCGGCGTGACGGTGCAGGCCCGCACGTCGTTGATCGAGGTGTGCACCTCGGCTGCCGCGGCGAGCCGCGGGAGCAAGAGGAGGACGAGGGGCCAGGTCTTCACGGCGACACCGTCACGTCGAAGCTCCGCTCGTTGAGCGCGCGGTCGGCGGCGACGAAGCGCAGCTTCACCTCGCTCGTGACCGGCGGCGTCTTCCACACGCCGCGGAAGGTGCCGAGCTTCACGCCGTCGAGCGCGAAGGTCTTTCCGTCGGGCGTCGCGACCTCGAGGCGTTTGCTGTCCGTGAGGATGTGCGCGTACTTTTCCTTGAGCGTCGCGAGGTTCGCGCCGGCGAGCTCGGCGGCGGGCAGCCCGCGCTTCGCCTCCTCGTCGGTGACGAGCTGCACCGCCTTGATCTCGTAGCCGCCCTCCACACGCTTGATCGACACCGCGAACGTCGGGGCCGTGGTGTCGACGTGGTAGCTGATCTTCTGCAGCTCGACCTCGCCGCCCGCGTGGACGATGCGCACCTGGATGTCGTAGGTGCCGTCGGCCACGTCCTTGTCGACGAGGAACCGCAGCGTCCACTTGCCGAGCGCGGGCTCGTACTCGGCGATCTTGCTCTCGCCCGAGGGCAGCACCGCGACGACCGAGCGCGCGTCCGCGGGGGCCGGGATGTGCAGCTCGGGATCGCCCGGCTGAAGGTGGTCGGGCGTCATCGAGGAGTGCGCGCCGACCGACTGGAGATCGGCGCCGGTGATCTTGATGTCGCCGCTCTCGCCCTTGTTCTTGCGGGCGATGTCCCACTGCGCGTAGGCCTGCTCGCTCTCGAGCACGAGCCACGAGGTGTGGTGGCTCATGACGCCGAACGCGAGCGAGGTGTCGATGATCGCCTGTTTGTCGGCCCCCTTCGCCTCGAGCGCCGCCACCTCTTGCGACGCCCACCGGCGCGCGACGTGCGCGGCGGGCTCGAGTGCGACGGGGATGGTCTGGAAGTAGCTCCCCGCCCTGAGCGCGATCGGCTTGGGCGCCGCGCCCGCGGGGAGGCGCACGTACAGCTCGAGCGACTCGCCCTCGAACAGGTTGCCGGCGAGCGAGCGGTGCACGACCGCGCCCGCGCCGGCGTCGATCTCGATCTCGCGCAGGCGCTTCACCTCGCGCGCGTGGGCGATGGCGGTGGCGAAACGCGCGACTTCTTCCTTCGTGCGCGGCTCGGCGAAGCGGCCGGTCACCATCTTGCGAACGGCGGCGTCGTCGCCGCCCTTGCCGACGATCGCCGCGTGAAACAGCGCGTTTCCGAGCTTCTCCGACGCAGTCTTGGAGAGGAGCTCGGGCTCGACCACGCCCCACGTCGGGGTGCCGTCGCCCACGTACACGAGCTCGAGGTCGTCGGCGGCGTCCTCCGCGCGCGCGGCCGAGAGCTTCTTGCCGACCGCCCCGAGCGCCGCGCCGAGATCGCTCGCGCCGTCGGGCTCGATCGCGGCGATCGCGTCGAGCGCGCTCTTGATCGAGGCCGCGGTCGGCGCGACGAACGCGCCGCCGTCGCGGACGTCGACGTCGCCGGTGAGCACCGTGAAGCGGTCGTCGGGGCGCAGGCCGTCGAGCACGCTGCGCACGGCGTCGGCGGTGAGCGTGCGCTCCTCGAGGACGCTCCGCGACGTGTCGACGAAGAGCACCACGCGACGGCGCGCGGGCGGGGGAGGGGGCGCGGCGACCTTCGACCAGTCGGGCGTCACCCGCACCGCGACGAAGGTGCCGTCCTTGCGTGTCTCGACGAAGGCGCTCGAATACGTGCCCATCGGCACCACGACGTCCTCGCCGGGGGTCCACGCCTTCTTGTCGACGATGCCCTTGCCGTCGAGGCGCACCGAGAACTTGTCGAGCTTGCTCTGCATGCCGGGCGCGCGCGCGGAGTAGACCCACTCGCGGCCCGCGGCGCCGTCGCGGAGCGGCGCAAGGAAGCGCAGCACCACGCGCTTGTCGCTCTTCGGCTCGATCGGGAAGACCCGGAGCTTGAAGGTGTTGCCGTGCTCCCACTCGAGCAGCGCCGGATCGCGCATCGAGTCGACGATGGCCTCGTAGACCTTGCGCGCCTTGTCGCGCTCGACGAGCTCGCCCTCCATGAGCTTGCCGTCGATGTCCATCGCGAGGCCGGTGAGGATCGCGCCCTTGGGGAGCGGAAAGCGGAAGCTCCCCTCCAACCGCGCGTCGGTCGAGTTGTGGAAGACATGCTCGACCGACGTCTCCACGAGATCGCCGGCGGTCTTGCCCTCGACGTTGAGCGCGACGAGGGCGAGCGAGCCCTTCTCGCCGGTCACGGTCTTGGTCTCCATCGAGCCCACGCCGACCGCGCTCGGCGCGGCGATGGCGAAGGAGAAGCTGGCCGCGTCCGGGTGGGTCGCCGTATCGACGACCTTGCCGTGGGCGATCACCACGTCGCGGCCGGTGAGGTCGACCACGCCGCCGTCGATCACGACCGAGGCGTTGGCCCTGCCGAGCGCGCGGTAGCGCACCGTGCCCTCCTCGACGACGAGCCGGATCCCCTTGTCGTCCTCGCCGAGGCCGACCCGCGCGCCGGCGTGAAGGAACACGCGCGCGACGCCCGCGATGACCACGGTCGCGCCGGTGGCGGTGCGCAGCTCGACGACGCCGGTCTTCTCGCCCTCGAGCTTGCTGAACGCGCTGCCGGTGCGCACCTCGGCGTCGCCCTCGAGCACGGACACGCTGCGCGACAGCGCGTGGCCGCCGGGCACCGTGGTGCGCCCGCCGCAGCTCGAGATCGCGACGAAGCCGCAGAACACAAGGATGGCGCGCGCGTTCATGGCTTCACCTCGATCTTCGCGACCGTGACCGTCTGCTTCGCCTTCCAGATGCGGAAGGGGAAGACCTGCTTCTTCTCGTCGGCGGTGCCCTCGTGGGTGATCACCACCACCTCGCCGCGCGCGTCGGAGAACACGGTGCGGCTCGTGCCGTAGTAGTTGACCGAGACGGTGTACGTGCCGGCGCGCGCCTTCTTGGCGGTGAAGCTCTCGGGGCCGTAGCCGCTCGTGACGTCGTCGTAGAGCGCCTCGCCGTGCTGGGTCGACTTGTGCTCGTACCAGACCTTCTCGCCGCCGGGCGTGTCGACCCACAGGTCGACGTCGGTGCGATCGGTGTCCCACGAGAGGTAGACCTTGAGGTCGTTCTCGATGCCGCCCTTGATGCCGAGGCCCTCGATCTTCTTCGCGAGGTCCGCGCCCTCGGCGGTCTTGCCAGCTTTGATGGCCTCGCGCCGGCGCGCGGCGAGGATCTGACCGAGGCGCTGCTTGGCCGGGTATTTCACCGACTCCGGGGCCTCTTTGTCGTCGACCACCTTCTGCAGGCGCTCGGCGGCGTCTCCGTCCTTGCCCATGCGGTGCACGACGTCGGCGAGCTCGAACGCGAGGCGCGCGTCGGTCGGTCGCAGCTTGCTCGCGTCGCTGAGGCGAAGGAACGCGTTGTCGAGATCGCCGGCCTCCTTGAGCACGGTGGCGAGCGCGCGGTGCGCGTCTGGATCCTTCGGCAGGAGCTCCACGATCGACGAGTACGTTCGGCGCGCCGTGGCCGCGTCGCCGAGCTGCATCTGCAGATCGCCGATGATGCGCACGACGACGAGGTCGTAGGCGTCCTTGGCGCGCCAGGCCCTGGCCTCGGTGAGCGCGCCGTTCAGATCGCCCTCGGCGATCAGCGCGCGCACGAGGTCGAAGCGGTGGCTCCGCTGATCGGGCGCGTCGGCAACGGCCTTGCGCAGCTCGGCGAGCTTCTGCGCGCCGGGCTTGTCCTTTCCCTCCTTCGGCTCGGTGTCGATCTTTTTCACCGCGAGGTGAGCCGAAGAGCCGGACGCAATGGTGCCGATCGCCGCGCACACGACGGCGACGGCGGCGAGACGAGCTCGACGCATGGTGCACCTCCTCGATCACCGGCTAGCGCAAGCCCCGGGCCACTCGAAAAACGGGCTGAAATCGCGCGCGAGACACGCCCACACGTGTCGCCGCTCCCACGCGTGGCGTGTGGACTACGCTACTTCCGCCCATGGAGTTCATGACCGCCGTCGAGGTCGCCGCTGCGCTCGGCGTGTCGCGGACGACGGCCTACAAGCTCATGCGCGAGACCGGGCGCGTGCGGGTGGGGCGCGTGGTGCGCGTGAAGCGCGAGGCGTTCGAGGCCTGGGTCGCCGCGCACACCGAGCCGCGGCCCGCGAAGAAGCGCGCCGCGCGGGAGACGAATCAGCTCACGCTTGGGTTTCGGGCGGAGCGATAACGGGAGCGAGAAGGTGCTCGACCGAGCTCACGTCGTGGACCTGGAGCACGCGCTTGGTGCGGGCCTCGTCGAGCGTGCCGCTCCGCAGCAAACGGATGACGCCGCGGGGAAAAGCGGGCTTCTTCGGCTTGGTGCTCGGCATTTGTTCAGCGGTTTAGGCTGCTCGCCGTCAGGGTGTCAATCCGGTGAACGCCTCGTGAAGCGCCTTGCGCAAGTCGCGCAGCGGCGCCGCCGGTCGCGCGTGATTCCTCGTGCGGCGCGCGGCTTGCTGCTCGGGGCGCGTGCGCTTCCTCCTCCTGGTGACGCTCGCGGGTTGCCTCGCCGGGTGTGCGGTCGGCGGGTTCGACGACACCGCTGTGTCGAGCCCGCTGCGGGGTGACGCCGGCGAACCGGCGAAAGGCCTCGCTCCGACCGGCACGTGCCCGACGCCGCTCTCGGCGTGCGCCGGCGAGTGCGTCGACCACCGGAGCAGCGCCAAGCACTGCGGCGAGTGCGGGAGGCCGTGCATCGACGGGACCTGCGTCGACGGCGTCTGCACCAAGCCAGAGGCGGACGGAGGCGCACCCGCGTGCCCCGGCGGCGGGACGCTCTGCGGCGCGCTCTGCATCGACACCTCCGCCGACGCCGACAACTGCGGCGCGTGCGGGGCGAAGTGCCCGACCGGTTGGACGTGCAGCGCCGGCAAGTGCGGCGTCACGTGCACCGCGCCGAGGGTGGAGTGCGCCGGCCTGTGCGTCGATCTCGCGAGCAGCTCGATGCACTGCGGCGCCTGCGGCAAGGGCTGCGCGGCGGGCCAGGCGTGCGTGGGGAGCACCTGCGTGTTGAGCTGCACCGAGAAGCAGACCAAGTGCGGCGACGCCTGCGTCGATGCGTCGAAGGACAAGAACCACTGCGGCGGCTGCGACCAGAAGTGCGGGGTGCTGCAGTTCTGCGTGTTGGGGGTGTGTTTGCCGTGAACGCTAGAGCCGGTTAGGCGCTCGCTGACGCGCGCGCCTGCTCGAATAGGCGCGCGCGTCAGCGAGCGCCTAGCGACGCCTAGCGAGACGCCAACCGAACGGCATTGGCTCTAGAGCTGCTCTACGGGTGCCCGTCCACGCGTAGCTGGAAGAGGAAGTACGGCGGCATGCACGCGCCGGCGCCGGAGTTGGTGCGGGCGCACACGTAGTCGTCGCGGCACGGGTTGATCGCGCTGCACGCGCGCAGGCCCGCCGGGCGGATGTTCGCGGCGATGCACTGCTCGAACGGAGTGTTCTGCCCGAGGCAATCGTTGAAGCCGACGAGGAACGGGATCCCCCCGCAGACGCCGTCGGCGCCGATCGCCGCGCAGGTCGTCGAGCACATGCCGGCGGGGAAGCCGACCTGGTTGGTCTCGCACACCGCCCCGCCGTCGCAGGTCTTCTTCACGAGCTTCTTGATCTTGTCCGCGTGCGGTTTGTCGCTCGGGCTCACGCGGCCGACCTCGCACGGATCGCCGACCCTCGGGGAAGCAGGCAGGCACGTGCCGACGTCGTCGTCGAGCTCGCCCTCGCCGGCGTCGCAGAGCAGGCCCGGCGCGCACGTCCACTTCGCGAAGCCGGCGTCGCCGAGCCCGCAGTGCGCGCCGTAGGTGCCCGCCAGCGCCGGATCGCGCTCGGGGAACGGGACGCTGTCGTCGACGGGCGTCCCTGCGGCGAGCGCGAGCAACACGCGACGGCGGCGCGCGAGCTCGCCGTCGAGGTGTGGCGAGGTCGCGACGGTGATCGCGTTCGCGCTCCCCGCCGGCGCCGTCTCCTCGCCGAGCAGATGAAAGCCCGCGACGGTGCGGCTCTGGTGACAGCCGTTGCAGGAGAGGGCATCGAGCCTGCGGAGCAGCGCCGCGGGCGTGGCGATCGTCGCGCGTCCGTCGAGCTTCGCCTTCGCGAGGTCGCTCGCGCCGAACAGCTGGCGGAAGGGCCGGTTCGCGCGCCGCGCGAGGCTGCGCGGGCTGACCGAGAGCACCTTGGTGGCGAGGAACTTCTCCGGCAGGAGGAGGGTGCCGCGATCGAGGCGGTCGAGCTGCTCGGGCCGCAACAGCCACGCGAGCAGCTCGGCGCGCAGCTGCGGGTCGGCACCGAGCGCGGCGACGTCGGGCGTGTTCTCGAGCGTACCGACCACCAGCGCGCCGGCGCCTTCGTGGAACACGCGCATCAGGTACTCAGCGTGCCCGCCGAGGTCGGGGCGGATGGTCGACGGCCAACGCACGCGCTGGAGGTTCAGCTCGAGCGAACGGAACGAAGCGACCCGCGCGCGCGCGAGCGGCCCCTCTTCTTCCGTGAGACGAGCCGCGAGCGCCGCGCCCGCGAGCCCCGACGGCAGAACCCAGCGCTTCGCCGCGGCGGCGCAGTCGGACTCTCGCACCCAGGTCGTGAAGGCGATCGTGGCCGGCAGGCGCGATGCGATCGCGGTGCCGTTCTTCGTCGTCGCGTACGACAGCCGGTAAACGAAGCGCGTCTCGCCGCAGGCGCCGTTGAGCGCGAAGGGCCGGCGATCGAGGCGATTGGTCACGCCGACGAGCTCGAAGCGCGCGCTCTTCGCCCGAAGCCACCGCACGTCGAACAGGCGATGCGACTTCGCCATCCCCACGCCGCTGCTCGGATCCTCGGTCTTGGCCTCGACGAGATCCTTCTCCAGTCGGACGACGACGCTCCCGAATCGCTTTCCGTTCGCGAGCGCGGCGTTGTCCCTCGCGGCCGCGCCGTCGAGCAGCGAGCCGAGATCGTACCCGGCGTCCTCGAGCGCGCGCATGACGAGCGGATCGGTCACCAGAAGGAGCGGCTCGCCGGGCGGCGCGCTCGGCGCCATCGCCGCGGAAGACGCGGAAGACGCGGAAGACGCGGAAGACGCGGAAGACGCGGAAGACGCGGGTGACGGTGCCGGCGCCGGCGTTGGAGGCGCCACCGCAGGGGCGGGGGTGCAGTGCAGCGCGAGGGCGACGAGCGCGAGCGCGCCGGGACGAAGCTTCATCGCGGGGCGCGTCGCGAGCGAACGAGCTGCGCGAGCGCCGCGACGCCGAGCAGCGCGAGAGCTTCTCCCCCGCTCGAGCGACCGCCGGGCGTCGAGCACCCGCAGCTGCCGGTGATCTCGTCGTTGAAGCGGTCGTTGGCGCTCGTGGTCCCCGCGTCGTTCGCGTCGGCGCCCGTCGCGCCGGCGTCCTCGGCGGCTGCGTCGTCGGCCGGCGTTGCGTCGCCCTCGGCGGCGTCGTTGACCGTGGTGTCGGCGACGGCGGTGTCGGCGACGGCGGTGTCTGCCGGGGGCTTCGCGGTGTCGGCGCCCGCGTCGGGCGGCGCGGTGGGCACGCACGCGCCGACGGCCGTCTCGATGACGATGTCGGCGCCGTAATAGAAGCGGAGGATCTGCTCGGCGGTCTTGCCGGCGTTGCTCAGGCAGCGCGAGCCGAGCTGGGAGAAGCACCCGCGGTTGCGGTAGTTGGTGGGGCTGACGAAGCCGAGCGTGGTCTGGGTGACGGCGCCCCCGCTCTTGCCGTCGTTGTACGTGACGTACTTCTCGGTCGCCGCGGTGCTCGACCCCTTGCACTCGGGCGGCGAGGCCGCGCCGCCCGCGACGTAGAAGGCGCAGATCGTGACGCCGCTGTAGCGGAGCACCTGCCCCGCGGTGTCCTTCACCGCTTTGATCTGCTCGGCCGTCGGCCCGGAGCCGCAGGAGTACACCTGATCGCCCGTGCCGTCGGCGATCGAGCCCGAGGTCTCCATCTTGTAATAGAGGTACGTGCGCGCGGCGATCGCTTGCGCCTTGAGCGCCTCGAACGGCGCGCCGCCGTTCTCGCAGTGCACGACGTTGGCGAGGTATTTGTCCTCGGTCGACACGAGGCCGACGCCCTTCACGTTCGCTTCGCACACCGCAGCGAGCGGCGACTGACTCTGATCGAGCTCCTCGAGGTCTGCCGGCGCCGAGCAACCCGCCAGCGCCGCGAGCGAGGCCACGGCGGCGAATCGAACTGCGCGCATCCCCTACTGATCTATCAGCCGCCCGGCACCGAGGGAACTCGGCCCGTTTCTGCGCTCGCGGGCGCGGGGTTCGGGCTCAGAACGCTACGGCGAACGACGCGCCGAGGATCGTCGGTCCGACGACCGGCACCATCGACATCATCGGCTCCGCCGGCTTCGGCGCCGGCGCGGGAGATTTGTCGGCCGGCAGCTCGCGCGCCGGCGTGCTCGGGCGGTCGAGCGCGTAGAGCAGGATGCCGGTGACGGCGAGCGCGCCGCCCGCGGCGAACGAGACCGTCGACCACGTGCGGAAGCGGTCGCGATCGCGGCGGTATTGGTCGTAGTCGTCGAGGCGCGACGCGGGGATGTTTCCCTTCTCGCGGTCGTCGAGCACGCCCTGCGCCTTGTTCTCGCGGTCGAGCGCGAGCACCGTGAACACGCCGCCGGTGGCGAGCCCGGCGACGCCGGCGCCGATCACGACCCACGCGACCTTGCGCTGACCGGACGTGGTGAGCTCGGGCGAGAGCTTCTTGGTCTCGCCGCGCACGACGTCGACCTCGCGCGTCCACGCGACGGCGCCGTTCTTCATCACGGCGACGTAGTGTCGCCCGTGGGTGAGCGACGCCGGCTCGCTCAGCGGCGCGACGCCGATCACCCGGCCGTCGACCGCGATCTCGGCGCCCGCGGGCGCGTCGATCGCGAGCAGCGCCGGCTTCTCCTTGAGCGGCAGATCGAGCGCGACGAGCCCGCCCTCGACGAGCTGGATGTCGCGCTTCTCGGGGTCGTGCCCCTTCGCGGTCACCGTCACGCTGTGCTTGCCGGCCTTCACCTCGCCGATGAAGGGAGCCTCGCTCGCGTTGCCGCCGTCGAGCGCGACCTGCGCGCCGACCGTGGGCGAGGTGACCATCACGCGCGCCGTCGTCTTGGCGACGACCGCCGCCGCGGACGGTGCGGGCATGCCCTTGGCCTTCTCCTTCTCGAGCACCGGCTCGAGCTCGCCGAGCGCCTGCACCGCGTCGGCGCGTCGGCCGCCCATCGCGACCTCGGCGATGTATTTGCGGAAGCCGTCGACGGCGCGCTCGAGGCGCTTGGGATCCTTGTCGACGGCGTACTGACGGCGCTCGGCCTGGGCGAGCGAGAACAGGATCGCCGGACGCGGCGTGAGCTTGTAGGCCTCCTCGAACGCCTGGATCGCCGCCGCGTACTCGCCCATGGAGTACGCCTGCGCGCCCGCGTTGAAGAGCGCCTTCGCTTGGTCGAGCTGCTCCTTCGACTGCCCGTAAGCGGTCGCGGTGCAGAGGGCGATCGCGAGCGCGACGAGGGTGCGTTTCATCGTGACACCCCGAGGTAGACGCCGACGCGATGCTCGCGCGAGAGCGCGAGGTCCGGGAGGCCGTCGCCGTTGAAGTCGCCCGCGGTGACAGCGTCGCCGCCGCCGAGGAGCTTCTGGAGGTGGAGCGTGCGGCCCGTCGCCTGGACGGAGTAGGTGGCCTCGGCCGCTGCGACGACAAGCTCGCTCGCCGCGTCGGTGTCGAGCTGGATCGGCGCGAACGAGCGCAGGCGCGTCGCGCCCGCGGGGAGGACGATGGGGGTCGTGGCGGAGACGTCGAACCCGCCCGCGCCGTCTCCCCAAGCGATCACGAAGGCCGTGCCGGTGAACGAGTGCGCGCCCACGATCGCGTCGATCTTGCCGTCGCCGTCGACGTCGGCGAGCGCGAGGTCGAGCCGGCCGATCTGTCCCTTGGGCAGGCCGGCGATGGCGCGCCCGGCGGTGGCGACCACCTTGCCGCCCTTCACCGAGAGCGTGCCGAGCATCGGCGTGTCGCCGTCGGGGCTCGGGGCGAGGATCACCGCCTCGTCGATGCCGTCGCCGTTGAGATCCGCGGCGCGCCCCACGGCGACGACGCGCGAGTGGCTCTCGATCCCGTAGGTGGTGATCGGGTCGGCGATCCCCGGCTGCTCGAGGCGCGCGCCGGTGCGCCCCTTCGCGAACCACGGTCGCACCTTGCGCACCTTGCTCCCGTACGGGTCTGGCGTGCCGTCCTCGTCGAGGCCGATGGTGAGGAGGTCCTGGAGCTTGTCGTCGTCGAAGCGACCGGCGACCACGACATAGGGCATGCCCTGCACGAGGCCGGTCTCGCCGACCGGCGCGCCGAAGCCGAAGGGGGAGAGCAGCTGGCGATCGCCGTTGCCCTCGAGGATGGAGATCAAGTCGGTGTCGGACTCGCCCTTGTAGACGATGCCGAGCTGCAGCGTGTTGTCGTAGCCACCCGCCTTCGCCGTCGTGGCCTGGACGATGTTGGGGAACGTGCCGAGCCGGAGCGCTGCCTCGGGCGCGCCCGCGAACTTGCCGTACGCGACGCCGATCGCGTCGACGTTGCCGCCCCCCGCGCCGATCTCGACGAAGGCGAGGTCGTTCACGAGGTCGCCGTCGAAGTCGCCCGCCGTCATCGTGCGCACCGGGCTGTCGGTGCGGATCTTTCCGGGGTTGAAGAGGGGCGTGGTCGTGCCGTTGTGGAAGTCGATGTCGCTCGCGTTGCTCGAGGCGGCGACGATGTCGATCAGGCCGTTGGAGTTGAAGTCGTCGAAGAGCGCCACCGTCCACGGCGCGCCGTCGGTGATCACGATCGGGAGCCCCTCGAGCGTGACGCGCCCGCTCGCCGCGACGTCGATCTTGCGGAGGCCGAGCACGAACTGCGGGAACGCGATCAGGGTTTGGTCGGACGGCAGCGGCGTCGTGCGCTTGGGCGGCGAGTACCCCGCGAGCGGGCCTCCGGCGCACGCGAACCCCGCACCCACGGCGCCGGTGATCGGATCGCGCAGCTTGCACTCGATCGGCGCGACAGGGCTCGACGTGGGGCTGAGGTCGGGCTTCGCGCTGAAGGAGCCATTTCCCCGACCGAAGGCGACGTAGGTCGCGCTCGTTCCGTCGATGAGCAGGTCGACGTGCTCATCGCCGTTGAGGTCGAGCGCGATCGGCTTCTTCTGGATGACCTCGCCGTCCGGCAGCGTGAGGAGCGTCTTTGGCTTGCGCGAGAGCGTCCGATCGATCCACGGGAGGTTCCCCGGGAGACAGGTCTCGAGCCACTGCACCGTGCGCTCGCCCTGCCAGGCCCAGACCAGCTCCTCGCACGCGTGGTCCGCGCCGCCGTCGACGATGTTGGCCGCGACGGGCTCGCCGAGCACCTTGCCCGCCGAGCGGTCGAGCGTGGCCATCGCGTACTCGCGCGGATCGCCGCTGACGAGGCCGAGCGCGATCATCTGATTGCCGGGGATGAGCTCGGCGAAGATGACCGGCATCGCCCGCATCACCTCGACCTCCCACTTGAGCTCCATGCCGCTGACGCGCACGAGCCGCGCGCTCGCACCGGGCGGGAAGGGGAACCGCGGGAACGCGACGGGCGCGAAGTTGCGGTCTCCGCCCCCGAGCAGCACGTTGATGCCGACCTCGTTGGCGCAGAACGTGAGGTCGGCGCGGCCGTCACCGTCGACGTCCTGCACCTGCGGCCCGATCGCCGACGCGCCGACCGTGAGCGATTTCGCCGGCGGGCCGCTGCCGTCGAAATAGAAGATGCGGAGCGATTCGCGCCCCGACGCGTCGGCCTGCGAGCGCGCGAGGAGATCGCTCCGTTTGTCGCCGTCGAAATCGGCCGAGGCGAGCTGCGCGGACGTGGCCTCGAACGTCGCCGCGGGGACGCTGTCGAAGAGGCCCTTGGGCTCGGTGCAAACATCGGCGAACGAGTTGCAGCCCCAGCCGCTCGGGCACGCCGAGCACTTGAAATGACACGCGTTGGCGTCGCCCGCGGGGCGGCAGCCGTCGCGCGGGAAGCCGTCGCAGTCCTCGCCGGGATCGACGACGCCGTTGCCGCACTGCCCCGCGGCCACCGTGGGCAGGTCGGCGCAGCTCTGACCGAGGACCGCGAGGGTGAGGAGCGCGAGCGCCGCGAGTCGCTTCATTTGTTGCCGAACGGGTCGTCGAGGTCTTTGTGGATCGTTCCCGCAGCCTTCGGCTTCGGCGTCGGCGCGAGCGCCGCCTTCACGCTGCTCTCTTTGCTCGGCACGACGCGCATCGTCTTCGGCGCGAACCCCGGCGCCTTGAGCGTGACGTCGACGCCGTGAACCGGGAGGTCGAACGGGCCGGGCGCGACGCCGAGCTTTTCGTCGCCGACCCACACCTCGACCGCCTTCGGCACGGTGTCGAACTTCACCTTCGCCGACGACTCGGTCGCGACGGTGGGCTGCGGGATCGCCGTGGCCGTGGGCGTGGGCGTGGGCGTGGGCGCGGGCGCGGGCATCGCCGGCGCGCTCGGCGCGGGTGGTGGGGGCGGCGGGCGACGAAGGAGCACGAGGCCGCCCGC
>JALHOE010000205.1 GCA_022843175.1 Deltaproteobacteria bacterium
CGCCGCGCGCGCCCTCGCCCGCGCCCTCGCCGAGCGCGCCGAGCGCGGGCAGCGCAAGACGTATCTCGTCGCCGAGATCGACGGCGAGACCGTCGACCGCTCGCCGCTCGTCCCCTACCTCCGCGAGGCCGGCTTCCTCGCCGGCGCGCGCGGCTTCCTCAAGAAGCGCACCGAGGCGAGCGCGGGTGCCTGAGGGCGACACGATCCATCGGAGCGCGCGCACGCTCCGCGAGGCCATCGTCGGCAAGGTCATCCGCAGGTTCGCCTCGACGCGGATCCTCTCCCGCGATCTCGCCGGCAAGCAGCTCACCGCCGTCGAGGCGCACGGCAAGCACCTGCTCCTCCGCCTCGACGACGGCCGCGCGATTCAGGCGCACATGGGCATGACCGGGAGCGTGCACCTCTATCGCCCCGGCGAGCGTTGGCGACGCCCCGAGGGCATGGCGCGGATGGTGATCGAGCTCGGCGATCCGACCGAGCTGGTGGTCGTCGCGTTCTCCACCCCCACGCTCCGCCTCATCACCACCGACCAGCCCATCGCGCACCTCGGTCCGGACGTGCTGGCGCCCGAGGTCGACGCCGCCGAGGCCGTGCGGCGCATGCGCGCCCGAGCCGATCAGCCGCTGGGGGTCGTCGTCATGGACCAAGCGGCGCTCGCCGGGGTCGGCAACATCTACAAGAGCGAGACGTTGTTCACGCTCGCCCTCGACCCGTTCCTACCGGTGTCGGCCTTCCCGGACGAGACGCTCGCTGCGATCGTCGAGCGCGCGCGCCGCCTCATGAAGAGCAACCTGCAGGGTCGCATGCGCACGACCACCCGCAGCACCGCGCAGCGCTATTACGTCTACCGCCGGAACGGCCGCCCCTGCACCCGCTGCGGCACGCTCATCGAGCTGCGCCGCCAGGGTGAACAAAACCGCTCCACCTACTTCTGCCCCCGCTGCCAACTCACCCGCACCACACCGCGCTGACGCACGGAGCCGCCGCGGGAGCCGCGAGCGTCAGCGAGCGGTTTGTCCCGGGTACCCCACGACTCGCGACAACCCGCTCCCTCACGGTCGCGGCTCCCACGATCAGGCGGCGCGACGGTGGGCCGCGCGGCGGGAGACGGAGTCGAGCAATTCGCCGAGGCGTTCGCTCGCTACGTCGACCGCGAGCATCATGTCCGAGCTGATCACCTCGATGACCCGGGTCGCGCCGCTGCGGAGACCAACCTCCATCCGGCACCGTGCCCAGTCCTGTTCGCCGATGAGCGACACGCGCAGCCGCGCGAGCGTCCACGGATGGGGCCGAGCGTTGGCGGCGACGCTCTCCTTCACGTGCTCGAACAGGGTCGGGGTCGGGTTCACGTCACGCCATCGAATTTCGAGCTTCATCATTGCCTCCTGCCCGACCAACGCGCGTTGCCGACGCTTCATTCGCCGGCAAAAGACGATTGTCATCATGGCAGGGCCGAGCCCCTCGCCGGACGCGCTGGCAGCGGTCCCGCTCCGGCGGATGGGAGATAAGCTCGAGCTCCCATGGGCTGTCGTGAGCTGTGCGCGGCGCTGTTCCTCCTCGGCTGCAAGCAACCGCCCGCTCCGATCGCCGCGGACGACGCGCGGGTCGCGGTGGTCGACGCCCCGAAGCCGGAGCCGGTCCCGGCGCCCGTCACCCGCGTGCGCGGGCCCCTCAAGGGGCAGTTCTCGATCGAGAAGACCCGTTTCGTCGCCGGCGAGCCGATCGTCGTGACGCTGCTCGCGACGAACACCGACAGCGGCAAGGTGTCGTTCGACGTCGGCGGCGACTACCGCGCGAGCTTCTACCCCATCCGCTACGGCGTGCTCCTGCACGACAGCGCGGGCAAGAAGGTCTGCGACAACCGCGATCCCATGCCGATGTCGCTCGGCGGCCTCACCGGTCCGCGCACGCTCTCGCCGGGAGAGACCTACCGCGAGACCTTCGCTGTCAACTCGGCGTGCGAGCTCTTCACGGCCGGCCGCTATCGCCTGACGCTCATCCGCCTGTTCACCGCGCAGGTCGGGAGCGACGCCGGCGTACACTGCGACGACACGCTCGCGCGCGAGGTGGCTCCGCCCGGCGTCACCCCGGCGTGCGCGAAGCTGCTGGACGGCGCGCCGATGATCGCGACCGACCTGCCCCTCGAGCTCGAGGCGTACGACGCGAGCAAGGTCGCGGCGACGCTGACGCCGTGGGTCGCGGAGGCCGCCGGCTACAAGGACATCGGCGACCACTGGCACCGCACCCTCTACATGCAGTGGATGCACCGTCGGCTGACGTGCAGCTTCACGGGCGCGCCGCCGCTCGCCAAGGCCAGCGACGTCGCGCCGTTCATGTCCGCGGTCATAGCGGCGCTGCCGAAGACGACTCCGGCTCCCTGCCCGTGAGCGGCGTCGCCTGCTGCGTGCGCCACTCGTAGAGCTGCACGTTCTTCACCACGACCTTTCCGTCGACCGTGGCGACGGTGCCCGCGATCGTCCCGACCGCGTGCGCCTCGCGCCACTTCGTCGAGAGCACGTCGTCGTCTCCCCGGGCGGCGACGAGCTTCGGGAGCTCCGCGTCGTCGTCGTAGAGGTCGAAGAAGACGTTGGGCTCGGCGTGGTGCAGCGACCGCGCGAGGCGCTTGAGCTCCGCGCGCGGGATGTTGGCGATGACGAGCGCGCGCCACTCCACGCCGTCCCGCCGCCACGTGCCGGCGACGCGGTAGTGCGCGACCGGGCGCGCATCGAGATCGAGCGTGCCGGCGTCGGGCGCGCTCTGCCGGGCCCGACACCCAGCGAGCGCGACGACGAGGATCAGCCAACGCGGAAGTTGATGGCCTTGGGCTTGGTGAGGTGCTCGAAGCCGAGCACGCTGAGCGTGGAGCCCTTGCCCGAATCCTTCCACCCGGTCCAGGGAAGCGCCGGATCGAGCGCGTCGCAACGGTTCATGTAGACGGTGCCCGCCTCGAGCTGCTCGGCGAGGCGCGCCGCGCGATCGCGATCGCTCGTCCACACCGACGCCGTGAGCCCGAGCTCGTCGTCGTTCATCAGCTTGACGGCCTGCTCGTCGTCGTCGACGGCGGCGACGGGGACGACCGGCCCGAACGTCTCCTTGGACATGATCTCGGCGTGGTCCGGGACGTCGACGAGCAGCGTCGGCTCGAAGAAGCGGCCCTTGCCGTCCACGCTCACGCGCTTGCCGCCGAACACGAGGCGCGCGCCCTTGCTCAGCGCGTCCTGCACCTGGCGCTCGATCTCCTCGGGGTGCCACGGCTGCGCAATGGGACCCATGTTGGTCTTGTCGCCGCGCGGATCGCCGAGCACGTAGGCCTTGAGGAACGGGATCGCCGCTTCGATAAACTGGTTATACAACGAGCGGTGCACGTACACGCGCTCGACGGCGCAGCACGATTGCCCGGCGTTGTAGCAGGCGCCGTCGACGATCCCGTCGACCGCCCTGGCGAGGTCTGCGTCGGCCGCGACGTAGGCCGGGTCGTTGCCGCCGAGCTCGAGGCCCACCTCGATGAAGCGGTCCTTGGCGGCGGCCTGGATGCGGTGGCCGCCGTAGACGCTGCCGGTGAAGCAGACGTGGTCGACGCGCGGATCGGAGACCATCCACTCGCTCGTGGGGTGGTCGCAGTGGAGCGACTGCACGAGCTCCGCCGGGGCGCCCGCGTCGCGAAAGGCCTTGGCGAAGCGGTCGCCCACGGACGGCGAGCGCGGGGAGTGCTTGAGGATGACCGCGTTGCCGGCGAGCACCGCCGGGATGACCGCGTTGACCGCGGTGAGCAGCGGGTAGTTCCAGGCGGGGAAGTCGACGACCACGCCCTTGGGCGCGCGCACGATGCGGCGCTCGAGCGTTGGATCGCCGCCGATGACGAGGTCGGCCAGCGACTCCTTGGCGATCGACGCCATGTGCCGCGCGCGCTTGGCCATGCCGCCCATCTCGCCGCGCGACTGACCGAGCGGCTTGCCCATCTCGGCGGTGATCTCTCGAGCGATGGCCTCGACGTCCTTCTCCATGAGGTCGACGACGCGGTTGCAGAGCGCGACCCGCTCGTCGACCGACATCGCGGCCGCGGCGCGCGCGCCCTGCCGCGCGCGGGTGAGCACCTGATCGACCTCGCCGCGGGTGGCGAACGGGCGCCGGAAGCTGACCTCCCCGGTGAACGGATCGTCGACGACCAGCTCGCTCACGAGCTCACCACCTTCTGCACGACCGGCGCGAGCTCACCCTTTTGGTGCATCTCGCGGACGATGTCGCAGCCGCCGATGAACTCACCGGCGACGTAGACCTGCGGGAACGTGGGCCAGCTCGAGTACTCCTTGAGACCCTCGCGCAGGCTCTGGTCGGCGAGGATGTTCACGCACTCGAAGGGGACCTGGAGGCTCTTGAAGATTTCGATCACCGCGTTGGAGAACCCGCACTGCGGGAAGCTCTTCGTGCCCTTTACGAACAGCACGATCTTGTTGCCGGCGACCGTCTCGTCGATCTTCTTCTTCAGAGCCTCGTCCATGCTCACGACTCCTTTTTGATCTGTTGCGCGAGGTACTGCACGTCCCCGAGCTGCTTGATGAGTTCGAGCTGGCTCTCGATCCAGTCGACGTGCTCCTCCTCGCTGCGGAGGATATGGGTCAGGAAGTCCTCGGTGCCATTGTCTCCGAGGTCGCGGCAGACCTTGATGCCGTCGTTGAGGCGCTTGATCGCGCGGAGCTCCTCGTCGAGGTCGAGCCGGAGCATCTCGGGGACGTTCTCGCCGACCGCCACCTTGTTCATGCGCTGCATGTTGGGGACGCCGTCGAGGAAGAGGATCCGGTCGATGACCTGATCGGCGTGCTTCATCTCGTCGATCGACTCCTCGCGCTCCTTGTGCGCGAGCCGCTCGTAGCCCCAGTTCTTCATCATCTTCGCGTGGACGAAGTACTGGTTGATGGCCGTGAGCTCGGCGGTCAACACGTCGTTGAGGATGTCGAGGATCTGCTTGTCGCCCTTCATGACGTTCGTTGTCGCACGCAGGGGCGAGTCGACCAAGCACCAAGGGCGGTGAAAACCACTTTCTCGGCGAACGTGACTTTCAAGAGGCGGAGCGCCCGCTCACGCCGCGCGAATCACCGGGAGCTGACGACGCTCGCATGAGCTGACCGAGGGCGACTCGCCATCGAGGATGTCCTCGATCGCGCCCTGGCACCCGCCGCAGTCCGTGCCCGCGCCGCACACCCGGCCGACTTCTTCGACCGACCTCGCGCCCTCGCCAATCGCCTGGCGAACCGTGCCGCAGCTCACTCCCTTGCACAGGCAGACGATCATCGACTTGCTCCGGTGATTGCCTCGGTCTTGCTCTCGGTGATTCGCGTTGCGGTCACCCGGGAGTCCGATGCCATGGACAAGGTATAACGCTCTTGAAAGCGACTTTCAACATCGGCTGCGGCAGAGCTCCGCTTTCCGTAGGAATTTCCTAACGATGGGCCTTTTCCTTGGGTAGGCGCCCCCACCTGCCGTAGTAAAAGTGACCGGAGCTCGCCATTCCTGGCGATCCCGCAGCATCGGAGGATTCGTTGACCCGGGGACCCGTCCAAGGACGCACCGAAATGGCCGCGCGCTCACACGTCGGCCACGTCCGCGAGTCGAATGAGGACAACTACCGGATCATCCCCGAGCTCGGGCTGATCGTCGTGGCCGACGGCATGGGGGGTCATGCCGGCGGCGAGGTGGCGAGCGCGCTCGTGGTCGAGAACGTCGAGCGCGAGATCAAGGCGATCGGCGCGTTCTCGCGCGCGGCCCCCGCCCTCGCGCTCACCGCGGCGATTCGCGCGGCCAACGACGCCGTCCGCCAAACGGGCAACGACCGTCCGGCGCTCCGCGGCATGGGCTCCACGGTGGTGTGCGCGCTCGTGATCGATCGCGTCGCGCACGTCGCCCACGCCGGCGACAGCCGCGCCTACCGCGTGCGCGACGGAAAAATCGAGCGCCTCACCCGCGACCACTCGCTCGTCGAGGAGTACCTGCGCGAGAACCCCGGAGCCACCGAGGACGACCTCGACGGCGTCTACAAGCACCTCGTCACGCGCGCCGTGGGCGCTGCGCCCTCGCTCGAGGTCGACGTCAACGAATACGAGTGCAACCCCGGCGACATCATCCTGTTCTGCAGCGACGGCCTCACCGGCCCCGTCGAGGACGAAGCGATCGCGCGCCTCGTCTCGCGCGCGAAGGACCTCGACTCCGCGTGCATGGCCCTCGTGCAAGCCGCCCTCGACGGCGGCGGCCCCGACAACGTCACCGTCGCCGTCGCCAAGATCGGCTAGTTCAACAGGCGCGTAGTCGGATCCGTCTCGCTGGAGGCGACCACGCGCGGCTCGTCGGCGCGGGTGCGAGCGGTCTCGGCGCGCTGCGCGTAGTCGGCCTTGCGCTTGCCGTCGGTCTCGCGCTCGGCGGCGCGGTCCCACTGGCGCGCGGCCTCGCGCCACGCCTGCTCCCACGCGGACTCGTCGCGCGCGGCCTCGGCCTTCTGCTCGGCCGCTTCGGCCTTGGCGACGTGGGGATTGCGACCGAAGCTCATGGCACCCGCCATACCGCGGATCTCAGTCCGCGTCGTCAGTCGCGTACGGATCGTCGTCCGCGTCGACCGCGGCCTCGGGCGGGTTCCATCCGGGCACGCTCACCTCGGGCGCGACGGCCGCTGCGTCGCCGCGATCGGCGAGCGGCACCACCGAACGGCAGCAGCGGAACCCGAGGTGATAGTTGGTGTGCCACGACTCCTCGAGCGGATCGACGTGCCAGCGCGGGTCGTAGCGGCAGTCGTCACGGTACATCGCGCCGTCGTAGAAGAACGCCGAGCCCTTGAGCTGCACGTAGTTGATCCCGTTCTCGAGCCGCGACATCGCCTCGGCGACGTTGCCGTGTTGATCGAACACGCCGAGCCGCGAGCGGCACCCGGGGTAGGAGCCGGTCGGCACGGTGTCGGTCGGGCACGACTTCCACAGCGCCGTGTCGACGTCGCACTTGGGCGACTTCACGAGGCCGGTGTGGCAGACCTTGAGATCGAGCGTGTCGCCGTAGGCGTACTTGCGCGGCGGGCCGCCGTTGGGATCGGCCTCGCACGCGGTGTTCCACTCCTCCTGCGTGCACAGTCGCTTGCCGGCGAGCGCGCACAGACGACGCGCCATGATCGCGTGGCTGTAGACGAACGGCAGGACGCAGGGGCGGTTCGGGTACTCGAACACGTCGATGCAGGTCGTCGCCCGCGCGGGATCGCCGGTGTGGATCGGGACCTCCCACGGACCGCCGCAGATCTCGCGCTGGAGCGGCGTCTGAAGGACCACGCCGCGGAGCTGCGCCTTGCACTGCGCGCGCGAGATCGCGTGGGTAGCGATCGCCGGGTTGCCGGGGCTCGTGTGGTTGCTGCCGGGGCCGAGCCAGCGACGAGCGACGGTGAGGCTCTCCTCGCCGCGGTGGCTCATCGGGATCAGCGTCGCGAGCACCTCGATGTCGGTGGTCTGCGGGTCGGGCGGCTCGGGCTCGTGGTCGTCGTCGACGGTGTAGCCGACGAACGCATCGACCGTCTCCTCGGCGAAGCTCGCGTCTTGCGTCGCGTGCGCCCCGTCGAGTGCGCCGTCGATGGCGATGCGGGGGACCGGAGGCGGCCTCTTGCGCGCAGCGCCGAGCGCGACGCCGACCACGCCCGCAGCGGCGAGCGCGACGACGATCTCGAGGGGCCGCGGAGCTCTCACGGGAGGGCTTCGAGCTCGAAGAACTGGAGCTTGCCGCGCCGGGCGTAGAACAGGCCCGCGCCCACCTCGCGGTAGTGCCGCAGGAGTCGCTTGCGGTACCACTCTCCCGTTCGCTTGTGCACGTGGAGGTCGGTGCGCGAGGTGTCGCACACCTCTTCGAGATCCCGCTTGGTGATCGCCTCGAAGTAGAGGAACCCGCGGCTCATCGCGGCGAGGTTGTCGATCGCCGCGGCCGCGTCGCGGTCGCCGAGGTACGGGATGACGCCCTGGCAGACCACGAGGTCGAACCTGCGACGCGCACGCCAGCTGGTGATGTCGCGCTGCTCGTGGCCGAACCTCTTGCACACGGCAGGGTCGAGCTCGGTGGAGGTCACCTCGACCTCGGGGCGATGCTTCTTGAACCAGTTCTTCCAGCGCCCCACGCCGGCACCAACGTCGAGCACGTTGTCGAGGTCGCCGCCGAACCAATCGATGAGCGACGTCACGGCCGTGACGAGGGTCTCGTGGTGCTTGGGCCCGTAAATCCGCGTCCCCGGGTCGAGGTAGAACTTCTCGTAATAGGCTTCGTCGAACCGCACCGCCGAGCCATCCCACGGCTGTGCCCGGGCGGCCAAGATGTGAAGCCACAGTACAGGTATGGCGGATGCAGAGGTCTCGGGGAAACGGAGGTTTCCCTCATGCTCTGGCTGATCGGTCTAGCTCTTCTGGCCTCGTATTACATCTCGGAGACTGCGTTCCAGACGGTCGCGGTCCTCGCCCTCATCATCGTCGCCGTCTCCGTCATCGCGACGGTGGTCGGGCTCCGCACCGTTCGCAACGAAGAGATGGTCTGACACGCGCGCGCTCCTGTGATTCCATGCCCCGCATGGAGCTCAAGGGCGCGGTCGCATTCGTCTCGGGGGGTGGCTCGGGTTTGGGGGCGGCGACAGCGCGCCTCCTCGCCGCCGGCGGCGCGCGGGTCGCCGTGTTCGACCGCTCGAGGGAGGGCGCCGAGGCGGTGGCCGGGGAGATCGGCGGACTCGCCGTGCCCGGCGACGTCAGCAGCGAGGCCGACGTCAGGGGCGCCATCGCGGCCGCGATCGACAAGTACGGCCCGCTCACCGTCGCGGTGAACTGCGCTGGCGTCGGCACCGTCGGCAAGGTCCTCGGCAAGGAGGGCCCGCACTCCGCCGACCTGTTCGAGAAGACGCTCCGCGTGAACCTGCTCGGCACGTTCAACGTCATCCGGCTCTCGGCCGAGAAGATGGCGGGCAACACGCCGAACGCCGGCGGCGAGCGCGGCGTGATCGTCAACACCGCCTCGATCGCCGCGTTCGACGGTCAGATCGGCCAGGCCGCGTACGCCGCGTCCAAGGGCGGCGTCCACGCGATGACGCTCCCGATCGCCCGCGAGCTCGCGCGCTCCGGCATCCGCGTGCTCACCATCGCGCCCGGCATCTTCGACACGCCGATGCTCGCCGGCCTCCCCGAAGAGGCGCGCAAGTCGCTCGGCGCGCAGGTCCCCTTCCCCTCGCGCCTCGGCGACCCGCGGGAGTTCGCGCTCCTCGTCGAGCAGATCGTGCAGAACCCCATGCTCAACGGCACGACCATCCGCCTCGATGGCGCCCTGCGGATGGCGCCGAAGTAGCGCCTCAGCCCTCTTCGGGGGTCCGCGTGGTCAACGCGAGCGCGTGGATCGCCCCGCTCGCGAGCTGCTCCTTGAGCGCTTCGTTGACGAGGCGGTGCCGCGCGACGAGGGACTTGCCCTCGAACGCGGCGGAGACGACGGTGACGCGGAAGTGCTTGCCGCCACCGCGCGCGCCGGCGTGCCCTGCGTGGAGGTAGCTCTCGTCGACGACGTCGACGTCGACCGCAGAGAGCTTGTCGCGAAGGATGGCCTGGATCTGGGCGGAGAGATCGCTCATGCGGGCACCGGTTTCTTGGCGTCGGCTTCGATGGTCTTACGGAGGAACAGCATGAGCAGCGGACCGGCGAGCGTCATCACGCCGATGATCAACCACATGATCTCCGAACGGCGCGGCGCCTGCTCGGGGACGTAGTGCGCGAGGAGGAAGCCGGAGAGCGGGCCGACCACGATCTTCGCGACGAACAACGGCAGATACGAGAGCCCCATGTAGCTCGACTCGCGGCCGCGCGGCGCGATGGTTGCGGCGTACTCGTAGACCCGCGGCGACCACAGCGCCTCGCCGACCGAGAGCACCACCACCATGCCGACGAACGTGGCGTGCGTGGCGCCGAGGCAGAGCACGAACGGCGAGAGCGCGCTGATGAACGCGCCGGCGATGATGCAGCTGTAGGCGGAGCGGTGGCGGGTGAGCGCGGTCACGATCGGCACGAGGATGATGATCATGATCGGGTTGATCGCCCACACCTTGCCGAAGGGATACGCCGCGCCCATCTCGCGCGTGACGTACTTCGGGAACGTCATGAACGCGTGCTGGAACATCAGCCGCACCATGGCGAGCAAGCCAACGAAGAGCAGGTACCGGTGGAACGGCTTCTCGCCGAACAGCTCCTTCGCGATCTTGAGCGGCGACTCGGTGGGCGTCTCCTCCGCGCTCGGCTGCTCGAGATCGGCGTCCTTGCGGATGAGCAGCGACACGACGAACGCGAGGATCGCGCAGACGAAGCCGATGAGGAACACCAGGCCGTAGGCGCTGATCTTGGTCGGCCCGAGCAGCGGCAGCGCGACGAGCTTCGGCACCAGCTCCTTCTGACCGGGGACGACGAACAAGCCGCGCGCCCAATCGATCATGAACCCCGCGCTCGCCGAGCCGATGTTCATCACGACGTAGTAGAAGCTGAACCCGAAGCTGCGGCTCTTCTCGGGCGTGTAGCGACGGACCGCGGTGGTCATCACCGGGATGGTGGCGGCGGTGCCGAAGGTGATCGCCATCAGGCCGACGATCGCCATGGTGCGGGTGGGCGCGAGGGCCATCAGGGCGCGCGCGCCGATCGCGCTCGCAAAGGCGATGATGAGCACGCGTCGAAAGCCCCACGCGTCCCCGACGAACCCGACCGCGACGGTGAGCAGGGTGACGATGCTGGAGAACAGCGCGACCCACCAACCGGCCTGCATGTCGGTGAAACCGAAGTCCTTCGACAGCCAGAGGACGAGCATCTTCGTCATCGAGAAGTAGGCGAGGCTCTCGAAGTACTTCGCGAGGAAGATGAGCCACAGCTCGCGCGGCGCGGTGAGGAGCTCCGCGAGATCCTCGCGAAGCGGACGCTTCTCCTCCTCGGCGGCGACGGCCTGCGACATGGCCTGCGCTTGTACCAAGCCGCGGGATCTCCCGCGAGGTTTGCCCCAGCGCGAACGCGTTGGCCGCTCTGGCCCTTGACACTGGTTTATCCAGCATGTAGGTGCTCGCCCCACACATGAACAAGCTCGCCCTTCTGCTCGCTTCCGCCTCGCTTGCCCTCGGTTGTGCCGCCAGCTCGGCGGAGGTCGACGACGAGGGCGACACCGAGCAGGCCGAGGGCGCCGCGAGCCTCACCGAGACCTCGACGTATTACACGGCGCGCCGCGACACGCGCCGGTGCGTGTCGCCGCTCTGCGGCGGCTTCTGGGTGAGGCGCGTGAACGAGTCCCGGACGAAATGCGCCGACGGCACCTGGCAGTCCGAGTGCTACGTCGCCGAGATCGACTGGTCGAGCGCGGGCCTCGACGGCACCGTCCAGGGCGACGTGCTCCGCGGCAGCATCAGCCGCGTCGACTTCGGCGGCTTCGGCGAGCTGGGCGTGTTCAAGCTGAGCGAGGCCTGGCAAGCCGCGGTGTCCGGCGCGACGGCGAGCGGCTCGTTCTACAAGGTCACGGACCGGGTCTGCGCCAAGGCGCCCTGCTTCGACCTCACCGCGGACAAACTGAACGCGACCAAGACGCGCGAGCTCACCGACCTCTCCGGGGCGAACGGCGCGCTGGCCACGACCGCCGTCAGCACCGAGCAGATCATCGCCGCCGGGCTGGTGTCGTCGACCCCGGGCGGCGGCCGCGCCCTCTCGGTCAAACAGTTCTGGCTGCGCATCGTCGCCAAGCCCGCCGATTCGCTCGCGTGCAACGTGGACAGCGATTGCACGCTGACCGCCTACAACCGCGAGGTCTCGAGCAGCACGGACTGCTACTGCACGACGTGCCCGACCACCGTCATGAGCACCTCCTCCGAGGACTACTACCGCACCTCGTGGGAGCGGAGCTGCAGCCACGTGCGGCTCATGTGCCCGCTGATCATGTGCGTGAAGCCGCCGGCGATCGCGTGCGTGAGCAACCAATGCGTGATCGCGAGCACTCCGAGCTGACGCTGATACGCTGAGGGCATGAGCCGTCCCTTCCTTTTTGCCCTCGCGCTCGTTCTCGGCTGCAGCAGCAACAGCTCCAACGGCTCGGTCGCCGGCGACCGCGACTCCTTCATCGCGCAGCTCTGCCAGCAGTACATGCCGTGCTGCGCCAAGGCGGGAAAGCCCGCCGACGGCGCGCAGTGCCGCGCGTTCTACGGCGCCTTCGCCGCGAGCAACAACTACGACCCGGCCGCGGGCAGCGCGTGCCTGTCGGAGGTCAAGGCGGCCGCCGCATCGCCGACATTCTGCGACAACGCCACGAGCACCAACGTCTCGCCGAGCTGCGGCAAGGTGTTCCCCGCCTCGGGGGGCGGCAGCAAGAAGCCGGGCGAGACGTGTGCGCAGGACAACGAGTGCGCCTCCTCCACCGAGGGCCCGGTCGAGTGCCGGAGCCTGTTCAAGGACGGCGCCACGATCAAGAAGTGTCAGGTGCAGATCGCCGGCAAGGCCGGCGACACGCCGTGCCTCGGCACGGTCGACGGCAACATCACCAGCTACAACTCGTCCGGCGACACCGACATCCTCCCGCGCGGCTACCTGTGCAACGTCAAGGACGGCCTCCGCTGCGACTCCACGACGGACAAGTGCGTCGCGATCGCGAAGGTCGGCGAGCCGTGCGAGGGCTTCGGCTCCAATCTCTGCACCGACGACGCGTTCTGCGACACCACGCAGAAGAAGTGCGTCGCTCGCAAGGCCGTCGGCGAGATGTGCACCTCGGATCAGTGCGTCGAGGGCGCGTACTGCAACACGACGACGCGCTTGTGCACCGCGTCGCTCGCCGTGGGCGCGGCGTGCAAGTCGAGCAGCGAGTGCATCACCCGCAGCTGCGTGAACGGAGCGTGCGCGAAGTCGGGCAGCGGAACCGACTTCACCACAGCCTTCCTCTGCGGCGGCTGATCGCAAGCACATCAGCGCGACGCGAGGGAAAAAGCGGGTGCTCGGTGCGAATGACCGTGGCAACCTCGATTCCATGACCTCGGCGACGCAGCTCCGCGCCCAGCGTCCGCGCATCGCAGTGGTGCTCGTCGACGACGAGGCGCTGGCTTCGGCGCTCGTGGAGCTCCTCCGAGACCTCTCGTGGGAGACGTACGAGGTGGAGTCGTTCCGTGACGCCAGGGTCACGATCGAGAGCGTGCGCGCCGGCGTCTTCGTGGTCGACCCGGGTCTCCACGTCGATCTGCTCGAGCGCTTCGTCGCGAAGCTCGCTTCCACCGAGGGCGGGCCGGGCGTGGTGGTGCTGTCGGATCTGCTGAGCGCGGCGTCGATCGCCGATCAGCACGGGGTGGTCTTCGTGCAGGAGCCCTTCGACCTCGACGACTTCGCCGCCGCGGTCGAACGGGCCCGCCACACCGACTACGACTTGAGCGCGGCCACGAACGCGAGCACCGCGAGCACCGCGACGACCACGAGCACGAGCGCGAGTATCAACAAGACGATTCGAATCAGGAGCACCTGACCGAAGTTGTCGAGCGCCTTCATCAGGTGCGGCACGTCCAGCCCCTGGGTGGTCACGACCTTACGCAGCGACTGCGACGCCACGATGAGCATCACGCCCATCGCCACGTGCACGACGAGGTTCAGCGTGGAGCTGTTCTTGCCGACCATCTTGCTCGCGCCCTGGAGGATCTCGAGCACGCCGAGGATCATCGTCCAGGTGGCGCAGCTGCCGATGACCGAGTTCTCGGGCTCGGTGAACTCGTAGCTCGGGGGCTGCTGGTACTGCTGCTGTGGGTACTGCTGCTGCTGGTACGGGTTCGGGGGCTGGTACGGGTTCATCGGTTACCCCTGGCTCGCGGCGAAGACGACAGCGCCGAGCACGACGCCGGCGACGATGGTGACGATCGCGACGATGCCCTCGATGCGCACCGCGTTGGTGAGCTTCCTCATCGCGTCCATCATGTGCGGGATGTCGTTGCCCTGCGTGTTGACGACGTTGTTGAAGGCGGTCCCGGCCGCGAGGTAGAAGCCGCCCGACACCATCGGCTGGAGCGCCGCGATGGCGACGACCGAACCGACCGCGAGGCCCATGTCGTTGCCGACGGCGATCATCACGACGACGCCGAGGATCAGCATGATCGCGCCGATGACGATGGAGCAGACCCCCCACGTCCTGGCCCGGCCGCCGAGGCGACCGATCACGCCGTTCTCGAGCTGGTTGAACTCGTAACTCCCGCCGGCCGCCGGCGCGTAGCCCGGCTGCGGTCCCCATCCCTGTGGTTGCATCGACCGACGCTATCACGCGACGTGGCCGCGGGCGTAAGCCCGCGGTTGCCCTACTCCACGAGCCGCAAACCCGGCGGCAACGCCTCGCCGAACGCTTCGTTGCGTTGCGCGTCGTCGACGGCCACCACTTCTTGCACCATCGCGATCCACGCCGGCCGCGCCGCGATCGCCTGGAGCTTCTTCACGACCTCGGCGCGCAGCCCGTCCGAGACGTCGCGCGCACGGTCGCCCGTCTTGCGCGCGAGCTGAACCGCGGCGAACGGCGCCGTCGGGAGCTTCGCCCAGTCGCCCTTGAGGATCTCTCCGAGCCAGCTCTCCGCGGTGCGCGCCGGGATGACGTGGTGCACGCTCGCGTAGGCCGGAACCCGCGCGCCGACGCGGCCGATCGCGGCGTAGAGCGAGGGATCGCTCGACGTCCAGGTCTTCTCGAGGAGCCACGAGCCGAGCTCGACGCGGCGCTGCGCGGGCACCCGCTCGATGGCCGACGCGAGGAACAACACCTCCTCGAGCGGCTCGGCGCGCACGCCCTTCGGCTTCTTGCGCCCGCGGTTCTGCTCGTCGAGGAACGGGTCGAGCGTGTCGCGGACCTTCACCTGCATCGGCTCGCCGAGCCCGCCAGCGATGCGCCGCCACGCGATCCAGAACGCGCGCCAGCCGTTGATCTCGTCGGGGAACGCGAGCTTCTGCTCCCACAGCGGAACGATCGCCGAGACGCGCTGCGGGTCGAGCGGATCGCCGTAGCCGGGGCGGAGCAGGAAGCCGGCGAGCTGGAAGAACACCCGCTCGTGATCGGCGGTGCGCCTCCGGCCGCGGATGCCGCCGCGGAGCACGTCGAACAGCGGTCGCACGATCGTCGTCGGCCAGCTCGCGCGCTCGCCGAGGATCCGCTCCAGCTCGCGGACCAGGTTCTTCGCCTCCCGCGGATCGGAGCCCTCGGCGAAGGCGCGCTCCACGCGCTCGCGCGCCTCGGCCAGCCGGCCGTCCTCGGGCGCACGCGCGCTGCGACCGCGCATCGAGGTCGGCGCGACGTCGGTGTCCTTGCGGATCTCGAACCCGAGGCGGAAGCGCCGCGGGTGCTGCCCCGTCTCCCGTGAGGAGAGCTCGGCGCACTCGAGGTCGAGCGTGCCGATCTCGGTGAGCTGGCCCTCGAGGCGCACGTTGATCTCGCCGCTCGTGCCCGACACGGCGGTGACCACCGGCGGCAGGAGGACGAATGTCTCGTCGTTGATCGTGGCGACCTCGCCGGGGCGATCGACGCGGCCGGCCTCGCCGCTCGACGCGAAGAGGTCGAAGCGCGCGGTGCGGCCGACGGTCAGCGCGAAGGTGCGGCCGGCGACG
>JALHOE010000206.1 GCA_022843175.1 Deltaproteobacteria bacterium
GCCGCCGCCCTCGGCCCCGCCCGTGCCCGCCGCGCCCGCCGCTGCTCCGCCGCCGGAGGCGAAGAAGGCGATCGAGCTCACCGAAATCGAGGGAAGCGTCGACAACGAGATGAATGTGCTCGAGACGCGGCGCACGCTTCGCGCCGTCTACCCCGACCTACGCCGCTGCTACGAGGTGGCTTTGAGCACCGACCGCACCACGCGCGGCACCGTTCATCTCGCGCTCGACCTCGTCCCCGACGGCTCGGTCTCCATGACAAAAGTCACCGCCGGTACGCTGAAGGACTCGACCATGCTCGCTTGCGTCGTCGGCGTCGTCGAGAAGGTGAAGTTCCCACCCCCGCCGCTCGGCGTCGCCCGCGTGCGCTACGGCATCGAGTTCAAGTCGCAGGGGTTCTAGGGCAGATGCTGTTCGGTTCGCGCCGCGCAAACCGGGCGCCAGGGAGAAGAGCCTCACGCCGAGAACGCCCGCGAGCGAAGCCGTCTGCCGATGCTGGCCGAGACGTCATTGCCGCAAGCTGCAGCGGACCCGTCGATGCACACCCATGGGCTGCGCCCCAATAGATCTCGGGCGGCCTTGGCGTGAGGCTCCTCGCCCTGGCGACCGGTCCTCTTATCCGAACGGCATTGGTTCTAGGGGGACTTGTGGCGGGCCCACTGCAGGAGGCGCTCTTTGGACCACGTGTTGATGATGCGGTCGGGGCCGATCATCGCGCGCTCTGCGTTGAGCGCGGCGTAGCGCACGCGCTCGAGCTCGGTCTGGTGGTGGGCGTCGCTCGTGAGCACGAACTTCACCTTCCGGTCGCGCGCGCGGCGCATGACGTCCACCGAGACGTCGAGGCGCGGGAGGCCTCCGTTGACCTCGAGCGCGCAGCCGGTCTCCTCGGCGGCGGCGAGGATCGCGTCGACGTCGAGGTCGATGCCGGGGCGGCCGCCGATCATTCGCGCGGAGAGGTGACCGATCATCTTCACGCTCGGATCGCGCATCGCGGTGACGATGCGCTTCGTCTGCTGCTCGCGGGAGAGATCGAAGTGGTCGTGCACCGAGGCGAGGCAGAAATCGAACAGGGCGCGGAACTCGGGGTCGTAGTCGAGCTGGCCGTCGGAGCCGATGTTGAGCTCGGCGCCGTGGAGCAACGTGAGGTCTGTGAGCTCGGCCTGCAGCGCGGCGATGCGCGCGCGCTGCTCGAGCAACGCGTCGCGGCCGACGCCCGAGAGCGTGCCCTCGGCGTGGTCGGTGATCGCGAGCACGCGATAGCCGCGCGCACGGGCGCCCTCGACCATGTCCTCGAGCGGTGAGCGGCCGTCGCCCGAGACCGTGGTGTGGACGTGGAAGTCGCCGAGCACCGGCCCGATCGGCGACGGCAGCGCGCCCTTCTCGGCGAGCTCGATCTCGCCCGAGTCCTCGCGAAGCACCGGCGGGATGAACGGTAGGCCGAGCGCTTGGTAGATCGCCTCCTCGGTCTCGCTGGCGATGACCTTGCCACCCTCGGCCTCGGCGAGCGCGTATTCGTTGAGCGTCCAGCCGCGGGCGATGGCGCGCTGGCGGAGCTTGATGTTGTGCGCCTTGCTGCCGGTGAAATAGAGCATCGCCGCGCCGACCTGGTCGGCGCGCACCACGCGCACGTCGATCTGGATTCCGCGGCGGGTGACGACGCTCGTCTTGGTGGCGCCCTTCACCAGCACGCGGTCCACCATGCTCAGGGCGACGACCGCGTCCATCACCGGCGCCGCGTCGGCGGCGACGACGCAGATGTCGATGTCGCCGATCGTCTCCGAGAAGCGGCGCAGGCTCCCGCAATACGCCGCGAACGTGACCCCGGGGAGATCGCGCAGCGTGCCGAGGATGCGCTCGGCGAGGGGCAGGGCCACCGAGATCGGCGCGCGCCCGATGTTCTCGCCCATGCGGGCGAGCGTCTGCCCGAGCTTCTCCTCGGTCTTCGCGCTGAACCCCTTGAGGGTGCGGACCTTCTGCTCGGCGATCGCCTTGCGCAGATCGTCGATGCTCTGCACGCCGAGCTCGGCGCGGAGCTTGAGGACGGCCTTGGGGCCGACGCCCTGAATCTTCATCAGCTCGACCACGCTCGCGGGGAACTTCTCGCGGAGCTCGACGAGCTTCGGCACGCGCCCGGTGTCGAGCAGCTCGCGGATCTTGGTGGCGGTGCTCTTGCCGATGCCGTCGATCTTCTGCAGTTGCGCGGCGGTGAGGTGGGCGATGTCGCCGACGTGCGCTTCGATGCCGCGCGCCGCCGTTTCGTAGGCGCGGACCTTGAACGACTGCACGTCGCCCTCGTCCAGGGTGGTGAGGGTCGCGAGCTCCTCGAGCATCTCGAGCACGTCATGCTTCGGGTCGGCCACGGCGTGTTCCTAGCGTAGGTCTCGATGGCGTACCATCCGCGCCGTGGCGAAGAAGGAAGAGGCCGAGGTCCTCACGATCGACGGTAGAGAGGTCACGGTCACCAACCCGAACAAGCTCTATTTCAAGGCTGCTGGCGTCACCAAGCTCGACCTCGTGAAGTACTACCTCGCCGTCGCCGACGGCGCGCTCCGCGGCATTCGCAATCGACCGCTCGTGCTCAAGCGGTTCGTCGACGGCGCGGAGGGCGAGCCGTTCTATCAAAAGCGCGCGCCGAGCAACAAACCGGACTGGCTCCGCACGGTGACGTTGAGCTTCCCCTCCGGGCGCACGGCCGAGGAGCTGGTGGTCGACGACGCGGCGGGGCTCGCGTGGTGTACCAACACCGGAAACATCGAGCTGCACCCGCACGCCGTGCTCGCCACCGACGTCGAGCATCCCAACGAGCTGCGCATCGATCTCGATCCAGGGCCGGGCGTTCCGTGGGAGCACGTCCGCGCGGTCGCGCTCGAGGTCCGCGCGCTGCTCACGGAGCTGAAGCTCGTCGGTTGGCCGAAGACGAGCGGCTCGCGGGGCATGCACGTCAACGTGCGGATCGAGCCGCGCTGGGGCTTCGCCGAGGTGCGTCAGTGTGCGCTCTCGCTCTCGCGCGAAATCGAGCGGCGTCTGCCCGCGATCGCCACCAGCAAGTGGTGGAAGGAGGAACGCCACGGCGTCTTCCTCGACTACAACCAGAACGCCAAGGACCGCACCACCTGCTCGGCCTACTCCGTGCGCCCGCTGCCCGACGCGCGCGTATCGGCGCCGCTCGCGTGGGACGAGGTCGACGCGTGCAATCCGGCAGACTTCACCCTCTTTACGGTGCCCAAGCGCTATGCCGAGCTCGGAGACCGTCACGCGGGCATCGACGACGCAGTCGGCTCGCTCGAGCCGCTCCTCGAGCTCGTCGCGCGCGACGCCTCGAGCGGCCTCGCCGACGCGCCCTGGCCGCCCCACTATCGCAAGATGGACGGCGAAGCGCCGCGGGTCGCCCCTTCTCGCGCCAAGAGCGCGCCCAAACCCAAGCGCGAGGTGCACCCGCTCGTCATCGTGGCCAACGCACGCAAGAAGGAGGACGCGCTCGCTGGGCTCGAGCGTTGGAAGGCGCGCCACCCCCGAGCGGCTGAGCTCCTCGCGGTCGACGACGTGCTCGTCGATTCGATGCGCGGTCGCTCTTCGACTTGGACGCGAATCCGAGTCAACCTTCGCCACGTTCCGGAAGCCGAGCGCCCTGCGCAGGAGACACCCGATCCGGACGAAGACGTGATGGGAGCATGGAAACGCTAGGTCGCGCGCTCTGGGTCTCGGTCGTGTTGCTCGGTTGTCAGGGCGAGCCCGTCGTCGATCTCTCGACGGTCGACTCATCCGTAGCCGATGCGGCGTCCGACGGTGACTCGTCCGTCGACAGCGCGCTGATCGACAGCACCACCGACAGCACATGGAGCGACACCGCGACCGACACCGCGATGCCGGTCGACGCTCCCGCTGCCGAGGCCGACGCGACCGGCGACGCGTCTCCCGTCGCGAGCGATCCCGAGTGCGGTACGCACAAGGGCGGGCCGATGGTCTACAGCGGCGGCGGCGCGAAGTTCTGCATCGACGCGCGCGAGGTCACGCGCGCCGAGTACGACGTGTTCCTCAAGGCCGCGAGCAAGCCCGCGCAACCTCCGCACTGCGACTGGAACTCCTCGTTCGAGCCGCTGCCCTCCGCCTTCGGCGACAACTTCCCGATCACCGGCATCGACTGGTGCGACGCGCTCACCTACTGCGCGTGGGCCGACAAACACATCTGCGGCGATCTCGTCACGGGCGCGCCGACGCTGCAGTACACCGCAGCCAAAGCGCAGTGGAGCCTCGCGTGCACCAACGGCGACCCCACGGCGACCGAGGGCTGGGCCACCGGCCCCACCGCGCCCGCCGCGGGGGTCTGCCAAATCGGCGGCCTCGCTTCGCCGTCCGAGGTCGAGAAGCACCCGGATTGTCGTGGTGCGACCGCGCCCTGGAACCGCGTCCGCGACATGGTCGGCAACGTGGCCGAGTGGGACGGCAGCGGCTGCTTCACGACCGGCTTCAGGGCCGGGACCACGCCCGCTGAGCGCATGAGCATCGACTGCTCGATCCGCGGCGGCTTCTACGCCAACGACCACGCGACCGGAATGTGCTTCGCCGGCACCTCGCAGCCGATCGACGTGCGCCACCCGGGCATCGGCTTCCGCTGCTGCAAGGGACCGTTCACCTAGCGAAGATCTGGCGTAGCTCGTAGGGCGGCGTCGTCTCGAGCTGTTCGTAGTCGCAGTCGCTCGGCTTCTTGTCGGTGCGCCAGCGCTGGAACTGCGCGGTGTGGCGGAAGCGGGTGCCCTGCATGTGGTCGTACTCGACCTCCGCCACGAGCTCGGGGCGGAGCGGCTCCCACTCCAACGACTTGTTCGCGCTCCAGCGGCTCTTGGCGCCGGGCATGCGCTGCGCGTCCTCGCCGTGTTGATCGAAGCCGCCCCACTCGCGCCACGGGTGCTCGGCCGCGGCGTTCTCGCGATACGGCGCGAGGAGCTCGACGAGCTCGCGCCGCTTCTTCTCGGTGAAGCTCGCCGCGACTCCGACGTGCTGCAGCTTGCCCTCGGCGTCGTAGAGGCCGAGGAGCAGCGAGCCGACGAGCGTGCCGTTTCCGTTCTTGTGCCAGCGAAAGCCGGCCACCACGCACTCGCAGGTGCGCTTGTGCTTCACCTTGAACATCGTGCGCTTGTTCGGCTCGTAGGCGCCCGCGAGCGGCTTGGCCATCACGCCGTCGAGCCCGGCGCCCTCGAAGCGATGGAACCAATCGTTCGCCGTGTCGCGGTCCGTCGTGGCCGGCGTGACGTGAATGGGCTTCTTCGCGTTCGCGAGCACCTGCACGAGGCGCGCGCGACGCTCCGAGAGCGGCAGCGGGCGGAGGTCTTCGTCGCCGAGGGCGAGCAAGTCCCAGAACACGAGCTCCGCGGGGATCTCCCCGGAGAGCATCTTCACCCGCGACGCGGCCGGGTGAATCCGCATCTGCAGGGCCTCGAAGTCGAGGCCGCTCCCGCGCGCGATCACCAGCTCGCCGTCGAGCACGCACCGCTCGGGCAACTGCTCGCGCAGCGGCGCATCGAGCTCGGGGAAATAGCGGTTGAGCGGCTTCTCGTCGCGGCTCTGAATGAAGAGCTCGCCGCCGTCGCGGAAGACCAGCGTGCGGAACCCGTCCCACTTGGGCTCGAAGAGGAAGCCCTCGCCGGGGGGGAGCGCGTCGATGCGCTTGGCGAGCATGGGGAGGAGCGGCGGCGAGAACGGCAGCGTCACGCGCGCATCGTAGCCGTTCGCGTGCTAGCTTGCGGCATGACGCGGTCGCGGCGCGCCCTGATTGCGCTGATCACGGCGCTCTCGCTGCTGGTCGCGTCGCTCGGCACGCACCGCCTCCGAGAGAGCGAGCGGAGCATCCGCCCCGCGCCCACGGGCACCACGGCCATCGTCGCGTTCCGCGCCGCCGTCGCCGCGGTCAAGGCGCGCGCCCCAGAGGCCGACCACGACGCGCTCCTCGGCGACATGCTCCCGCCGGCGCCCTTCGGCGAGATCGCCGCCGCGGCGTTGGTCGGCTTCGTCGCCCTCACCGAGCGCTCGTTCGCCGCTCCTCTGGTTCTGTCGATCCCCGCCCGCGCGCGCGCCCCCCCGGCGCCCTGAGTCTCCGGGCCCATCGACTCCCCTCGAACCGCCGCGTCCTCGCGGCCGGAGCGTGTCATGCGTTTTGTCTCCGGATACCTCACGACCTTCGCTGCCGTGGCGTTGCTCACGGTTGGAACCGCCTCGATGTCCCTGGATCGAAGCCCCATGCTCGGAGCCGGTGTGCTCGGCGCTGGATTCGGTACGCTGCTGGCGGCTTGGCATCTTCTCACCGACCGCAAACCAGAGGAGTGAGGTAGCGGGTGCTTCACCACCGACTCGAGAGCTTGTTGTTGGTCGTCGCGATCGGTGCGCTCGTCGCCGTCGGCGCCAAGCGCGCGCGTATCCCGTACAACGTCGCGTTGGTCGTCGTCGGCCTCCTGGCGGTCGTCGGCCAGTTCCTCCCGCACACTCCGCTCAACCCCGAGTTGGTGCTCGTCGCCTTCCTGCCGATCCTGGTGTTCGAGGGCGCGCTCTCGGCCGACGCCGAGAGCCTCGGCCAGGTGGCCAAGCCGATCCTCGCGCTCGCGCTCCCCGGCGTCGCCGTGTCGCTCCTCGGCACGGCGCTCGTCGCCAAGTTCGCCCTCGGTTTGCCGTTCGCGGTCGCGCTGCTCCTCGGCGCGCTGCTGTCGATCACCGACACCGTGAGCGTGCTCCTCGCGTTCCGCAGCGTGCGCGTACCGCACCGGCTCGCGGCGATCATGGAGGGCGAGAGCCTGTTCAACGACGGGACCGCGCTCGTGCTCGTCAGCGTCACGGCGGCGGTCGTCACTCGCGGCAGCGTGCCGGCGGCCGAGACCACCAAGGCGCTCGGCATGGCCATCGCGGGCGGGCTCGCGATCGGCTTCGCCGTCGCCGCCGCGGGCGACCGCATCCTCCGGAGCGTGCCCGACCACCTCACCGCGGTGCTCGTCTCGCTCGTCCTGGTGTTCGGCGCCGCGCTGTCCGCGGAGCGAATGCACGCCTCGCCGGTGATCGCGGTCGTCGTCGTCGGCCTGATGATCGGCAGCAGCGCTCGCCGCCACCTCGCCGCGGGATCGATCCTCGCGCTCCAGAGCTTCTGGGAGGCGATCGGGTTCCTCCTCAACGTCTTCATCTTCATCCTCGTCGGCATGCAGCTCGAGACGGGCGCGCTGCTCCGCGAGGCGCCAGCGATTGGGATCGCGACGCTCGCGCTGCACGCTGGCCGCGCGGTGGCGGTGTACGGCTCGTTCGCGTTCATGAACATTCCCATCCGCTGGCAGCACGTGATGGTGTTCGGCAACATCAAGGGCGCGCTGTCGATGGCGGCGGTGCTCGCGCTGCCGGCGACCATGCCCTACCGCGATCGGCTCATCCCGATCGTGTTCGGCGTCACCTTCATCACGCTGATCACCCAGGCGCTCCCGTTCGCGCGGTTCCTGCGCGCGCTCGGGGTGTCGGAGTCCGCGCGCGACGCGCGCATCGATCAAGCCAAGGGCGTGCTCATCGCGGCGCGGCGCGGGCAGCTCGAGCTCGACGAGCTCCTCGCCGCCGGTCTCCTCGATCGCAAGGACCACGCCGAGCGCCGGGCCATGTTCCAGCGCCGGGTCATCGCCGCCGAGAACATCCTCCGCGCGCCGGCGAGCGAGATCGCGGCCGACCACCTCGTTGACCGCGCGCTGCTCCACGCGCAGAAGGCCGCGCTCTCCGACGCCGTTCGCCGTGGCCTGCTCGACGGCACCGCCGGCGACGAACAGATCTCCGCAGTCGACAAGGACCTCATCGCTCTCGAGGAGCACCACTGATGCGCGCGCTCATTGCTGGCGCCGGCCGAGCCGGTCTCGCCGTCGCCAATCACCTGCGCGAGGCAGGCCACGAGGTCACCATCGTCGACCGCGATCCGGCCGCCGCCGAGCGCGCGTTCGACGGCCACGGCCTGGTCGCCATCGCGGGCGACGCCACCGAGGCCGCGATCCTCGAGGAGTCGCGGGTCGCCGAGGCCGACGTGGTGGTCGCGCTCTTGCGACGGGACGCCGAGAACCTGGCCGTCTCGATGCTCGCCAGGGCCGCCGGTGCGCGGCGGGTGATGGTGCGGATGCGCGATCCGGCCTACCGCGTCGTCTACGAGCAAGCGGGTGTCGACCGCATCCTCTCCGAGACCGACGTGTTCATCGGCGCGCTCGCCTCGGCGATCGAGCACCAGGCGGTCCGACACGCGATGCTGCTCGGGAACGCGATGGCGTTCGAGCTCGCGATCCCAGCCGCCGCCAAGGTGGTGGGGCGCACGGTGGCCGAGATCGCCTCCGACGCCGACTTCCCCCAGTCGTGCGTGATCGCGGGCATGTTCGAGCCGTCGGGCAAGGTGATCGCCCCGCGCGGCTCGTCGAGGGTCAGCGCCGGGATGACGGTTTTGCTCGTGGCGCCGAAGCTCGAGCTCTCGCTGGTGATCGAGTTCTTCCTCCGCGCGTAGCGGCCAGGAACGCGCGCCCGCGCGGCGAGATCTCGTAGCCGACCTCGAAGCTCTGGGTGAGCCCGAGCTTCTTCAGCTTGCGCACGTCGACCTTGAAGGGCGCCGTCTCGCGGCCGAGCTTGTGGGCGAGCTGCGATGCGGCCACGCGCGGGTGCTTGGCGATGATCGCGAGCGTCTCGCGCGTCCAGCTGCCCATCTTCTCGAGCTTGGCACGGAGCGCCGCCACGTCGTCGGCGGTGAGCTGGTCCTCGAGCGCGAGCGCGACGCGGTCGCCGTCGCCGCCGTGATGGAGGTCGACGCGAAAGACCTCGGCTTCGGGCGCCGGGTGGTCCATGAACGCGAGCAGCGCGACGCGATCGGCGAAGCCGCACAGCCGCGCGTCGTCGTCGGTGATCTCGCGCACGAGCACGCGCGCGACGCGATCGACGGCGAGCACGCCGATCGGATGACACCGATAGCGGCCGCCGGCCTTCACGTGGGGTTTGTCCCACCGGCGGAACGTGAGGCGGACCGAGCCGTCGACGAGGCCGGCGTGGAAGGGTTTGCGGAAAAGCAACATCGGGCGTCATCGGTATTGTACCGTCGAACGATGCTTCGTTCGCTCGCCGCGCTCGTCCTGCTCGCTCCCTTCGTCGCGTGCGGTCCGCCGCCCAAGCCCACGCAGCACCCCGGCCTCTCGTCGTTCGGCACCGCCTGCTCGGCCGACCACAAGTGCCCGCACGACCTCGACTGCGTGATGGCCGGCGGCTACGGCGGCGAGACGGGCAACTGCGAGAAGCGCTGCAACTACGACGACGACTGCGGCCTCGACGGCCGCTGCAAGATGGTCGAGGGCGCCCCGGCCCCGATGTGCCGCGCGAAAGGGTGAGAACGACGGGGCCGCGGGCGTAAGGCCCGCGGTTGCGCCAATGCTGACGACTCTGCGTCGGCGACGCCGGTAGTCTCGAAGAGGACGCGGAGAGAGCCCCTTCTGGTCAGGCGCTCGCTGACGCGCGCGCCTAACTCGCCGCGATCACGCCGACACGGACGCAGACGCGAACGCAGACCCAGACGCGAACGCAGACGCAGGCGCAGGCGCAGGCGCAGGCGCAGGCGCAGGCGCAGGCGCAGGCGCAGGCGCAGGCGCAGGCGCGTCGACGTCCGCAATCCCGTGGTTGCTAGCTCGTGATCGCCGAGAGGAGCCGCTCGATCCGGAGCATCTTGTCGAGGTCGTTCTCGCGGTGGGCGTGGTCCATCGCGGTGAAGAGGTGCGTCTGCTCGAGCGCGAGGCGCGACGGATCTCGTTCGAGCAGCGAGACGTAGTGCTGGTAGAGGCGTTCGGGCTCGGCGGTGGTGCGTTTGGCGATCGCGTAGCGCACCACGGCGTGCAGCGTGTAGCGGCCGGCGAGCGGCTCCTGCACGAGGCGGTAGGCGAGGAGCGGGGCGAGCGCGCGCGAGGGCTGTCGCACGCCGCCGAGCTGGCCGAGCGAGACAATGTCGACGTTGTCGCCCTCGACGTGCGCGAGCACCGAGAGCAGGCGCCGGCTGCCGTCGGACAGCCGCTCCCACGCCCAATCGACGAGCAGCGCTACCTCGGGGAGATCGTCCTCGTGCGCGATCACCCGGACCGCGAACGCGCCGTGCTCCTCGAGGTAGCGGCGCAGCGTGGGGATCGAGGCGCCTCGCGCGCCAACGATGCCGTCGGCGATGTCGAGCGCGAGCGGGTTGAACCGGAGCGCGCGCGTGAGCGACGCGACCCTTGGGAAGGCCGGCCTCCCGCCGGTGACGAGCGGCGCGGTGACCGGATAGATGAGGACGCCGCCGAGCAAGCAGCGGCGGGCGGTGACGAGGAACGTCACCGGCGTGTCGGCGAGGGCGTTGAGCAGCTTCGCCGTGGCGCGATCGTCCTCGTGGTTGTCGAGCACGATCAGCCGGGGGCCCTCGCGCTCGAAGAACGCGCGGAGCGACGCGAGACGCTCATGACGATCGTGCAACGTGCCGAACCGCAGCGCGAACATCTCGAGCAACGTCTGCACGTCCCACGCGCCGACGCGCAGCCAGTGGATGCGACCGCCGAAGTGCGGCGCGAGCCGGTGCCCGAGCGCCGCGGCGAGCATGGATTTGCCACTCCCGCCGCCCCCCACGAGCGCGAGGCGCGGCACCCCGTCCCGCACGATCCGCGTGAGCGTGGCGAGCTCGGCGGACCGGCCCTTGAGACCGCGCGGACGCGGCGGGAAGAAGTCCAGGCCGTGCATCGCGCGGCGATAGTAGCCCCCGCGATGTAGGTGAGCGCAGTCGATCGTGCTCCGCCGAAGCGGCGCGCGAAGCGGTATCATTCCGACGGAGGCCCCTCCTGCTCGAGCACGAACGCTACATCGGCTCCATTCTGGGCGATAAATACCGCGTCCTGCGGTGGATCGCCGACGGCGGCATGGGCACCGTCTTCGAAGCCGAGAACACCTGGACCCGGCGGCGGGTGGCGCTCAAGATCCTCGACCCGGAGGTCGGCCGCTCGCCCGAGCGCGTGCAGCGGTTCATCCGCGAGGCGCGAAGCGCCACCCGGATCGAGCACCCCAACATCGTCGACGTGCTCGACATGGGCGAGGACAAGCCGACGAGCACGTTCTTCCTCGTGCAGGAGCTGCTCCGCGGGCGCGATCTGCGGCGCATGCTGCGCGACACCCCGGGCCGCAAGCTCGAGGCCGACCACGCGCTCACGCTGCTCACGCCGATCATGGAGGCGCTCGAGGCCGCTCATCAGCTCGGCGTCATTCACCGCGACGTCAAGCCGGGCAACATCTACCTCGCGCAGCAGGGCGTGCACGTCATCCCCAAGCTGATCGACTTCGGCCTCTCCAAGCTCGTGCGGCGCGATCCGACCGAGCGCGGGCCGGCCACCGGCGGGGGAATGCCGCTCGGCACGCCCTATTACATGTCCCCCGAGCAAGCGCGCGGCGACACCGAGCTCGATGGCCGCGCCGACATCTGGTCGATCGGCGTGGTGCTCTACGAGTGCCTCACCGGTCGCCTGCCGTTCGAGGGCGTCAACGTGACCTCGGTCCTCCTCAAGATCGCGAGCGAGCGCCCGCGGCCGGTGGACGAGCACACCGACGTCCCCGCCGAGCTCGCGGCCATCGTGCATCGCGCGCTCGAGCCGGAGCGCGATCGGCGCTGGGACACCATGACCGCGATGCTCCTCGCGATCCGCGACTACCGCGCGCCGATCTTCGGCCTCGCGACCTCCTCCAGCTCGGTGTCCGGCGCGATCCGGCTGGCGCTGCCGGTCGACATCGACACCTCGGAGGCGATCGACGAAGACGTCCGGCGCGCGATGCTCGCGCGCACGAGCTCGCCGCCGGTGGTGGTGCGCCCTCCGCCGCTGGTCGAACGGCTCACCTGGCAGCCGAAGACCCCGCCGCCGCCGGTCGCGCCGATCAGCACGCCGCCGCGTCCGTTGCGCAACGGTCCGCTCCGCCTCGGCGTCGTCCTCGCAGCCTCGCCCACGACGGGCGCCGTCGCCATGCGCAAGCTCTCCAAGCTGCTCGCGCCCGAGTTCAACATCGCCGTCGCGCACAGCTACGCCAACCTCGTCGACGCGCTGGCCGAGGGCGAGCTCGATCTCGCGTGGCTGCCGCCGGTCGCGTACGTGCGCGCGGTGCGTTCGGGCGCGGCGCGCCTGATGCTGACGCTCGAACGCGAGGGGCGGCGCTCGTACTCCGCGGCGATCGTCACCCGCGCGGCCGACACGGTGACGCGGGTCCAGGATCTCGCGGGCAAGGACGTGGCGTGGGTCGACCCGTGGTCGGCCGCGGGCTACCTCGTGCCGCGCTGCATGCTACGGGCGGCGGGCATCGAGCCCGATGCCACCTTCGCCGCGCAGTCGTTCCGCGGCTCGCACGAGGGTGTGCTCCAGGCGCTCCTCGACGGCAGCGCCGACATCGGCGCGATGTTCTGCCGCATCGCCGAGAACGGCGAGATCACCGGCGGCGCCTGGCACGACGACCGCCGCATCCGGCCGATCGCGGTCGGAGCCGAGGCGGTGCCGGGCGACACCATCTGCGTGACCACCACCCTGTCGGTCGCCGACGCGCGCAAGACCATCGCGCGCTTCCTCGAGACCGCCGCGCGACCCGCCACCGGCCCGCTGTTCCGCGAGGTGTTCGGGACCGACCGCTTCGTCGCCGCCAACGCGTCTCGATACGAGGGGCTCGAGGCGGCGCTCGCCGAGGATGTGCACAGCCGGTGAGAGATCGACGATGATGCGCGCGATGGTCAAGTACGCGTGGGTCCTCCTCCTCTGTCTCGGCTGCAAGAAGAACGCGGAGGCGCTCCCCGACGCGGGCGCCGCGCTCGACGGCGGCGTCTCGCAGCAAGAGGTGCTCAAGGTCATCCGTGCGGTGCGGCCGCAAATGGAGAAGTGCTACGACGACGCGCACGCCAAGAAGCCCGAGCTGGCCGGCAAGATCGTGCTCGTCTTCGCGATCACCAAGGAGGGCAAGGTCGACCCGACGCGCGCCGGTCTCGGCGGCGAGGCGGGCGATCCGGCCTTCGCCCAGTGCGTGCTCGACATCCTCGTCAAGCAGACCTTCCCCGCCCCGAAGATCGTCACCGACGTGCAGCTCCCGCTCGACCTCGCGAAGCGCAAGGGCGCCGACGCGGGCGCTGCGGACGCCGGCTAGGATGGCCTAGGCGCGTGCGGGCAACCGCGCCGCGCCGGCGCACGCGGCGAGCGCGGCGATGGCGAGGAACGCGAGCGCGAAGCCGACGTTCACCAGCGACTCGCCGAAGCCGGCCGCGGCGATGGTCCACACCCTGCCCGGTGGCGCGCCGGAGAGGTTGGTCGTGGTCACGATCAGCCCGGTGACGAAGCCGAGCATCGCGGTCGTGAGCGTGAGCACGCCGAGCGCGATCTGCAGCGGCACCCAGCGGTTGTCCGGCTTGAGCGCGTAGCGGGCGGCGACTGCGAGCAACACCAGGCCAAAGAGCGCGGTCGGGTACATGCCCCACCCACCCATGCGGAACGATTCGATCATGTCGTGACCTCCTGTCCGCGGAACGACAGGCGAGCACCGCTCCGGTTCCCGTGTACCCTCGCGATCATGCTGCGCGCGCTCACGCTCTCGTCGCTGGTCGTCGTCGCCGCCGTCGGGTGCGGCAAGAAGGAGGAGGCGCCGAAGCCGGTCGAGCAGCCCGCCCTCGCCATCCCCACCGCGAGCGCCGCGAGCGCCGCACCCGCGCCGAAGGAGGACGCAGCGCCGTCGTGGATCACCGATCTCGTCGTGGGGACGGGCGCGACCGCGACCGACGGCAAGAAGATCAGCGTCCACTACACGCTGTGGCTGGCCAACGGCATGAAGCAGCTCGAGTCTTCCCACGACAAGAAGAAGCCGAAGACCTTCGTGCTCGGGGCCGGCCAGGTGCTCAAGGGCTGGGACCTCGGCATCGAGGGCATGAAGGTGGGCGGCAAGCGCAAGCTCGTGGTGCCGCCGCAGCTCGGTTACGGCGGCGCGGGCGCGCCCCCTTCGATCCCCGGCAACGCGACGCTGGTGTTCGAGGTCGAGCTCGTGGACGTCAAGTCGTAGACGAGAGCCTCATCGCGTGGTCACCCACGCCCGAGCGGAGCAGCCGCTCGAGCGCGCGCAGATCGCGGTCGATTCGGCGGATTGAGTCGAGGATCGCGACGCGGTCCTCGGACGCGACGCGGGCGCGCAGTCGCGCGAGCTCGTCGAGCACGCCCGACATCGACGGCGGCGGCGCGTCGGAAGAGGGCGGGGGCGGGGGGAGCGAAGAAGTCATCGTTACCTCGCGGGCAGTGGAGCGGTGTCCGACGAGCGACCGCGCCGTACATTCACGCGTCTCGCAGATGTGACAGGTCGCGTCGAAAACCGTGGGTGGTACGCTGATTGCGACCTGATTGCGCCAATGACTCTTCGATCCAAGGCGGCGGGGGCCCTCGTCGGTCTCGCCGCGCTTGCGGCGGCGGCCCGCGGCGACGCACGCAACGGCGGCATCGCGGCCGAGGGCTGCGAGGGGTGTCACACCGGCGGGAAGATCCCGTCGATCACACTCGACATCTCGCCCGCCGCTCCGAAACCCGGAGAGTCGGTGACGGTGACCGTCACCATCCCGTCGGTGAACGGCGGGAGCGGCGGCCTCTACCTGCGCACCAACGGCAAGGGCTCGCTCGCGACTGTGAGCGGTCAACCGACGCGGCTCGTCGACATCGGCAACATGGTGCACAGCGCGCCGAAGGCCCCGAGCGGAGGCGTGGTGCAGTTCGTCGCGCGGTACACGGCGCCGATGACGCCGGGCGGCGCGTCACTGCAGGTGTGGGGCGTCGCGGCCAACAGCGACAGCGCGCGCGGCGGCGACGGCGCGTCGTTCGCCGCCAAGTCGTTCGCGGTCGGGTGCGACGGCAAGACCTATTACCGCGACTGGGACGGCGACGGCTTCGGCGGCGCGGAGTCGATCGTCGACTGCAGCAAGCCCGCTGGCTACGTCGAGAACAAGGACGACTGCGACGACAACGATCCCAAGGCACACCCCGGCGCGCCCGAGCTGTGCAACATGCGGGACGACAACTGCAACGGGAAGATCGACGAAGATCTCGTCGAGGCCACGCACTACGAGGACAAGGACGGCGACGGCTACGGCAACTCGTCGGGCAAGACGGTGTTCGCCAAGTGTCCGCCCGCGGGCTACGCGCCGCGCCCGGGCGATTGCGACGAGAACGATCCGAAGGTGCACCCGGGCGTCGTCGAGATCTGCAACCACAAGGACGACAACTGCGACGGCCGCGTCGACGAGCGCGTGCGGCCGATCTGCGGAGTCGGCATGTGCGCGCGCGCCGCGCCCACCTGCGAGCCCGACACCTGCGAGCCCGGCCAACCGAAGCCCGAGAAGTGCAACGGGCTCGACGACGACTGCGACGGCGAGGTCGACGAGGGCGACGCGCTCTGCCCCGCCGGACAGGTGTGCCACGAGACCGAGTGCAAGCCCGCGGGCTCGGTGCCCCCGCCCGGGAGCGACGCCGGCGTCGATGCGCCGCCGGTCGAG
>JALHOE010000207.1 GCA_022843175.1 Deltaproteobacteria bacterium
CGCCGGGGGAACGCGTCAGTCGGCCGCCGCGTCGCTGCCGGTCTCGCTGCCGGTCTCGCCGCCGGTCTCGGTCGCCGCGCCGGTGTCGCCGCCGGTCTCGGTCGCGGTGCCGGTGTCGGTGCCGGTGTCGGTCGCGGTGCCGGTGTCGGCCGCGACGCCCGTGTCCGTGGCGGTGGTCGGCGTGTCCGTGTCGTCGCTGCATCCGACGACGCCCATCGCGGCGATGGCCGCCACTGCAATCAAGCTCAGCTTCATGAGTTACCTCCGAGGGTGAATGGATCCCCCGCGGCGTCCCCCAGAGCACCCGCAGTGCCAGCTCACGCACCGCGTCGTGGGGCCCATTTTGGCCTTATTTTTGTGGGTATGACGCGGTCGCCAGAGGCATCCCTGTCGCGCGAACCCCGGGTCGATTACACCGCGCCTCGTGCGCGCACTCCTCTTGTCGATCCCGCTCGTGTTGATCTCGTGCAAACCGTCGACGGCGACGCCCACGGAGTGCGATCAGGTCGCCGCCCACCTCGGCGCGCTCCAGGTCAAAAAGGAGAAGCGGCCGCCGCTCGGTCGCCTCGCGGCCGCGCCGTTCAACACCAAGGAGAACGAGGACGCGGTGTTCTCCGAGGCGCGCGACAACGCGCGCGCGCGGTGCGTGAAGGGTTGGAAGCGAGCGGTCTACGAGTGCATGCTCGAGGCCAAGGAGATCGAGCAGGCCGACAAGTGCCGGTTCGAGTAGGTCGGGGCGGCTCGACGGTCTGGTGCCGCTCGGCGGAAATTTGGCCAGAGGTTCTGCTGTCGCGTGAGGGCGGCTGCATGGTCAACCCGGAGCCCCCGGCCGCGCGCCCCCACCCCGGTCCTCGGGCGATGCGTGGGCGTGCTCGTCCGCGTGCACGGGCACGTGAGCGGGCTCGGGCACGCGCACGGGCACGAGGCCTCACCGGCACATTCGGGTGAGCATGGCCACGATTCGACTCAGCAAGCGCACGCCTCGATCGAGCTGATCAGCCGATGCGATGTCCGAGCAGTGCGCCACACGTCGAGCGCCGCGCCACACGCCAGCGCGCTGCCGCGCGCCGTCGCGAGCTTTAAACGGAATCGACATCGCGGCGCGTTCGAGCTGTGACCGAAGCTCGAGGGCGAACGCGAGGATCGACGCCCAAACGGGGGACGGTTGCGTGCGCAGCTGAGGCGCGAGCCGATCGAGCCCGTGCCCGTGCCCGCTCACGACCACGATCACGCGCACGACCACGGGCGCAACTTCTGGCGGAACCTCCGCCCGGTACTAGGCGCGCTTCGCGCGCGCTGCGGTGCTGCCTGGGGCGAGGGTCGTCTGGTTGCGGCCGCTCCGCTTGCTCACGTACAGCGCGTCGTCGGTCGCCTTGTAGAGCTCGTCCCAGGTCGTCCCGTCGTGGGGCTGGGTGGCGACGCCGAGGCTGCAGGTGACCTGGAACGCGCCGCTCGGGGCGTGGAACGTGGTGCGGAGGAGCTCCTCGCGGACGCGCTCGGCGAGGTTCATCGCGCCCTGGGCGTCGGTCTCCTCGCAGATGATCACGAACTCCTCGCCGCCGAACCGCGCGACGTAGTCGGTCGAGCGCTTGAGCCGCCGGAGGATGCCGGCGAGGCCCTTGATGACCTGGTCGCCGACGTCGTGGCCGTGGGTGTCGTTGATCCGCTTGAACAGATCGATGTCGGTCTGGATCACCGACAGCGGCTTGCCGTAACGCGCCGCTGCGCGGACCTTCTGCGCGCCGAGCTCGAGCAGCACGCGCTTGTTGAGGAGGCCGGTCATGCCGTCGGTCGTCGCCAGCTCCTCGAGCTTGGCGAGCATGCGGGCGTTGGCGAGCGACGTGGCGATGTGGGACGCGAGCACCTCGAGCGTGCGACGCGCGCTGCCCTGGCCGTCGCCGGCCGAGAAGTCGCGAAACGCGCCGCGCCGCCGCGCGCCGAGGACCAGCGTGCCGAGCGCGCGATCGTGGAGGGTCAGCGGCACCACGAGGATCGAGCGCACGTCGGCGATCCGCGGCGCCTCGTCGAGGAGCGCGAGCGCGTCGGTGTCGTCCGCGTCGGGCAGCTCGACCCGCAGCGGATGGCGGCGGGTGAACACGACCTGGGTCGAGGGATCGTGATCGCCGCGGTGGGGGAGCGAGCAGCGGCTCTTGACCGCCTGCGCCACGAGCCCGCCGTTGTCGCCGAAGCGGAGCCCCACGAGGGACTCGAAGTCGGCGGCGCCCGCGACCGCGCGGACCTCGTGCACGCGTTCGATCCGCGCGTCGGTCGCGCCCGGCGCGTCGTGGACCATGGTGATCGCCGCGAGATCGAAGCTCGCGATCGCGCGCGCGCTCTCGACGCCCGCCTCGAGCACCTCGGTCTCGGTGAGCGCGCCGGAGAGCCGCTGGGCGGCCGCGTAGAGCTGATCCTGCTCGGCCTTGGAGCGCTCCAGACGCCCGAACACGCGCTCGTTCTCGATCGCGCGGAGGACGAAGCGCGCGGCCGACACGACCAGCTCCTCCTCGTGCGCGGAGAAGGGACGGTCGCCGGTGCGGTCGACGCAGAGGACGCCGCGGACGGCGTTGTCCTCGAGGATCGGCGCGGCGACGATCGAGGTCACCGAGTCGTCGCCGAGCGGCTGCGGGTAGTACGGGACGCGGTAGCCGGCGCGCAGTCCGTGGAGGTTGACGGCGGCCCGCCGCCTGGTCACCGCGCCGAGCACGCCGTCGCCGGTGCCGAAAGGCCCCTCGGCGATCGCCGTCGCGTCGGTGACGACCTCGGCGAGCTTGAGCATCGCCTTGCTCTTGCGGTCGACCGGGCCGTTCTGGAACAGGAGGATCGCGGTGTGCGCGCCGAGCGAGCGCTTGAGCATGTCGAGCGCGAAGCGGACGGCGATCTGAATCTCCTCGACGCCGGACCGCGTCGCGCGCTCGGGATCGATCGCGAGCGAGCGGGGCGCCTCCAGCGTGGACGCGGGGGCGTCGTGCAGGCGGTAGCTGCGGGCCTGCTCGCGCATCCGCTCGACCTCGCGCTCCCAGCGGCGTCGCGCGCGGGTGCCGATGGTCTCGATGCGGCCGCGGAGCACGAACCCGTTGAGCGCGACGAACGCGAAGAGCAGCAGCGCGTGCTCCGAGAGCGCGCGGAGCACGTTGCCGTCGAGCAGCGAGCCGCGCGCGCCCCCGTCGATCGCGAGCGCGACCAGCGCGGCCGTGACCGCGACGGTGCGCGCCGCGAACGTCGCGATGATCGCCGCCGTCACCAGCACCGCGGCGAACGCGTGGCCGTCGATGCCGCCCGGCAGCACCATCGCGAGGCCGGACGCGCCGACCATCGAAAGGACCGCGAGCTCGAGATCGATCGCCGGCGCCGTCGGATCGTCGGTGGCGCGCGCGCGGCGAGCCGCGACGATCTTCGTGCCGAGCTGAGCGATGAACGCGAGCGACGCGCCGGCGAACAAGAGCCCCCGGGCGCCCGAGGCGAGCCGTCGACCCTCGAGGACGATCAGCGCCGCAGCGAACGCGCCGGCGATGAGCGGCCCGCTCACGCGGCGGAGCATTCGGCGCAGCGAGACCGCGGCGCGCACCATGGTCGGGCGCGCCGGCGGGGCGGGCTCGGGGCGCGCGGGCGCTCCACCCTGTTGGCGTGCCCAGCCGGGGGTCTCCTCGCGGGAGCGGGACGGCGGGGCGGCCGTGGTCTTGCGCGGGGCGCGCGGACGCGTCGACCTCGTCGGGGAGGGGGTCGGGGCAGCCGGTGTCTGGCCGGGATGGGGAACCGTGCGCGGGGGCATGCGGTGCCCGTGCCCTATCGAGCGGGCGCGCAAGTGGCCAAGATCGTTGAACCTACATACCGATCGCCGGGCTTATGTCATTGACGCGAAACCTCGCCGAGCCTACCGCGTCAATGAATCGTCATTCAGCCGTCGTCGGGCCTCGCTCGAAACCCAGCTGCTCAAGGAGCTCCTCGTGAAGATCCTCGTTCCCTTCAAGCGGGTCGCTGACCCGGAAAACGCGAACAAGGTCAAGGTGACCGGCGCCAAGATCGAGACCGCGGGCCTCGAGTGGAAGCCCAACCCGTTCGATGAGTACGCGATCGAGGCGGCCCTCCGGCTGACCGAGAACGGCACCAACACCAAGGCGCGCCTCGGCGAGGTGACCGTCGTGACCTTTGGCCCCGCCGAGTGCGACCAGACACTGCGCGGCGCCCTGGCGACCGGCGCCGACAAGGCGATCCGCGTCGACGCGACCGACGACCAGCTCGACGGCGTGATCGTCGCCCGCGCGCTCGCCAAGATCGTCGAGCAGGTGAAGCCCGACCTCGTGGTGATGGGCAAGCAGACGGTCGACAGCGACTCCAACCAGGTCGGCCAGTACCTCGCCGAGTTCCTCGGCTGGCCGCAGATCACCTTCGCCATCTCGGTGAAGAACGACGGCGGCCCCGCGCTCGAGGTCGTCCGCGTGGGCGACGGCGGCGTGCAGAAGGTCAAGGTCACGCTCCCGGCGGTCATCACCGTCGAGGACCGCATCGTCAACAGCGCCTCGGTGCAGAGCGCGCCCACCCCGGCCACGCACAAGTACCAGGACGGCGTCCGCTTCGCCCCGCTCCCGGCGATCATGCAGGCCAAGAAGAAGCCGCTCGAGGTGAAGAAGCTCGCGGACCTCGGGATCGACACGACCCCGGCGGTGAAATACCAGTCCTACGAGCCGCCCCCCGCGCGCAAGGCTGGCGTGAAGGTGAAGACGGTTCAGGAGCTCGTCGACAAGCTCAAGAACGAAGCCAAGGTCCTCTGATCAACCCCTCGCACTCGTTGGAGTATTCGGAACATGGCTGACATTCTCGTAGTGGCAGAGATCGTCGAGGGGCAGGTCAAGAAGGCGACGCTCAGCGCGATCACCTTCGCGCGCGAAGCGAGCAAGGCGCTCGGCGGCGGGTTCGACATCCTCGCGATCGGTTTGGGCGTAGAGAAGCTCGCCGGCGAGCTCGGCGCGTTCGGCGCCAAGAAGGTGCTCGTCGCCGACGACGCCGGCGTGAAGGACTACGTCACCGAGCGGTTCGCGCCGGTCGTCGCCGCGGCCGGCAAGGCCTACGGCGTCGTCGTGATGACCGCGACGACGAACGGCAAGGACCTCGCGCCGCGCGTCGCCGCCAAGCTCAACGCCGGCTACGCGCCGGACATCACCGGCTTCAAGGGCGACGGCGGCAAGCTCGTCTACAAGCGCCCGATGTACGCCGGCAACGCGTTCGGCTGGATGACGGTCGAGACGCCGATCCAGGTGGTCTCGGTCCGCCAGACCGACTTCGCCCCCGCCGAGCCGAGCGGCGGAGCTTCGGCCGTCGAGAAGGTGGCCGTCTCCGCGGACAAGGCCGCCGAGCAGGTGCAGTTCCTCGCCTTCGAGATGGTCAAGAGCGAGCGCCCCGACCTCGCCGAGGCCAAGGTCGTCGTCTCCGGCGGTCGCTCGATCAAGGAGAAGTTCATGGACGTCCTCGCGCCGCTCGCCGACACGCTCGGCGCGGCGATCGGTGCGTCCCGCGCCGCGTGCGACGCCGGCTACGCGCCGGTCGAGCTCCAGGTCGGTCAGACCGGCAAGGTCGTCGCCCCGCAGCTCTACATCGCCGTCGGCATCAGCGGCGCGATCCAGCACCTCGCCGGCATGAAGGGCAGCAAGACGATCGTCGCGATCAACAAGGACCCCGAGGCGCCGATCTTCCAGGTCGCCGACTACGGCCTGGTCCAGGATCTGTTCACGGCGATCCCCGAGCTCACGACGGCCGTGAAGGCCGCGAAGGGCTGAGCTTTCCCCCGGAGGGCCGCGCGCGTAAGCGGGCGCTTTGTCACGAGTGACAAACCGCTCCCTGACGTTCGCGGCTCTCTGCGTTTTTGCCGCCTACGCGCTCTTCTGCCTCTACGGGGCGTTCGGGCCGTGGCAGTGGGGGCACAACGGCTTCAACGGCGCCGCCTTCTGCCAGGCCGCGCGCAACGCGATCCGCTTCGGGATCCCCGGCCAAGCGCTCTACTACACGGGGCTCGAACGGCCCGGGCCGGAGCTGATCTACACCCACCACCCGCAGCTGCTCCACTGGCACCTGATCGCGCTGTTCAAGCTGCTCGGGTACGCGCCGTGGGTCGGGCGGCTGGTGCCGGTGTTCTACAGCGTCGCGACGCTGGTGCTCATCCACCGCGTCGGCGTGCAGCTGTGGGACCGCACGAGCGCGCTCCTCGCGATCACGCTCTACGCGTTCACCCCGCTGCACTCGATCTTCGCGAACATGATCGACCACGAGCAGGGGGCGATCTTCTTCCTCCTGCTCACCGTCTATCAGTACGTGCGGTGGCTCGAGGGCTACGCGCGGTGGCGGTTCGCGCTCATCCTCTTCGCGATCACCTGCGCCGCGCAGTTCGATTGGCCGGCCTACTACATCGCCTTCTTCGTCGCGCTCCACGCGTTCGTGCGCGCGATCCGCGCGCGCAAGTGGTGCCCCGAGTGGACGTTTCTCCTGGTGTTCTCGGTCGTCGTGCTGGTGAATTTCGGCGGGTTCTTTCTGTGGATTCGCTCGGTGCGCGGCACGCTCGAGGAGATGGGCAAGGCCTACACGCAGCGCACCGGCATGATGCAGGGCTACCTCCGGCAGCTCTACAGCCGCATGCTCGACATGCACGGGCCGGTCATCCTGTGGCTCACCGGCCTGTGGCTCCCGCTCGTGCTCCTCCGCGCGAAGCGGCGCGCGCTCGAGACGCGTGACCTCATCCCCGCTTGCTTCTTCGGCGCGCAGATCATCCACTCCACCGTCTTCAAGCACGCCGGCTTCATCCACTCGTACTGGACCTATTACCTCGGGGTCGCGACGGCGTTCGGCGGCGCCGAGGTGGCCCGGACCGCGGCGGGCCTGTTGCTGCGCAAGCGCCGTGATCTCGCGGTGTTCGCCGTCGCGACGTTGGGCGTCGCGGGCCTGGTGCACCTCGTGTACCGCGCGCACAAGCGGCTGCAGTGGGCGTACGCCGACGGGACCGGCTCCTACATCATGCCGTACCCCGACCAGGGCCCGGAGATCCGGTTCGCGGCGTGGCTCGGCAACACGTTCCCGCGCGAGGCCACGGTGTACGGCGTGCACCCGTCGCTCAACGTGCGGATCGAGTTTCACTGGTATCACGACACGCCGTACGAGGGACGGACCGATCTCTTCCGCAGCGACGGCGACGTCCACCGCGGCAAGCGCGTGATCATGCTGGTCGACGCGTCGAGGACCGGCGCGCGAGCGAGCATCGCGCGCATGCTGCGGACCCATCCGGCGTGGGTGTTCGACGGTCGCTTCCTCGCGGTCGAGCTCACCGGCTCGGGGCGCAGCGTGCAGGCGTTCGCCTCCGAGACGGCGCCCGCGCCGTGGTGGCATCGCTGGTTCGTCGATCCGCTGCACGCGCCCGCGCGCTACGTCCCCGTCGACGCCGCAAAGGTCCTCGCCGCCCTCGACTACCCGGAGCTCCCGTTCGAGAGCGAGACCTCGGTGCGCGGCGGCGTGCGCTGGGAGTGGGACTGCCCGGCGGGCGAGCACCTCGGCGCGCTCGAGGCCGCCGAGACCGACGACAAGTCGACGCTCGCACGCCTGCGCGGCACCTGCCGGAGGGCGAGCGGCGAGGACTCCGTCCCGACCGCCGCGTTCGGTGGTCGAAGCGCGATCAAGCCCACGCCCATGCGCTGCGCCGACGGCGCCGCGGTCATCGGCGTCCACGGGCGCACGGGCAAATACGTCGACGCCATCGGCGTGGTCTGCGCGCCCATCGTCGCGGGCAAGGTCAAGAGCGATGACCAGACCCTGCTCGGCCCCGTCGGCGGCCCTGGCGGGAGCCCGATCAAGCTCCTGTGCCCCTACGACATGGTCGTGCGTGGTTTGCGGGTGCGGGCCGGCGCGTTGGTCGACAGCATCGGCATCGCTTGTGGCACTCTCTAGCGGCTTGGGCCCGCTCTCGATCGTCATTCCCGCGTACAACGAGGGCGCGCGGCTCCCCGGCACGATCCGCGAGGTCGCCGCCTGGCTCGGCGCGAACGCGCCCACGGGCGAGCTCGTGGTGGTCGACGACGGCAGCACGGACGACACGCGCGCGCGCCTCGCCGCGATCGACGAGCCGCGGCTTCGCGCCATCTTCGCCCCCGACAACCGGGGCAAGGGTGCGGCCGTCGCGCGCGGCGTGATGGCGGCGTCCGGCGAGGCGATCGCCTTCCTCGACGCCGATCTCGCCTATCCGCTCGACCAGCTGAGCCTGCTCCTGGCACGGCTCGACGAGGGCGCCGATCTCGCGGTGGGCGCGCGCGATCTGCTGCCCGAGGACAACCGATCGATCTACGCCCCGACGCGCCGCGCGGCGACCGCGGTGTTCAACGCGATGGTCACCGCGTCGCTCGGGCTTCGCGTGCGCGACACCCAGTGCGGGTTCAAGGCCTTCCGCCGCGACGCGGCCCGCGCGCTCTTCTCCGCGATCACCGTGGAGCGCTTCGGCTTCGACGTCGAGGTGCTCTACCTCGCCGAGCGGTGGGGCCTCCGCGTCGACCGCGTGCCGGTCCGCATGCGCCCGAGCGCGACGAGCTCGGTGCGCCTCGTGCGCGACAGCCTCAACATGGCCGGCGATCTCCTCCGCATCCGCACCCGCGCCCGCCGCGGCGACTACCCACTCCAGCGCCCCTGACTTCTTATTTCAGGCGGTCGGCCGGGGACGTCGAGAACCAGCGGCGGAGGTGGCCGCCGAGGCCCGGTTGTTCGTCGATGTCGTCCCAGTCCCACATCGCGGCCTCGGTCGCGAAGGTGCTCGAGGCCGCGTTGCACTGGAGCGGGACGCCGCGCGGGATCGTCTTGTACGGCGCGTAGTCCGGCGTCGAGGTGAACAGCTCGAGCGGGAGCGGCGCGCGCGCGACGACCTCGTTGGGGTAGGGGAGGCCGCGAATGTGGGCGAAGAGCTTGATCACCGACGCGACGTCGTAGTGGCCCTTGGCGACGTAGCCCTTCTTCACCCACGGCCCGGCGAACACGATCGGGGTGCGGTGCAGGTCGACGTGATCGCCACCATCCTGGGGATCGTCCTCGGTGATGACGACGAGCGTGCTCGCCCACATCGGCGAGGTCGACAGCGCCTCGAGGAGCATGCCGGTCGCCTCGTCGTTCACCGCGAGCATCGTCTCGGGCGAGGGGCGGTTGCCGCCGCCGCCGAAGGTGTGATCGTTGGGGAGCGTGACGTACACGAAGTCGTGGAGATCGCAGCGCGCGCGGGCCCGCGCCGCGAAGTAGCAGGCCTTGGTCGTGTCCTCGAGGCCGACCATCTGCGCGAGGCCGGGGTAGGTGCGGTCGAGCGGGTTGCGCTTGTCCTTCGGCGGCGCGGGGAGGCCCGTGGCCTCGCCGAGGATGTCCTGCTCGACGTTGAGGCGCAGCAGCCACTCGAACACCGAGCCCTCCTCGGCGCGGCCCGCCTCGGTCACGCCGCCGCCGAGCTCTCGACCCTTGCTCGACGCCGCGATGTGCCAGATCCGCTCGGTGTAGTCGGTGGTTCGCCCGTACGTGGTCCACACGTGACCCTGCGAGGAGAACTCCGCGTCGGTGTAGTAGTTGTCGCCGATCGCCCAGCGCTTGCCGATCGCGCGGAGATTGGGGATCACCGCGTCCATCTGGCCGGGGACGAGCACCTTCTTCGGATCGCCGTCGACCCCCGGGAGATCGCCGAACAGCGCGTCGAAGGTCTTGTTCTCGCGGACCACGAAGACGAAGTGCTTGATCTGCGGCGACGGCCCCGCGGTGTTGGTCGTCGGCACCGGGAAGTCGTCGGTGCACGAGGGCTGCGGGTAGCCGGGCGTCGCGGCGAGGGCGAGGTTGGCCGCGACGTCCGCGGTGGCCTTGGTGAGGTCGAGCGTCGCGAGGTCGATCGAACGGATCGTCCCGCGCATGCTCTCGGCGATCTCGCCCTCACCGGCGCCGAACGGCTTGCCGGTGCGGCCGATGCCCGTGCCGTAGCCGCGGCCCTCGAGGACGATGAGCTTGCCCTCGTGGAGCGCGAGATCGGTCGGCCACCAGGCGGTGGGGATGCGGCCGCGGCTCGCGAGCACCGGCGTGGCGCCGAGGGTCACGTCGAACACCTCGACCGCGTTGATCACCGCCTCGGCTACGTAGAGACGCTTGTTCGGCGCGTCGTAGACCATCGCCGTCGGCGACCAGCCGTGGGTGCCCTTCTCGATCGGCACCGTCGAGACGACCGAGCCGGCGACGCGGTCGATCACCGTGAGGCTGTCGCCGTCGGCGGCGCTCACCACCATGAAGCGCGCGTCGAGGAAGGCGACCGACTCGGGGTTCTTTCCGGTGTTGATCGAGCGCTTCACCGCGCCGGTGCGTGCGTCGACGGCGACGACCCTCGCGTCCTCCCACATGGTGACCCACGCCGACTCGCCGGCGGTGTCGACCGGATCGATGAACGCGCCGAACTGCTCGTTGCCGCCGACCGGGGCGCTGCCGACGACCGCGGGCGCGGCGCCGTCGAGCGCGACGATCTTGGCGTCGGTCGCGCGCGCGCCGGTCGCGATCAGGCGCTTGCCGTCGGGCGAGATCGCGAGCCCGGCGGCGAAGAAGGTGCCGAGGTCGATCGGCTTCGCGTCGAGCGTGAGCACGCCGGTTGTGTCGTCGAGCGTGAGCGACCAGATCTTGCCGGTCGCGCCGCCGGACACGAACACCCTGTGCGCGCCGCTGAGCGCGGTGATCGCCGCGCCCCAGTTGGCCTGCTCGACGCGCACCGTGGAGACGATGGCGAGCGTGTTGAGATCGATCGAGCGCACGAGGTGCTCGCCGAAGCCTGCCTCGACGACCACCCCGAAGCGCGTTGGGCTCGCGAGGGCGAGCGACACGGGAAACCCGCCGACGTGCGTGTCGTCGACCAGCGAGAGCTCCTTGCCCGCGGGCGTCAGACGGTGGCCGTCGGGGAGCACGAACGTCTTGTCGTCGACCCGGCCGGCGCGCAGGGCCGCGGCGCCGCTGGCCGTGCCGATCTCGCACTTGCCCTTCTGCGCGGCCGGCGGGGCCAGCGCGCCGCAGGCGGTGTCGTGCGGGAGCTTGTCCCAGGCGTCGAGCGCCGGACAGACGAACGGTCCGACGCGCTCGGCAGGGCACCCGTCCTTGCAGTTGAACGCGCACGAGGTCGGCAGCGAGCGGACGAAGTCGTCGATGTCCACCGCGACGGCGGCGTCGGGCTGCGGGGTCAGCTCGTCGTCCGTGCTGCACGCGACCAGACACGCCGAGAGGAGCAACGCGCGCATGCCGCTCAGCGTACTAGAGCGCGGTGTCGATCGGTCGCGGCGACTTGCCGGTGGCGGTGGCGGTGGCGGTGGGCGGCGGCGGCGGCGGCGGCGGGGGGATCGCGACCGCGGTGGTCGTGGTGGTGGTCGTCGTCGCGCCGTTCTTCTTGACCGCTTTGCCGGGCATACCCTGCACGACCTTCGGCGACGCGGAGGCCGGCGGGGGCGGCGCCGCGCTCTCGGAGGCGACGGCAACGGCGGTGACGACCGCCTTCTCGAGCGGCTTCTCGGAGGCCGGCTTGCCCTCGCTCGGTTCGACCGAGGGCGATGCGCTGGCCGAGGCCGGCGTGCGCGACGTGGAGAGGTAGAAGGCGCCGCCACCGAGCACGAGGACCGCCGCTGCGGCGAGCGCGAGCCAGGTCGCGCTGCTGCGCGCCGGCGGGGGCTCGGAGAGGTGGAGCGGGCCGGTCTTCGAGAGGCCCTGCAGCCCGCTCGGCGTGGCCCTTCCGCTCGATCCGCTCGATTGTGCGATCGCCTTGACGGCGTCGGAGTCGATCGGAGCCGTCGCTTCGTTGCCGCTGATCGGCGGCGTGGTGCGCGCGGGGGGCGGGTTGCTGAGGACCACCACCTGAGTGCCGGTCGTGCGACGCGTGATGAACGGGGCGAGCGCCTCGCGGAACTTCTCGGCCGTGGCGTAGCGCTGATCGGCCTCGCGGCCCATGCCGCAGAGGATGACGTCCTCGAATGCCGGATCGAGCTCGGGCGCGATGGAGCGCGGGGGTACCAGGGGCTCGAGCACGATCTTGAACAGCAGCTCGTTGACGCTCTCGGCCTCGAACGGCACGCGTCCGGTCACGCATTCGTAGAGGATCGCGCCGGCGGCGTAGAGATCGCAGCGGTGGTCGATGTCCTTGGACCCGCGGGCCTGCTCCGGCGCCATGTAGTACGGCGTGCCCATCACCACGCCGGTGCGCGTCATGCGCATCTCTCGCGCGTCGCCCGCCACCTTGGAGATGCCGAAGTCGAGGAGCTTGAGGTGGTCCTTGCCGCCCTTCTGCACGATGAAGCAGTTGTCGGGCTTGATGTCGCGGTGGATGACGCCCGCGTCGTGCGCAGCGGCGAGGCCGCTCAGGAGCTGGTCGACGAGGTTCGCCGCCTCGTTCTGCGGCACGCGCCCTGCGCGCTTGATGCGCGAGGCGAGGGTCTCTCCCTCGAGCAGCTCCATGATCAGGAACGGCGTGCCGTCGTCGAACTTGCCGACGTCGAGCACGTCGACGATGTGGTCGGAGCGGAGCCGCGCGGCCGTCTGCGCCTCGCGGAGGAAGCGCTGGACGGCGGTGGCGTCGCGGGTGGTCGCCGAGCTGTCGAGGACCTTCACCGCGACCGGGCGGTGGAGCATGGTGTGCTCGGCGATCCACACCGAGCCCATGCCGCCGGCGCCGAGGAGCCGCTCGATGCGGTATTTCCCCTCAAGGACCGTCCCCGCCGCGATTAACATGGAACCCCGAAAGCGTGCACTTGGACCGTTGGGGACGCTACTCGCACCCAGCGCGAGAGACCAAATTGACCGGCCGGGACGGTTGCCAGGGGGCGCCCGCCGGGCCACAAGGCTCCTCGTGACGGACGAGCACCGGCCGGCGTTCGCGGCCTCTTTTCCCGAAGACCCCGAGCTCGACCGTCTCGTTCGGTACTTCGCGCGCGGCAACCACCGCGCGGTGCGCGAGGGGGCCGAGGCGTTGGCGAAGCGCACGTCCGACCCGGCGGTCGCGGCCGCGGCGAGGGAGCTCCGCGCGAGGCTCGAGCCCGACCCGCTCTTCCGGGTGTTGCTCGGCGCGACGCTCGTGCTGTTGATCACGCTCACGCTATGGGCGGTCTACCGCGGGCGCGAGCTCCGCAAACAGCCCCCGCCGCAGGCACCGCGCACGGTGCAGACGATCCTGAAGTAGCGGCTACGTACCGTTGGTCTGCGGCTCGATCGTGACGTGGCCGGTGGAGCGCGCGCGCACGAGCTTCTTGGTCGGGAGCTTCGGCGCCTTCGGCGGCTTGGCCTTGGCGAGCGCGCCGCCCGGCTTCTTCGCCAGCTTGGCGAGCGAGCCGACCGGCCACTCCACGCACTCGCTCGAGCCGGGCGGACAGGCGACGCGCACGTGGAAGTGATCGTCGTGCGGCAGCGCGTGGTGCGGTTGCATCATCACCTCGGCGGCCCGCGCGCGGAGCGCGGCCGGCGCACCGACGCGCGCGGCGTACGCGAGCAAGCGGGTGCGGAGGTGGCTGACCACGAAGACGTGGGTCACCCTCGCGCGCGGGTCGGTGAGCAGCGCGGTGACCAACGCCCAGTTGCGCCCGTCGTCGAAGCGAACGTGCGAATCGGCAGCGGCGATGCCGTTGGGGAGGATGGCGAGGAAGCGTTCGCGCACGATCGGCCGGCCGGCGACGTCGACGAGGTAGAACGCGACGTCGGCGTCGCGGCCGCTCTCGTGGGAGTGGTGGCGATCGATCTCGCCGCCGTCCTTGCGCGACAGGTGCCCAACGCCGAGCACGGAATCGGGGAAGCGCTTGCGGACCTCACGCGCCGCGCGGTCGATCGCCTCGACGAGCTCGCGGACACCCCAGCGCGCGTCTCCGGGGACGTACGCCCCGACGACGCGCAGGTGCGGGCCGGTCTCCAGGTGGACGCCGCCCTCGAGCGTGCCCTTGTTGGGCGCGCCCACCGACTTCGACATCTTGCGCACCGGCTTGGTCGTTCCGACCGGGCCGGCGTGCGCGACGGCCACGGTGAACGCGGCGATCGCGACGATCAGCGAGCCCAAACGACGACGCATACGTGCGCTGTACCGACCGCCCGCGCGCCGGGCCAAAATTCCGGGAGCCGCCGCGAGGCGTGGCAGCGGACGCGAGTCACTGCGTGACGCGCACCGCGACGTCGAGCGACTGATCGACGAGCGTCGGCGCGCCGCTCGGCTTGGGCTCGAGCGTGCCGAGCAGACGCACCCGCATCGTGCGGTCGCCGGTGCCCTCGGCCGCGACCGAGAACGACCACACCACGCGGGCGTCGTCGCGGGTCTCGGCGTCGAGGGGACCGAGGCGGCCGCGCAGCGGCGTGACCGAGGGATCGGACGACACGATCCTCACCTCGGACCACGCGATCTTGGTGGTGGCGGCGCGATCGAGCGGCAGCTCGAGGACCGCGCGACAGCGGATGCGGCCGGGCTTGTTGGCCGGGGTGCAGCTGGCCGAGGCGTGCAGCAGCGGTGGGTCCGCGGGCGCGAGGGCGAGGGCGAGGGCGAGGGCGAGCGTTCTCATAGTCCCAACGCGTTCTGGAAGTCTGCCCGCGCTTCGGCGCTGACGCCACGGGCGAGGCGCTCGCGGGCGGCCTGCACCAGACGGCCGTTGCGATCGGGGCGACGCCGCTTGAGCGCCTCGATGACCGCGGCGCGCTCGTCGTGCGAGCCGGCTTCGAGCGCCTGGAGCACGGCCTCGGCGGCCTCGGTGTTGTCGATCGCAGAGAGCGCGCGGAGCGCCGCGGCGCGGATCTCCAGGCTCGGCGCGTCGCGCGCGAGGCGCCGTAGCGGATCGACGAACACGGGGGACTGCTTGCGGGCGACCGCGCGCGCGACGGCGCTGAGCACCGTGCCGTCGGGATCCTGAGCCGCGCGGCGGAGGAGCTGCGCGCTCCGCTTGAACGGCATCTGACCCGCGGCCTCGACGGTGCGCGCGCGGACCTCGGGCGCCGGATGGACGAACACCGCCTCGAGCGACGCGAGCACCCGATAGTCGGTGATCTCGGCGAGCTTGCGCACCAGCTCCACCGCCGTAGAGGCCGACGACTGCGGGGGGGCGTTGGCCATCTCGGCGAGGTGGAGCGCCCACAGCCGCGCGACGAGCGCGCGACGACGGAGCGGCAGCGAGCCGCCGTCGCGCCGCCCCTTGGCCGCGCCCATCGCGTCGAACAGAATCTCGGCGCACGCCTCTTCGGCGCGACCGGCCTGCTCCCACTCGAGCACGTCGACGATCCACACCTCGAGCGGCGGCCCCGGCGGGCGCGCGGTGGCTTTGGCGTCGAAGCGCGACGCGGCGTCCTCTTGTCCCTTGAGCCGCTCGAACGCGCGCAGGTGGCGCTCCTTGCGAGGGTCGTCGAGCCCCGGGATCTGCGCGGCTTCGCCGTAGAGCTCGCGCGCGCGACCGAGCAGGCCGAGCTCGGCGGCGAGCGCGATCGCCGAGAGCAGCGCGTTCTCGGCGAGCTCGGGCGGT
>JALHOE010000208.1 GCA_022843175.1 Deltaproteobacteria bacterium
GAGGCGGCCCACACCGCGGCGAGCACGCCGCGCGCAGCGCTCGAAGCCGTGACGCACTCGGCCCTCGGAGCGCACGACAGACCGACGGTCACCGCGTCGTCGAGCGCGGGCCTTGCGCGCGCGAGGTCGGCCGTCTCCAGGCGCGCCTGGGCGAGGCGCGCGGACGCGGCGGCGAGGAAGGCGTGGTCGTCGGCGTTGGCCTTCAGCGCGGCCCACTTGAGCACCCGCTCCTCGTGGGCGATGGCGAGCGGCCACTCGCGATCGCGCACCGCCTGCTCGCCGAGCATGAACGCGGCGTCGCGACACGCGCGCGAGCCGGTGGCCGCGGCGACCACCTGCTCGAGGAGCCCCCGCGCGGCCTTGCGATCGGGATCGACCGTCTTGCCGACGCCGGCGTAGGCGGCGCGCCGCAGCAGCGCGCGGGCGAGCGCGACCCGCTGCTCGTCGAGCCGCGCGTGGCCGGCGAAGCGCGCGAGGAAGGCGCGACGCGCCCCGATCGCCTTCTCGACCGCCTGATCGCGCGCGGCGAGCTTGCTCTTCGATTTCGCGCCGAGCCCGGCGTTCGCGCCGTAGGCCGAGGCCCCCTCGATCGACTCCCAGGCCTCGGCCGCGCGGATCAGCTGCGCGTCGGTGGCGGTGGTGAGGTTGATCGAGGTGGCGGTGGACGCGTCCGCCTGCTCGAGCGTGGTGAGCGGCGGGACCTCGAGCGTGCCGAGCTCGAGTTGCACGCCGAGCGCCTTGCCGATCGTCGCGTCGGGGACGACGCACTGGGCGGCGAAGGGCGCGGCGTCGTCGACGCAAGCGCCCTTGCTCACCGCTTGTCCGGGTGGGCAGACGCACTCGGCGAGCGCACCGTCCTTCGCGCACATCCGTACGCGGCCGAGCGGGCACGTGGCCTTGCTCTCGTTGGGCGCGCAGACGTGATCGGCCTTCGGCGCGGCGTGGGCCAGCGTCGAGGCCGTGAGCACGAGGGCGAGAACGGCGACGCGCACGCAAGAGAGCTTGCGTGCGCGCGCGGCTTCGTCAACCCGCCGGCTCGTCGTCGTCGTCTTCGTCGCTGACGTTCGAGTCGTCGTCCGGCATGACCGGCTCGGCCACGGGCGTCTTGCCCTCGGCGATCGCCTTCTCGCGCGCCTTCTCGGCGGCGGCCTTGGCCTGCTGGGCGCGGTGGAGCACCTGCGGCTTGGGCGCGACCTGGAGGATCATCGTGCGCCCGTCGAGGCGGGGGGTGAGCTCCGTTTGGCTGAGGTCCTCGACGCCCTTGAGGATCTGCTCGAGCTGCATCATCGCGCGCTCGGGGTGGGTGATCTCGCGGCCGCGGAAGCGCACCGTGAACTTCACCTTGTTGCCGAACTCGAGGAAGCGGCGGGCGTGGTTGATCTTGACGTTGAGGTCGTGATCGTCGGTCTTGGGGCGGAGCTTGAGCTCCTTGATCTCGATGACCGTCTGCTTACGGCGCGCCTCGGCCGCCTTCTTCTTGTCCTCGTACTTCATCTTGCCGAAGTCGAGGATCTTGCAGACCGGGGGATCGCTCTTGGCGTTGACCTCGACGAGATCGAGGCCTGCGTCCTGCGCCATTCGCAGTGCTTCGTGGGTGGCAACGACGCCGACGGGCTGACCGTCTGCTCCGATGAGCCGTACCTCGGGGACACGGATGCGGTGATTGACGCGAGTCTGCGGCGGGCGCTTGTCCCTCGGATCCATCGGACGACGACTGAAACCCATGTGTGGCGTGTTTCCTCTCTCAGTGCAGGGTCGAAACGTTGAAGGTCGAAAGGTCGAAGGTCGGGGAGCTTACTGCTTTTGCTGCGGGCGGGGGAATGCCGCCTCCGACGCGATTTTTGCGGCGAAGTCGTCGAGTGAGATTGCGCCGAGATCTTCGTTGCCCCGGCGGAGCGCCAGGGTGCGCGTTTCGGCCTCTTTTTGGCCGATGACCGCCAGGTAGGGGTAGCGGAGGTTTCGGGCGTTGCGGATCTTCGCCCCGAGTTTGTCGGAGCTGAGGTCGATGTTGGCGCGGACGCCTCGCGACTTGAGGAGGGCGTGCGCCTCCTTCGCGTAGTCGTCGACCTTGTCGGTGACGGTGAGCAGGCACACCTGCTCGGGAGCGAGCCACACCGGGAAGCTGCCGTTGATGTGCTCGAGGTAGACGGCGAAGAAGCGCTCGAGCGAGCCGAAGATCGCGCGGTGCAGCATCACCGGCGTCTGCTCCTTGCCCTCGTTGTCGATGAACTTGAGGTCGAAGCGCGCCGGCATGTTGAAGTCGTATTGGATCGTGCCGAGCTGCCAGCTGCGGCCGATCGCGTCCTTCACGTGGAACTCGAGCTTCGGACCGTAGAAGGCGCCCTCGCCCTCGGCGAGGTCGAACGCCCGGTTCGTCTTGCGGAGCGCGTCCTCGAGCGCCTTCTCGGCGAAGTCCCACAGGCTGTCGGCGCCGACGCGGCGCTCGGGGCGCGTGGCGAGCTTGATGCGGACCTCGGTGAAGCCGAACGCGGTGTAGACCTCGTCGAGCAGCGTGTTGAACGCGATGATCTCCTGCTCGGACTGCTCCGGCGTGCAGAAGATGTGCGCGTCGTCCTGGCAGAAGGTGCGGACGCGCGCGAGGCCGTGCACGACGCCGCCGCGCTCGTAGCGGTGGAGGCGCCCGAAGTCGGCGCAGCGCCACGGCAGCTCGCGGTAGCTGCGCTTGCGATGCGAGAAGAGCTGGCAGTGGCCGGGGCAGTTCATCGGCTTGACGCCGCGAACCTCCTTGCCGAGGAACGCGAGCTGCTCCTCGGTCTTGTTGGGGGCGAGGATGGCCGCGCGGATCTCTCCGAGCTTCTTCTCGTCCTGCAGGTCGTCTGCGGCGAAGGCGAAGTACATGCCCTCGGCGTACGCCTCGAGGTGGCCGCTCGTGCGGAACAGCTCGGTGGAGTAGATCTGGGGGGTGATGATCTCCTCGTATCCGTGACGCACGTAGACGTCGCGGATGTAGTCGATCATGCGGTTGTAGACCTTGGCGCCGCGGGGGAGGAAGAAGGGCGACGCCACGGCGGTGCCGTCGAACGCGAACAGCTCGAGCTCCTTGCCGAGCTTGCGGTGGTCGCGCGCCTTCGCCTCTTCGAGCTGCTTGAGGTAGACCTCGAGCGCCTTCTCGCTGTGGAAGGCGGTGCCGTAGATGCGCTGCAGCTGCGGGTTGCGCTCGTCGCCGCGCCAGTAGGTGCCGCTCACGGCGGTGAGCTTCACCGCGGCGAGGAACTCGGTGTTGGGGACGTGGGGGCCCTTGCAGAAGTCCACCCAGTCTCCGTGCCGATAGACGCTGAACTCCGTGTCCGGAGGGAGCGTGCTCATCCACTCGACCTTGTAGGTCTCGTTGAGCTTGCTGAAGAGATCGATCGCGTCGGCGCGCTCGATCTTCTCGCGCTTGAACGGCGACTTGGTGGCGATGATCTCCCTCATCTTGGCCTCGATCTTGGCGAGGTCGTCTTCGCTGAAGGTGCCGCCGGGGCGGTCGAAGTCGTAGTAGAAGCCGTTGTCGGTCGCCGGACCGAAGGTGACCTTGGTGCCGGGGAAGAGCTTCTGCACCGCGTCGGCCATGACGTGCGCGGTCGAGTGGCGGATCACCTCGAGGCCCTCGGGCGACGCCTTGCGCACGACGTCGAACCCGGCGGCCCACTCGCTCTCGGGGAGCGGGGTCATGAGGTCGACGATCGCGTCGCTCCCGCGACGGCTCTTGAGCTTCACGGCGACGACGTCGTTGTCGACTTTGCCACGCGCCTCGAGAACCTCGCGCGCGGTCTTGAGCTGGGCCTCCATGAGGGGCACCCTTCTTGCTCGGCCGGGGGTAGGAAGCAAGACACCTACGCGGAGTACTTGCTCAGAAGCCGCACCCGTTGACCTTCACCTTCAGGTAGGGGTCCGACGCCGCGTACTCGGTCCACGGCGACGTCGGGCTCGCACGCTGCCAGAGCGACAGGTGCGCCGGGCCCGTCGCCGCGTCGCCGAAGATGCTGAAGTTGTAGGCGTCGCTCAGGTCGGTGAGCTCGATGAAGACCGGCTCGTCCTTGGAGAGCTGGACCGTCGACGTGAACTTCACCGTGATCGCCGCGGGAGAATCGTAGATGCTCGACGCGCTGAGCGTGGCCGTGTCGAGCAGGGCGGGCGATGCGTTCGGCGCGCCACGAAGGAGGCGCACCTGCACCGAGCCGGGGACGGCGCCGTCCCCCGTGAGATGACGCTGGAGTCCGAGCGTCACCTCGACGACGCTGCCGTAGCGCTGCATGGCGAACGCGATGCCCGCCGGCGCGGCGCTGGTGAGCGTCCAGATCGAGGCCCCGAGCCCGGTGTAGAACGACTCGACGCCCTCTTTGCGGTCGTCGAACTTCAGGCACGCGGTCGCGGTCGTCGAGGTGCAGGCGTAGGTCGACGTGGAGCAGAGCCCGCACGCGGACCCCGGCGCGACGACGACCGGATCGACGCACTTGGTCGTCTCCTTGCCGGAGCACGCGTAGGCGCCGCCGCCGCAGGCGCCGCACGCCTTGCCGGGGGCGTTGACGATCGCCGTGCACCCGCCGCACGCGTTGGCGTCGTCGGACGGGCAGGTCGCGCTCTTGCCGTCCGCCGCGCAGGCGCGCTTGAGGGTGCCGCACGTGCCGCACGCGGTGGCAGGCAGCGGCCCGGTGAACGGATCGGTGCAGGCGGTTTTGCCGGGGCCGCTGCAGGTGAACTTGCCCGCGTTGCAGACGCCACACACGTCGCCGGGCTTGGAGCCCGTGAAGGGATCGTCGCAGACGAGGGCGGTGTCCTTGCAGGCGTACTTGCCGCCGTCGCAGGTGCCGCACGCGTCGCCGGGCTTCTTGTCGACGTGCAGCTCCGCGCAGCGCACCGCGTCGGCGCCGTTGCACACGTACTTGCCGGCGTTGCAGTGACCGCACGCCGCGCCCGGCTCGAACGCGAGCTTGCTGCAGCCCTTGCAGGCGTTGAGCACGCAGTCGTCCGGCGGCGGCGCGGTGTCGGGCACGGCGCTGTCGCCAGCAGTGGTGTCGTCTGTGGTGTCGTCCGTGTTGCCGTCGGACCCAGCGCTGTCCGCGGCGCTCTCGCCGGCGGCGGCGGCGTCGTCCGCGCTCGCCGCAGAGTCCTCGCCCTCGGCCACCTCGAAGTTGGAGCCCGAACAGCCTGCCGCCGAACAGCAAGCCAGAAGCAGCGCGAGACACCAGCGATTCATACGCCGCTTCTACTACATCCCGATCTCGCCGCGCGCTCGATACGCTGCGGCGATTGCGGCAAATGCAGGAATTGTAGGCGCGATTGGGATTGAACCAACGACCCCTACCGTGTCAAGGTAGTGCTCTACCACTGAGCTACGCGCCTGGGTCTGAAACGGAGAGCGCGTGGTAGTGGGGCGCTGACGAAGAGTCAAGCATTTCGACGCTTCCCAAACGCGCGAGGCGGGGCGGAAAAAGTCGGGGCAAACGGAATGGATCCAAAACGGGTCGATGTTCCGTACACGAAGTGTCAAAGAGTTCGCCCATGCGTCGCATCGCCCCCCTCGCGCTGTTCCTCGCTTCGTCCTCCATCGTCGCCGCCACCGGCGCCGCGGTCACGCCCGCAGCCGAGCTGCGCGAGCTCGACACCGCGGCGATTCACGGCGCGCGGATCGTCACCTACCAGCAGACGATCGACGGCGTCCCCGTGCTCCACCGCGGCTCGCGAGTGACGATCGACGCCGCGGGGCGCGTGAGCAAGCTCGAGCGCCTCGAGGACAAGCGCCCGGTCTCCACGGCGCCGACGCTCAGCGCCTCGCGCGCGCTCGCGGTCGCCGAGAAGCTCGGCGTCCCCGCCAACGCCCTCGGCGCGCGGCTGATGATCCTGCCGACCGGCGGCACGCCGCTCCTCGTGTGGGGCGTCGTCGGCGATCTCGGCCCGGTGCCCTCGCGACCCGTGGTTCTGCTCGACGCGCACACCGGCGAGGTCGCCCTGAAGTACGACGCCGCGCTGACGCTCAAGAAGGCGAAGGTCCACGTCAACAACCCGGTCAAGACGCCCGCCCTCACCGAGGTCACGCTCGCCAACAACGAGGCGCTCCCCGGCCTGCAGAACGCGTCGGTCAAGGCCGTCAACTGCATCGACAAGAAGACGACCAAGACGGTCAACGTCGGCATCTCGCTCACCGTCCACACCTGCGAGCTCGAGCCGACGATCACGCCCGACGCCACCGGCGACTACCTCACGATCGCGCCGGAGAAGGGCGGGCGCGAGGACAAGTACGCCGAGCTGTCGATGTTCTTCCACACCGACCGCGTCTACGAGCACATGAAGAAGCTCGGCTTCCCCACCGCGGCGGCTCCGATCAACGCCGTCGCCAATCTGCGCATGCCGCAGGGGCTCGACTCGTTCAACACGGCGAAGATGGCGGACGTGAACCTGCCGCTCGCGCCGTTCGACAACGCGTTCTTCGCGGCCGAGGATCCGCTGCTGTCGACGACCTTCGGCCTGAAGGGCGACGCGATGTGGTTCGGCCACGGCACGCTCGCCGACTTCGGCTACGACGGGGACGTCGTCTACCACGAGTTCGGCCACTTCCTCGTGTCACGCACGATCAAGCTCGGGGGCGGCACCGTCGCCGACCAGTTCGGCCTCACCGTCAGCCCGGGCGCGCTCAACGAGGGCATCGCCGACGTCATCTCGTTCTTCCTCACCGACGATCCGGAGCTCGGCGAGTACACCACGACCGGCCTCGGGCTCCCGGCGGGCAAGGGCATTCGCTCCGCCGCCAACACGTTCAAGTTCCCCGACGCGATCACCGGCGAGGTCCACCAGGACGGCGAGCCCTTCGTCGCCGCGATGTGGACGGTCTACAGCAAGCTCGACGCCGCGAAGAAGGACGCGTTCCAGAAGGCGTTCCTCAAGACGCTGATGACGGCGCCGACCGGCAACATCGGCTACGGCGAGTTCGCCGACCTGGTGGTGAAGGGCGATCCGGCCAACGGCGCGGCGCTGCGCGCGGCGCTCGACGAGCGCGGCCTCAAGCTCGGCGAGCCGCGCGTGCGCGCCTTCGCCGGCGCGCCCCTCTCCTCGGTCGACCCGCGCCTCGGCATCCACGCGCCCGGCAAGAACGACATGGCGGGCGGCAAGGGCTCGGAGTTCGCGCCCGGCCTGTTCCAGATCGGCTACGACGCGCCGGCGGGCGGGGTCGCCAAGATCAAGGTCAGCTTCAAGGTGATGACGCGCGGAGGGACCTTCGGCAGCGGCAGCGGCGCCGGCGGCCTGTTCGGCAGCCGCGGCACCCCCTACGCGCCCGCGCTGCTCCTCAAGACCGGCGGCGAGCCGATCAAGTTCACCTACGGCCCGGTGAAGCACGACGCGACGTCGGTCGTCGACTGCGTCGTCACCGGTACCGATCCCTCGAAGACCGCGACGTGCGACGTCGAGGTGGACGTCGGCGGCAAGTGGGGCGAGACCTCGAAGGTCCACCTCATGCTGGTCAACAAGGGCGAGGAGGCCGGCGACTTCGACGCCGTCGCGCTCAGCGCCGAGGGGCCGCCCGAGCCCGCGCCCGATCCGGCCGGCGAGCCCGCGCCGACCGCCGGCAACGACACGAGCAAGGGCGGCTGCGCGTGCACGACCACCGGCGAGAAGTCGACCGCGCCGACCTTCGCGCTCCTCGGCCTCGGCCTCGCCCTCGCCTCGCGCAGGCGCCGCCGCTAGCGGTGCTTCTCGAGGAAGCGGGTGACGTGCACGACCCAGCCCGCGTCGAAGTGGCGGTCGTGCGGGCCGTCGACCTCGACGTACTCGCACGACGGTGACATCGCGGCGCGGTATCGAGCGCGCGCAGCGGGCGTGATCCACGCGTCGCCGCGCGCGAACACGAACAGCGTCGGGCGCGCGAGCTTCGACGCCGCGTCGATCGGCCGAACCTCGTCGATGAGGAGCTCGCTGCGGCGCTCCTTTTCGCGGTGAAAGGCTCGGAGCAGCCGCGACGGCGCGCGGAGGAACGCGCCGCGGACGGCGATCGTCTCGGCGAGCGTGTCGTACGGGGAGTCGATCACCGCGGAGTGCGCCTCGACGCCGCTCAAGAGGTAGGCGGCGGCGCCCATCGAGAACCCGACGTAGCTCACCGGCCCGCCGAGCTGCTCGGCCCACTCCAGCGCCGCGCGCACGTCGCGGGCCTCCTCGTGACCGATCGTGATCCGCGAGCCGCCGCTCCGCCCATGCGCGCGAAAGTCGATCAGCACCGCGCGGAGGCCGATCGCGGCGAGCGCCGGCGCGAGGGCGAGCATCTGCCGGCGATCGTCGCGATAGCCGTGCCCGATGACGACGGTGCCGCGTGCGTTCTCTACGTCGGCGAGCCAGCCGCGGAGCAGCACGCCGTCCTCGCTCGGGAGCTCGATCTCGGCGACGCCCTTGCGTTGGAAGAACCAACGACGCGCCGGCATCGTGACCGCCCACGCGGCGATGGCACCGAGGCGATCGTGGAGGGCCATGCAGCGAATGCTATCGTGTCGCCCTCATGCGCGCGTCGCTGATCTGTCTGCTCGCCGTCGTCAGCTGCAGCTCCGAGGCGGCCGACGCGCCGCTTGCGAGCGACAGCGGCGCGGTCGAGGACACCGGCGTCGAGGTCGCGCCGTCCAAGTGCGATCCGGCGCGCACCGCGGACGATCGCCCCGACGACGTCGAGGGCTACCAGGTGCGACTCTGGTACGTGCTCCCGAGCGACGGCAAGGACGAGGACCACGACCGCAACGGCCGCATCGAGCGCGCCGCGCTCGCGTTCAACGATTGGCTCGGCAAGGCGAGCGGCGGCCCGAGGCTCCGCTTCGACACGTGCGAGGGCAAGCTCGACATCGGCTTCAAGCGCATGACCAAGACCGACGCCGCGATCAAGGCGACCGGCGCGTACGTGCTCAACGAGATCGCCAAGGAGCTCCCGCGAGACAACAAGCTCCACGCGGCGTACTACGGCGGGGGCAGCACCTACTCGTGCGGCGGCGGCATGTGGCCGCCCGAGCTCCCCGGTCACGCCGCGGCGATGTACCTCCACGGCACGCCCGAGGGCTCCCCCTACCCCTGCGACGCGCACCCGCTCGGGCGCGAGGACCTTCCCCTCGGCTATATGGAGATCGGGCTGCTCCACGAGATCTTCCACACGCTCGGTGGCGCGGCCGCGTGCGCGCCGCACCACCACGAGCGCGGGCACGTCAACGAGGACAAGCGCGATCTCCTCTACCGCGGCTCGGAGTTCTGGGAGGTCGGGCCGACGACGATCCTCGACCTCGGCAAGGACGACTACTGGGGCCACGGCACCGCGTGCCTCGACGTGAGCAAGAGCGCGTTCCTCGAGCCGTTGCCGAAGGACGCACAACTCCCGCCGCGGTGGTGACCGGAGCCGCGAGCGTGAGCGAGCGGGTTGTCGATGACCCGCCCTCGCGGTTTGGACAACCCGCTCCCTGACGGTCGCGGCTCTAGGCCTTCGAGAAGATGAACTCCTCGCCCTGGACGTCCACCTTCACGGTGGTGCCGGGGGCGTAGCCGCCGCGGAGGATCTCCTCGGCGAGCGGGTCCTGGATCTCGCGGAGGATCGCCCGGCGGAGCGGGCGCGCGCCGAAGCCGGGCTCGTAGCCGAGGTCGACGAGGCGATCGCGCGCGGCGTCGGTGAGCGCGACCTTCAGCTCCTTGTCGGCGAGGAGCTTCTCGAGCTTGCGGAGCTGGATGGTCGCGATGCCCTTGAGGTCTTCCTTGGTGAGCGCGCGGAAGACGACCACGTCGTCGATGCGGTTGAGGAACTCGGGCCGGAAGAAGTTCTTGAGCTCGTCGCGCAGGACGTCCTTGAGCGCCTCGCGGCCCTCTTCGCTCTCGAAGATCTTCACGTCCGTCTCGAGGATCTTCTGCGAGCCGATGTTGCTCGTCATGATCACGACGGTGTTGGAGAAGTCGGCGAGGCGGCCGCGGCCGTCGGTGAGCCGGCCGTCGTCGAGCACCTGGAGGAGCAGGTTGAACACGTCGGAGTGGGCCTTCTCGACCTCGTCGAACAAGAGCACCGAGTAGGGACGGCGGCGCACCGCCTCGGTGAGGAAGCCGCCCTGCTCGCTGTCGACGTAGCCCGGCGGCGCGCCGAGGAGGCGCTGCGCCATGTGCTTCTCCATGAACTCGGACATGTCGAGGCGCGTGAGCGCGAGCTCGTCGTCGAAGAGGAACTCGGCGAGCGCCTTGGCGAGCTCGGTCTTGCCGACGCCGCTCGGCCCGAGGAAGAGGAACGAGCCGATCGGCTTGCCGGGATCGCGGAGGCCGACGCGGCCGCGACGGACGGCCTTGGTGACCGCGGTGACCGCCTCGTCCTGGCCGACGACGCGCTTGCCGAGGCGCTCCTCCATCTTGAGCAGCTTCTCGGCGTCGCCCTCGAGCATCTTGGCCGCGGGCACGCCCGTCCAATCCTGCACGATGTTGGCGACGTCGTTCTCGTCGAGGGCGTTCGACAGCACGGGCCCCGCCTCGCGCTTGAACGCCTCTTCGGCGGCGGCGAGGCGGCGGCGGATGTCGGGGAGCACCACGTGCTCGAGCTCGCCGAGCTTCGCGTACTGGCTGTTCTTCTTGGCGTCCTCGAGCTCCTGCTCTTTCTGTTTGAGCTCGGTGCGGATGGCCTCGGCGGCGGCGACGGCGCCCCGGCGCGAAGTCATGTGGGCGCGCGCCGACGCGACCTCGGGCTCGAGCGCTTTGACCTGCTCCTCGAGCTTCGCGAACGTCTGCTTCGAGAGGCGGTCCTCGTCGTTGGCGAGCGCTGCCATCTGCGCCTTGAGCTCGTCGAGCTTGCGCAGCTTGCGGTCGACGTCGGCGGGGAGCCCCTCGAGCTCGACGCGCTTGCGGGCGGAGGCCTCGTCGAGCAGGTCGAGCGCGCTGTCGGGGAGCGCGCGGTCCTGCACGTAGCGCTTGGCGAGCACGACGCTCGCGCGAATGGCGCCCTCGCCGATCTGTACGTCGTGGTGCTTCTCGTAGCGCAGGGCGACGCCGCGCACGATGGCCTGCGCGCGCTCGACGTCGGGCGCGTCGATCTCGACAACCGTCAATCGGCGCAGCACGCCGGCGTCCTTCTCCTGGATGCGGCGCAGGCCCTCGGTCGACACGGTGGCGAGCAGGCGCAGATCGCCCTTCATCAGCGTGGGCTTGAGGAGCTCGCCGACGCCGCCCGGCCCCGGCCCCGAGCCGAAGAGCGCGGCGAGGTCCTCGATGAACAGGATCGACTCGTGCCCGTCGCCGGTGCGCAGCGCGAGGAGCACCGCGCGGAGGCGCTCCTCGATCTCGCCGCGGAGCTTGGCTCCCGCGATGACGCCGCCGAGATCGAGCTGGAGCAGCTTCGCGCCCTGCAGGTGGCGCGGGGCGTCGCCCGCGGCGATCCGCTGGGCGAGCGCGCGGACGATCGCCGTCTTGCCGACGCCCGGCTCGCCGACGAGCAACGGGTGGTTCTTGGCGCGGCGCTCGAGGATCTGGAGCACGCGGCGCACCTCGACGTCGCGGCCGATCACCGGATCGAACTCACCCTTGCGCGCGGCCTCGACGAGGTCGGTCGTGGAGCGCGCGAGGAGCTCGTTCGCGTTGGGCGGCGCGTTGCCGACCGGCGGCTGATCGCGCGGCACCGTCTTGAGCGCGGAGAGGTGCGCGCGGAGCGAACCGGGACCGATCTGCAGCGCCTGGAGCACCGCGCCGGCAGCCCCGCGGATCTCCTGCGAGAGCGCGTTGAGGAGGTTGTCGGTGGCGACCTCGGGCCGCTTCTCCTTCTCGGCCTCGCGCTCGGCACGCGAGAGCAGCTCGATGAACGAGGGCGCGAGGTAGGCCTCGCCCTTGCCCGATTTCGTCATGCGACGCAGCGCCGAGTCGGCCTCGGCGAGCACGTCGACCGGGTCGGCGCCGGCGCGGCGGAAGACCTCGGCGACGCCGCGGTCGCGGTCGACCGCGCGGTGCAGCAAATGGATCGGCTCGACCTCGACGTGCTGCCGTTCGTCGGCGAGTTGTTGAGCCCCGGCAACGAGCGCGCGGGCATCGGGGGCGTAGCGATCGAGGTGAATCGTCTGCGTGGCGGCCATGAGCGACCGGCAGCGTAGGCGCGGTGAACTCTGGTGCCTAGTCGTGGCAGTCGTCGCCGGTTCCCGAGGTGCTAACCTCTTCGGCGTGTCGAAGCGCGACGCCGAGATCGAGGAGCTCCTCCGGCTCGCGGCCGTCTCGCCGGACGCATCGCGCTACCTCATGAAGCTCGGCGATCTCCTCACCAAGGAGAACCGCCTCCGCGAGGCCGCCGACTGCTACGACCGCGTCGCGACGCTCTACGTCGAGCGCGGCTTTCCCCTCAAGGCCGTCGCGGTGTGGTCCACGGTCGTGAAGCTCGACCCCTCGCGCACCGCCGTCCGCCTGCACCTCGCGCGCGGCTACGTGCAGCTCGACCTGCGCGACGACGCCATCGCCGAGCTGCAGCGCGCGATCGCCGACTACCGCAAGAAGGACGACGCGGTCGGCGAGCGCCTCGCGCGCGCGGAGCTCGATCGGATCGTGCGCCCGAGCTGACCCGCAGCAGCTATTGCTTCGCGTCGGCGCAGCAGCGGTAGCCGGTCTCGGTGCCCTGGTACCAGTCGTCGTGGCCGCCGTTGGTGGCGCGGCAATTGTGCTTGCCCTTCAGCCACCACGAGCCCTTCAAGAGGGTGGTCTTGGTGTGGAGCTCGTGCCGGTCGCGGGTCGTCCACTCCTCGACGTTGCCCGCGAGGTTCTTCACGCCGAACGGCGACACGCACTGGCTGTCCTCGCCGACCTTGCGACGGAGGTCGTAGATGGCCTTCTTGTTCGGCGTGACGACGTCCTCGCGGTCGACGTTGCACGCCGTGGCGTCGCGCTTGAAGCCGTAGGGATAGGGGCGCATCTCCTCGCCCTCGCACGCGAACTCGAACTCCGACTCGGTGCAGAGGCGCGCGCCGCGGGCGGCGCACGCCGCGTTCGCCATCTTGTAGCTCACGTGATTGGCGGGGCGCGGATCGGCGGGGGTGGCGCCGGCCTCGTCGGTGTCGATGCAGAAGCGCTTGTGCACGCGCGGCGCGCGGCACGTGACCTCTTTGCTGTATTCGGCGCAGCGGAAGTTGCGCCACTTACCGGGCGGGTCGAGCCAGCGCAGACACTTGTGCTCGACGACCGGACAGTGCTCGCCGTCGACCAGCGTCATGGCCGCAGGGCACGCGCTCGGCGGCGGCGGCGGCGGCTCGACCTGCCTCGCGGGCGCCTCGACGACCCGGGCGTGCGGCTGCATCTCGAGCGCCGGCTGCGCGTACTCCTTGTCTCGACACCCGCAGAGGGCTGCGAGGAGTGCGACTGCGAGGAGTGAACGGCACTGCGACAACGGTCTGCTCTGCTCCAGCTCGCCCGGTGACGAGCGAGGGAGCGGTCTTACCCGCGATCACGGCTGAGCAAAAGCTGCCTCTGGGCAGCACCCCTACTTTGCGTTCATGCAGCAACGGACGCCGATTTGCGGACCGGAGTAGATCTCGCCGTGCCCGAGCGTGCGGGCCCGGCAGTGGTTGCGCCCCGGCAGCCACCACGCGCCCTTCATCGTGGAGCGGGAGCCCTTGGTGGTGGCGCCGTCGATCGTCGCCCACTCCTCGATGTTGCCGCTCATGTCGCGCACGCCGAAGGGCGACACGCACTGGGGGTGGGAGCCGGCGGGCTCTCGGTAGTCGACGGGCTCCTTCTTGCCCATGATGTTCTCGCGATCGATGTTGCAGGCCGTCGCGTCGCGAGTGAACCCGTAGGGGTACGGGCGCATGTCCTCGCCCTCGCAGGCGAACTGCCACTCGGACTCGAGGCAGAGACGCTTGCCGAACGACTCGCACTTCTTCTTCGCGGTCGTCCACGAGAAGTGCACCGTTGGCACGGCGTCGCCGGGCGCGGTCCACTCGTCGCGGTCGATGCAGAAGCGCATGCGGCGGCGGTGCTTCGACTTGCACACCGACGGCGCGTACTCGGCGCAGCGGAACTCGCGAAACCGGCCCGGAGGGTCGACCCAGCGCTTGCAGATGTGCATGACATCGGGGCAGTAGCGCCCCTCGACGAGCACCATGTCGGCAGGGCACGAGACCGGGCCCGCGTCGACCGGCGCGCTCTCCTCGTCATCGTCGTCGTCCGCGTCGGCGTCGAGAGAGGCGTCGACCACCGGGGTCGCGGCGTCGACTTCGACCGGCGTCGGCTCCTCTCGCGTCGACGGAGCGACGCAAGCCAACGACGCTGCAACGAGCCACCAAACACTGCGCACTTCTGTGACCTCCAGACTGCTGAGGCCTCTCCAAGCTCTCGTAAATATGAGACGCCGGACAACTTCTGTCTCTTGGCGCCTCCATTTCGTGGCGCGCTGCGGCGCGTCGTCGATGACGCAACCCCCTGCCTGATTCGACGCGGCACGCGGTACTGCCGTGTGGAGTCCGCTTCGCTTCGGGAGGTCACGCATGAATTCATCGAGAATCGCCGCCTGTCTCTGCATCGTGCTGCTGGGTTGCAGCGGCTCCTCCGAGGTCCCGCCCGACAACATCGACCTCGATGCGAGCACCGACGGCAGCGGCGCCACCGACTCATCCGTGGCGACGGACACCGGCGGTCCCGGCCCCGACGGCACAGCCACCGACACGGCGACCGGCGCCGACGCCCCGGCCGCCGACGTGATCGCCGCCGCCGACGGCGCGTGTCCCGGCACGATGGTGAACTGCGGCGGCGTGTGTCGCGACCTCTCGTCGGACAACAACGCGTGCGGCACCTGCACCCGCAGCTGCAACGCCCTGCAGAAGTGCGTGTCGGGCGTGTGCAGTTGCTCGAGCGGGACGACGTGCGGCGGAAACTGCGTCGACACCACCAAGGATCCGCGTCACTGCGGCGCGTGCGGCGCGGCGTGTCCCGACGCGACTGCCGCGTGCATCGACAGCAAGTGCAGCTGTCCGGCGACCGCCAAGCTGTGCGGCGGCCGGTGCACCGACGTGCAGAACGACTTCGACAACTGCGGCGACTGCGGCAGGGCGTGCGGCGACCGCGAGGCGTGCATCGCCGGCGCGTGCGCCTGCAAGCCCGGCCTCACCAAGTGCGGGACGACCTGCGTCGACACCTCCGCGAGCGCCATGAACTGTGGCGCGTGCGGCAAGGCGTGCGCGACGGGCGAGATCTGCACCGCGGGCGCGTGCGTGAAGGGGACGATGTGCATGGGCGGTCTCCGCCTCTGCAACGGCGCGTGCGTCGACACCCGCAAGAGCGCGACCAACTGCGGCGACTGCGGTCAGACCTGCGGCGCCGACGAGGTGTGCGTGTCAGGAAAGTGCGAGAACTTCGACCCCGCGCCGTTCTGCACGACCTGTCCCTGCGCGTGCGGCGGCCGCCGCTGCTGCCCGCCGCTCGCGGCCGGGGGCGCCGCGCTCTGCGTCGACGCCGATTCGTGCCCGTAGGATGAGGTGCGTCCAGGCGCTCGCTCACGCGCGCGCCTATCGAGATCGGACAGGCGCGCGCGT
>JALHOE010000209.1 GCA_022843175.1 Deltaproteobacteria bacterium
CATCCTCACCCTCGCCGCGGCGCTGGCCGAGTCGCGCCGGCGTCGCGCGCTGGTGGTGATGCTGCGCGGCTCGCTCGCCTTCGCGTTCGCCGCGATGCTCGGCGTCGCGACCTTCCTCGCGACCTAGCGCTCACTTCTGCGCCGCGTCGAGCCGGTAGATGAGGGGCTTCGCGGGCCCGCTCCACAGGGGCCCGCGCTGGCCGAGGTGGACCACGTGGAGTCGCCCCTCGCCCTGCGGGTTGCGCTCGTCTCGATCCTGTCCCTCGCCGGTGACCAGGAAGATCCCGTCGTGGGGCGCGACGATGCGGTGCGGCAGGGTGAAGACGAGGGGCGGCGGGGTGATCCGACCCCACGACGAGCTCGGGGCGGTCGACAGCACGAAACGCGCGAGATCGTCGTGCACATGCGACAGGAGCGGCAGCACCTCGCCGTAGGGCTCGATGGTGCTCGCCGTCCCCACCGTGAAGAACCGGCGGCGGGGGACCACGACGCGGTCGTCGCCAGCGAGCACCTTGAGACGACGACCGAGCCGACCGGACATGGAGATCCGCGGAAGCTACTGGAAGTTCGGCGATTCGTGCTAGCTTCGCCGCCCCCCGATGTGGTCGTGGATCCGAAAAACTGCGAAGGCCGCTGCGCTCGCCGCCGGTCTCATCGTCCCGAGCGTCTCGTCGTCCTGCCTCCCCACCGAGGGTGAGCGGATCGACCTGCACAACCAGCGCGTGCGTCTGACGTTCATTCACACGTCGGACATCCACAGCCGGCTCTTCCCCTACCAGTACACGCCGCTGCTCCCCGACCGGAACGCCGGCATGCAGCTCGGCAAGGGGCCGTACGGGGGCGTGGCGCGCATGGCGCACGTCGTCCGTCGCGAGCGCGCGCGGGCCGACCGCTCGCTCCACATCGACGGCGGCGACATCTTCCAGGGCGCGCCGATCTTCAACTACTTCAACGGCGAGGCCGAGATTCGCTCGCTGTCCGAGATGGGCGTCGACGCGATGTCGATCGCCAACCACGAGTTCGACCGCGGCGTCATCACCGTCGCCACCCAGATCCAGAAGTGGGCGACGTTCCCGGTGCTCGCCGCCAACTACTGGACCGAGGACCCGTCGTTCTCGGGCAACTCGCCGATCAACTCGGTGCTCCGCCCCTACACCATCCTCAACGTGCGCGGCCTCCGCGTCGCGGTGGTCGGCATGGGCAACCTCTCGACGCTCTCGTCGATCTACGAGCAGCCCAACCGCCTCGGCATCCTGCCCTTCAAGACCCGGGACATCGCCCAGTTCTGGATCGATTTCGTCCGGCCGCAGTCCGATCTCGTCGTGTTCGTCACCCACCTCGGTCTCGAGGGCGACGAGCAGATGATCCAGCAGACCGAGGGCATCGACGTCGTGCTCGGCGGCCACAACCACATCGTGGTGTCGCCGCCCAAGCAGGTCTTCGACTGCGGCGGCATCGAGCAGGAGCAGGGCTTCGTCGAGATCCCGAACGACAAGGGCCAGATCACCCGCCGCTTCTGCAAGCCGCGACGCGTGCTGATGATGCACTCCGGCGCGTTCGCCAAGTTCGTCGGCCGGCTCGACGTCGACGTCACCGACAACGCGCAGTCCGTCAACGACGCCATGGGCAAGCCCGACTTCTACGACCCGGTCAACGGGTTCGAGGTCCTCGCCCACAACATGGAGATCTTCCCGATCGACAACGACGTCGCGGAAGACCGGCGCATGGCGCAGATGCTCGAGCCGTACAAGTTCGCGCTCAAGGACGTCGGCAACCTCGATCTCCTGGTCGGCTATGCGCCGGCCGAGGTGCGCCGCGTCTCGCCCAACGGCGGCGACTCGCAGCTCGGCAACCTCGTCGCCACGTCGATGTGGCTGCGCCTCGGCGTCCAGACCGACTTCTCGTTGACCAACACCACCGGCATCCGCGCCGACCTGCCGCGGGGTCCGGTCACCCTCGAGAACCTCTTCAACGTCTTTCCGTTCGACAACGCGATCGCCAAGATGCAGCTGTCGGGCGGCGAGATCCTCGAGCTCTTCGACTTCATCGCGCGCCGCAGCAAGCTCCGCGGCTGCACCTCGCAGGTGCAGATCGCCGGCGCCTTCGCCGTCTACAACTGCGGCGGCTGCGATCCCGCGCTCCGCCCGGACCTCCCCGCCGCGACCGACGCGTGCATCCAGCAGCTGTTCATCGGCTACACCAACCAGGTCTGCAAGCAGAACTCCGACTGCGATCCCGACCCGAAGAAGGCCGAGAACTCCTGCGACAAGACGATCGGGCGCTGTCGCAACCCGCTCGCGCGCAACGGCAGCTACGAGCTCGCCACGTCCGACTACCTCGCCTCCGGCGGCTCGGGCTTCCGCGTCCTCCAGCGCAACACCACCCAGTTCAACACCCGCATCCAGCAGCGCGACGCGGTCACCGACTTCGTCCGCATCGGCAAGCCGTGCGGCTGGCAAACCGGCGCGCCCGGCACCGCCGGCGGGCTGCTCACCTGCTCCAGCGACAAGGACTGCGCCGGCCTCGGCGACTACGTGTGCGCGTGCCCCGAGGCGGTCGAGCCGGCCGTCTCGAGCGCGATCACGCCGCTCAGCTGCCGCACCAAGCCCACGCAGGCCTGCGGCAGCGCCGGCCGCTGCGTGCTGATGGACTGCCGCGACGACGTCGCCGCGTTCCACGACAGCGAGGACTGCGACCAGGCCGGCGCCGCCGGCAAGGACAAGTGTCGCCTCGAGGCCTGCCAGATGGCGGGTGAGCAGTGCAAGCTGCTCGCCTGCGTCGACGGGAACATCGGCGCGAAGGTCGACAACCGCCAGGTGATGTTGGGGCGATGATGAACCGCGCATGGATCCTCGCCGCGTTCGCGACCGTCGCCACGAGCTGCGGCGGCAAGAACGCGCTCCCGGACAAGCCGCTCGACATCGAGATCAAGCTCGTGTCGGTCCCGCCCAACGCGCGCGACAAGCGGCTCCCGATCACGTTCGATCAGAGCTCCGCGTACGAGCTCACGGTCGACCTCCGGGTTCGCAACCCGGACGGCAGCACCCGCACGCGCTTCACCGGCGCCAACGCATGGGCGCGCGTCACGTTCGCGCCGTCCGGCCAGGTCGTCTCGAGCAGCGGCCCGGCGGGCGCGAACGACCCGAACGTCGAGGGCCCCAACGTCCACTTCACCAACGGCGAGGCCAAGGGCATCAAGCTCAAGGTCATCGGCGCCTACGGCGACACGCGCGTCGTGGTCGAGGACGTCGGGTTCGTCCCCGCCCCCAAGGGCAAGGTCGCGGCCTGCGCCGACGGCAAGGACAACGACAAGAACGGCTACGCCGACTTCCCCCACGACCCGTCCTGCCTCTTCCTCAACGACGACTCCGAGGCGCCGTTCGAGGCCGGGTTCGGCACGTCGGACCCCATCTTCTTCTCCAACCCCACGATCCGCGACGTGCAGCTCGGCACCGCGTCGCCCTTCCTCGCGAAGCAGGTCGATCTCGAGGCCGCGTCCCGCCGGCTGATCGTCACCGCGGTGACCAACCAGGGCATGTTCGTCACCGACATCGACGAGCCCACCCGCAGCTCCAACTCGCTCTTCATCTTCAACTTCAGCACGCCCTACCGCGTCCGCATGTGCGACCGGCTGGTGCGTCTCTCGGGCAACGTGGCCGACTTCTTCGGCGGCACGCAGCTCGGCACGCCCGGCTGGACGCTCATCGAGTGGCGCGACGAGGCCCGCAGCGGCCCGTGCCTGGTGCCGGACTTCACGCAGATCGACGGCAAGTTCTCCAACATCGTCGAGCAGGTCGAGGCGCTCGAGGCGTCGCTCGTCACCGTCAAGAACCCCACGGTCGGCACGCACTTCGGCGCCGGCAAGGTCCCCGTGGTCGACGGAAACCCGACCCCGGCCGACGGCAAGTCCGACTGCGATCTCAACAACGACGGCATCGTCGGCTTCAACCGCAACCGCGGCGGCTTCTCCGAGGTCGAGCGGCTGTGCAACGACCGCTGCACGCTCGATCCGGACTGCACCGAGTGGAACAACTTCCGCTCGTTCGGTCAGGTGAAGATCAAGTTCGCGCCGGGCGACGGCACGCTGTTCCTCGAGCCGGGCGCGCTCCCCGGCTTCGACATTCAGGAGTTCGTCGGTCCGAACAAGCTCGCCGAGGTCCGCGGCGTGCTCACCAACTTCGTGGGGCCGCAGCCGCCGTACAAGATCGAGCCGCGCTGCCTCGACGACGTCATTCCCTTCGGGTCCACGAACATCAAGGACGTGAAGACTGCTTGTCTGCGCAATCGCACCGGTGAAGACGACGAAGGCCACAACTGATGAAACGCTCCCTCCTCATCGCAGCGTCGTTTCCGCTCGCGATCCTCGCGTACGCCACCCTCGGTCGCGCTCAGGCGCCGGCCGAGCCGATCGGCCCGAAGGCCCCGTCCGACAACACGGTGGGTCCCGCCGGTGCGTCGTCCGGCGTCATCAGCGGCACCTCCGTCGGCACGCCGACGGGCACCCAGCCCGGCGACGAGGCCGGCAAGGCGCCCGCTCCCGGCAAGGTCGTCGTCATCAACGAGAAGCCGAACACGGTCGCGCCCGAGCAGGCGATCGCCAACGTCGCCGCCTCCAAGGGCAACAAGGGCGACTTCATGGACACGCGCCTCACCTGGACGTTCGGTGACGACGACGTGCTCCACCGCACCGGCGCCACGCAGCCGCTGTCGCCGCTGCCGAGCATCGGCGAGCGCCCCGGCTACCGCCTCTTCTTCGACAACCTCAACTCCCGCTTCACCGGCCGCGAGAACCTCACCCACCTGGTGATGTACCGGAAGATGCCGGGGTTCATTCCGAACCTCGACACCGAGGCGGCGCTCGTCCTCCGCTTCGACATGCAGGCGCTGGCGGCGAACAACAACAACGTCAACCAGGCGCTCTACGACAGCGGCAGCTACCTCCGCCTCTTCTACAAGACGAGCGAGAACCACACGCTGAACGCCAAGTACGGCCTGTCGATGGTGTTCTTCCCCCTCGACACCGACCGCTTCCGCCTCGGCTACCTCTACGAGATCTCGTGGGGCGGCACGAACGCGCAGCGCAACGAGTCGATCTTCCCGCGCATCGTCGGCTCGTCGCCGGGCTTGAAGATCCAGTACGACGGCCCCGGCTTCTACCTGTTCGGCGGCTTCAAGACCGCGTCGATCGTTCAGCCGCAGACCAACCTCCGTCCCGGCGGCTCGGGCAACGAGGTCGAGGTCGTGCGCGTCGCCGAGACCAACTACGGCTTCCTCGGCGGCCTCGGCGCCGACCTCGGCTCGCTCGTCCATTTCGACGCCGGCGCCGGCTACTTCCAGCAGGGTCGCTTCGAGTTCCCCGATCTGCGTCCGCCGCCCGAGACCGATCGCCAGGCGCCGCGCGTCTTCAGCTACGGCGCGAGCAGTCGCCTCGTGTTCCACAAGGACATGCCGACGCCGCAGTCGATCGACTTCTTGCTGTATCGAAACGACCCGTCCGCCCCGATGATGCTGTTCAAGCCGGAGACGTATCGTCCCGGCGAGTTCGCTTACTCGGTCGCGCTCGAGGCCTCGCAGATCAACCAGAACCTCCACGACCCCGATCCCGGCAAGACCGGCGCGACCAAGATCCAGGGCGCGCGCGCGGCCGCGATCCAGGGTGTGATCAAGGCGGGCTACGCGCGCGTGGGCCTCGCGGCGATCTACCGCGATCTCCCGTTCGTGCTCCGCAACGTGCCGTCGTTCGTGCCCTTCGAGGCGCTCGACACCGCGCGCACCAAGCAACAGCAGGAGCTCTTCTTCGCCGGCTCGGTCGACTACTACTTCGACAAGCTCCACCTCCGCCCCGGCCTCGGCGGCGGCATGCAGCTGCCGGCGACGTTCAGCGCCGAGAGCACCGTCGGCAACGCCTCCGCGGAGCGCACGGTCGTCATTCGCAACCAGGGCAACGTGTCGATTCTCCCCATCGGCGCCAAGCGCAAGCCGATCTTCCAGGGGCGCCTCTCGCTCCGCTGGGATCTCTCCGACATCTTCGCCGCCGTCGGGTGGCTGCAGGTCGTCCACGACCCCGACGCGACGATCGTCACCCGCGATCCGACCGAGGGCACCGTCGGCATCCGCACCTTCCAGTCATCGACCTTCTTCGGCTTCGGCGCGACCCTGCAAGCGCGCTACTAGAACCGGGCGCGGGAGCGGTGGACCAGCGACTGCACCGCCTCGTGCGTGCGGTCGCGGATCGCGGTGATCGGGCCCTCGGCGGGGAGCGCCGGCGCGATCGTCACCGCGACGCGGGTGCGGGGCGCGGCGAGCACGCGCTTGAAGTGCTCGCCGATCGGCTCGTCCCGGTAGTGGGCCGCGCGGTCCTCGTAGGCGATCCCCACCGGGGTGACCTCGCCGCGCACGCGGGCGATCGCCATGAACGCGCCCGCGTGGAACGGGCGCACCTCGTCGTCGTCGAACGTGGTGCCCTCGGCGAAGACGCCGATCGTGCGGCCGCGCTTGAGGTGCTCGGTGATCCGCCGGATGGCGGCGCCACCGCTCCCCGCGTCGCTGCGGTCGACGAACAGCGTCCCCGCCTTCTGCGCCATCCACCCGACCGCCGGCCAGGCCTCCATGTCGCCGCGCGCGAGGAGGTGGCCGCCGAAGAGCGAGAGCATAATAAAAATATCAATCGTCGACCGGTGGTTGGCGACCACGAGGTGCGGCCTGCCCGCGGTGACGAGCGAGCCCTCGACGTGGACGTCGACGCCGAACGCGCGGAGCATCCCGCTGGCCCACGCCCGCACGTAGCGATCGCGGCGCTCGGCGCTGACCGCGCGCAGCTGCTCCTCGGCGACCAGTCCGGCGGCGAGCGCTCCGGTGATCGCCGCCGCCGAGCCCACGCGGAACGGCGCGCGGATCATCCGCGCTCCGGCTGGTGGGGGGCGATGGCCTCGAGCAGCGCGGGGTGGAGCGCGCCGTTGCTCGCGGCGATCGCCCCGCGCTCGGGGACGAACGGTCCGCCCCACGGATCGCTGATCGTTCCGCCCGCCGACAGGATGAGCGCGGCGCCCGCCGCGAGGTCCCACGGGTTGAGCTTGCGCTCCCAGTAGACGTCGTAGGTGCCGTCGGCGACGAGCGAGAGATCGAGCGCCGCGCTGCCGCACCGGAGCACGCCGTGCGACTGCTTGGTGACCGCGGCGAACGCGGCGAAGTTGTTGTCCTCGGAGGTGCGCCGGTCGTAGGGGAACCCCGTGGCGCCGAGCGCCGCCCCGAGCGCTCCGACCGACGAGACCCGCAAGGGGTGCTCGAGACCGCGGAAGAGATCGCGCCGCGTGGCGCCGCCGCTCGACAGACCGCTGAACAGCACCCCGAGCATCGGCGCGTGCACCACGCCGAGGCGCGGATGGCCGTCGACGACGAGCGCGATCGAGATCGCGCAGAACGGGTGGCCGTGCGCGTAGTTGGTGGTGCCGTCGAGCGGGTCGACATACCACACGGCATCGGCCGCCTTGCCGCCGCTCTCCTCGGCCACGATCGCGATGCCGCTCCGTCGGAGCACGGCGACGATGGCGTGCTCGCTGTCGCGATCGACCGCGGTGACGAGATCGATCGACGAACCCTTCTCGTCGAACGCGACACGCTTCCCGGTGACGTGGCGCGCGTGTTTCTCGACGATGGCGCCGCCGGCCCACGCCGCGTCGCGCGCGAGATCGAGGAGGGCTTGCTCGTTCATCGGGAGAGCGCCTCGGCCAGCTTGTGGGGCACGCCGCCGAACGCGCCGTTGGACATGCTCACGACCACGTCGCCCGGCCGCACCAGGGCGCGGGTCTCGGCGAGGAGCTCATCCAGGCTCGCGGGCGTGAGCACGGTGCGCCCGCGCGCGCGGAGCTCCCCGGCGAGGCGCGGCAGATCGAGGCGCTCGTGCTCGGGGAGGCTCCGACCGAGCGGCGCGAGGACGACGACGTCGGCCGGCACGAACGCGCTCGCGTACGCCTCTTGGTGCATGGCGCGACACGCGGTGGCGCTCCGCGGCTCGTAGAGCGCGACGAGGCGCGCGCTGCGGTGACGGGCGCGCGCGGCCCGGAGCGTCGTCTCGACCGCGGTCGGGTGGTGGGCGAAATCGTCGTAGACGGTGATCGGCGCGTCGAGCAGGCGCTCGAGGCGCCGCTTCACGCCGCGCACGTTGGCGAGCCGCATCGCGACCTCGCGCACCGGGAGCCCGAAGCCCTCGACCGCGAGCGCGATCGCCGCGACGGTGTTGGCCACGTTGTGCGTGCCGAAGATGCCGACGCCGTAGCGACCGACGCTGGTCGGGCCGACGAAGAGGTCGAAGCGCTGGAGCACGTCACCGTCGCCGGTGAGGCCGACCTCGTGGGCGGTCCAGATCGGCAGCTCGTCGCCCACGTCGCCGCCGGGGAACGGCCGGCCGCTGAGATCGTGTCCCGCGTACCAGACCACGCGCGCCGTCATGTTCGAGCCGGCGACGATCTTGCGCACGCGAGCGTCGGCGGCGTTGGCGACGAGCAGCCCATTCTCGGGGAGGCGCTCGCACAGCCCACGAAACGCGGCGAGGTAGCTGTCCTCGTCGGGGTAGATGTCGACGTGGTCGTGCTCGATCGAGGTGAGGATCGCCATCTGCGGCGCGTAGCCCCACACCTTCGGCTGCTTCTCGAAGAACGCCGAGTCGTACTCGTCGCCCTCGATCACGAACGGGGCGTGCGCGGACCGGGACGTGAGCGAACGCGCGGCGCGCCCGAGCGCGAACGGCTCGCCGCCGAGCGGGATGCCGCCGACCAGGAACCCGGGCTCGAGGCCCGCGTCCTCGAGGATCTTCGCGACCATGGCGGTGGTGGTCGTTTTGCCGTGGGTGCCGGCGATCGCGACCACCGGGCGACCGGGGAACACGAGCTCCCGCAGGGCCGTGGGCAGCGACACGCGACGGAGCCCCCTCGCCTCGGCGGCGACCGCGAGCGGATGGTCGCGCCGACACACGTTGCCGACGACGACCAGATCCGGCGCCCAGTCGAGGAGCGCGGGATCGGTGCCGGTCACCGTCTCGACGCCCCACTCGCGCAAGCGCGGACCCATCGGGGGATCGAACGCGACGTCGGACCCGCGCACGGCGTGCCCGGCCTTGCAGAGGAGCGCGGCGAGCGGGGCCATGCCCGCGCCGGCTACGCCGATGATGAACACCCGCATCGGGACTGCGTAGCGGGTGTGGACCGACGGCACAATGTGCTACGAGAGGCCCGTGCTCCTCGCGATCGACGTCGGCAACACCAACGTAACGATCGGGCTCTTCGAGATCGGTCGGCAGCAGCTGCTCCACCAGTTCCGCATCGAGAGCGCCCGCAACCGCACGGCCGACGAATACGCGGTGTTCGTCCGCAGCCTGCTCCACCTGCACAGCATCGACGCCCGAAGCATCACCGCGGCGATCGTGGCCAGCGTCGTGCCGACGCTCACCGACACCATCGTCGAGCTGGTGCGCCGCGCGTTCGGCATCGACCCGATGGTGGTCGGCCCCGGCATGAAGACCGGCGTCGCCATCCTCATGGACAACCCCCGCGAGGTCGGCGCCGACCGCATCGTCAACGCGGTCGCCGCCCACGAGCGGGTCTCGCGCACGGCGCCCGAGCTCGGCGTCATCGTCGTCGACTTCGGCACCGCCACGACGTTCGACGTCGTGTCCCCGAAGGGCGAGTACATCGGCGGGGTCATCTGCCCCGGCGTGCAAATCAGCGCCGACGCGCTCTTCGCCCGCGCCGCGAAGCTGCCGCGCGTCGAGGTGAGCCAGCCCCCGCGGGCGATCGGCAAGAACACGCTGCACGCGATGCAGTCCGGCCTGTTCTACGGCTACGTCGCCCTCGTCGACGGCCTCGTCGCGCGGCTGCGCGCCGAGCTCGCGCACTCGGTCCGCGTGCTCGCGACCGGCGGGCTCGCGCGGCTGATCGCGCCGGCGAGCACCACGATCGAAGAGGTCGACGACGACCTCACCCTCGACGGTCTCCGTATTCTCTTCGAACGCAACTCGCACACCCCACCGCCGGCTCCGGCGGCAGCTCGGAGCTGAGAGATGGCCAAAAGGCAGCGCTATCTGTTCGTGTGCAACAACCGTCGCGCCGACGGTCATCCCAAGGGCTCGTGCGCGGCGTCGGGCGCCGAGGCGGTCCACACCGCGCTCAAAGAGGAGCTCGGCAAACGCGGCATGCTCAAGCTGGGCGTACGTCCGTGCACCGCGAGCTGCCTCGACGTGTGCCACCTCGGGCCCACCGTCGCCGTCGAGCCCGACCACTACTTCTACGGGCGGGTCACCGTCGCGGACGTGCCCGAGATCGTCGCCGCGCTCGAGCGCGGAGAGCGCGTCGAGCGACTCGTCATCCCCGACGATCAGTTCGACGAATCCCGCTGATCGGAGCGCGTTCCGGCGATGTACGCAGCGAGCTCGGCGCGCGAGCCGACGCCGAGCTTCTTGAAGATGCGCGCGATCTGGTTGGCCACCGTGCGCGGCGAGGTGCCACGCGCAGTCGCGATCGCGGCGTTGGTCTCGCCGCGGAGGACCTGCGCGACGATGCCGCGCTCGGTCTCCGTCAGCTTCGGGTCGGCGATGTTGTCCTCGACGTCCGCGGCAGCGACCGCGAGATCCTCGAGCCCGTCGCCGAGGTCCGACGCGTCGGCCATCGGCATCCTGCTCGCGCCCGCCCACAAGCGCGCGAGCTCGGCGCGGTTGTCGAGCCCGAGCTTCTGCATCGCCGAAGCGAGATGCTCGGACACCGTCGACGAGGAGAGCCCGAGCTCATAGGCGATGAGCTTCACCGGGTGACCGATCGCTGCGTACCCCGCGACCTGCTCCTCACGCGATGAGAGCGCCAGCGTGCCTCGAACGCGGGGCTCGTTGCGACGCGCGACGAGGTAGCGGCGACCCCCACGATCGAAGTGCTCGAGGAGCGTCCACCGGCCCTCGACGAGCGCGGTCCAGAGCGAGAGCGCGCCGCCGGAGTCGCTCCGCATCGGGCCACGCGCCTTCTCGATGGCGAGGGCCATCGCTCGGAGCGCGGCGCGCCCGCCCGGTTCTCGCGCCGCGCCCTCTACGCGCTCGAACTGGCCGTCGGGGCGGAGGACCGCCTCGGCGCCCTCGAGCGGCGACGAAACCCGTGCGCGGATCATCGCGCGCCGGACTCGATCACCGGCCGCCATATGTGCGGCGACGCGCGCCCATTGCGTCACCAGCTCGGCGTCGGGGGTGATGACCCGGGCGACCGGCGCCGCGAGCACGAAGCCGCGGCGGTCGAGATCGACGGTCTTGATCACGACCAGATCGTGTATCCCGAGCGGATGCAGCCACCGCTGCACCCCCGGGATCGCCGCCCAGGCGGCGGCGCCGGTCACCTGACTGGCGGTCACAACCGTGTGTGAACGCGCGTAGAGCTCCTCGGCCGTCTCGGGAGGTTGAAGAAGGCCGAGCTCGCGCTGATCGGGTGCAGGCAACCGCAGAGCCTCCAGGATCTGCGCGACGATCGCCTCGCTCCCGGCGGGCGGCCCCACCACGACCGGTGAGCTGACACGCACGTCGGAGAGATCGCCTGCGTCGAGGAAATAGCCGAGCACCCCGAAGCCCGCATCCAGCGAGCCGCGCGCCGCGTGGAGGAGACCGCTCAGCCATGCGCGGTCATCGGCCTCGAATCGATACGCCGCTTCGGTCACCGCGATCAGATCGCCACTCATGTCCCCCTCACTCGCTGTTGGCGCACGTTCTGCAATGGCTGCGCTCACACGACCCTTGCGGTCCTCCGACGATATGACCATGCAGTTCCGATGGCGTCCCTATGGTAGGAACGACTGCGAAGCCGAATGGTGAGGGTCAGAGGTAACGACGCCAGCCATGTATGCGAATCGCAGTTCGCACCAACCCGAAATGATGCGTAGCCAGGTACGCACCGCGGCGCCGGATACCCCCCGTGCGGGGTCGTCGCTCGTCGCGACCGTGGTGCGCAACGCCGCCGCCTACGAGTGGCTCATCCTCGTCTACCTCGTGTGGCTCTGCCTGCTGGCGTACTTCTCGAGCGGCCCATACCGCCAGTGGTGCATCACCTGGACGACGACGAGCCTCGCCATCCACCTGTCCACCGTGACGGCGGTGCGTGGTGGGCTCATCGGAAACACGTTCCTCCGCGGCTTCGCCACGCGCGTCGTGTCCTACGGCGCGTTCCAGTACTCGTACTTCGGGCTCCGCTACCTGTTGCCCGCCGCGGTGCCGTGGTCGCTCGACCAGCAGCTCTACGAGTTCGACCTCCGCGTCTTCCACTACGAGCCGTCGCTCGCGTGGGACCGCTTCGTCACCCCCGTGACGACCGAGTGGTTCGCGTTCTTCTATTTCCTCTACTTCCTCATCGTCGCCGGTCACGTCTTCCCGATCCTGTTCGGCGCGAAGAACGACGAGTTCCTCTCCGAGTTCGCGATGGGAATCCTCACGCTGTTCTGCGTGGGCCATGCGCTCTACTTCGTCGTGCCCGCCTACGGCCCGTTCAAGCACCTCGCGAGCGAGTACGCGCACGCGCTGCCGAGCGGCACGTTCATGGATCTGGTGAACCGTTCTGTCGCCGCCGGCGGCGCGCAGAAGGACGTGTTCCCGTCGCACCACACCGCGGCGCCGCTCTTCATCGCGCTGTTCTCCTACCGCCATCGCCACCGCCTGCCGTTCAAGTACACGTGGCACGTGCTGGCCTTCGCGAGCGCGAACATCATCATCTCGACGATGTTCCTCCGCTGGCACTACATGATCGACATCTTCGCGGGCGTCGCCCTCGCGTGCTTCGCCCTCTTCGTCGGCGTGCGCGTCGCCCGCTGGGACCGCGCCCGCCGCGAGCGCCTCGGACTCGGCCCGGTGTGGCCGCCCATGTTCAAGTCCGAGCCCCGCAACTAGTCTGCTCCCGGTTAGGCGCTCGCTGACGCGCGCGCCTGCTCAGATAGGCGCTCGCTGACGCGCGCGCCTGCTCAGATAGGCGCTCGCTGACGCGCGCGCCTGTCAGATAGGCGCGCGCGTCAGCGAGCGCCTGGACGCGCCCAGCCGCAGCCGGATCGCCTAGTCCGTGAACACGCCGAGCGCGCGGCCGATGGCGCGGACATCGGGGTCGTTGGCGCGCTCCTTCGCGAGCTCCTTGGCGTAGTTCTTCGCGCGCTTGTCGTTGGTCGCCGCGAGGGCGAGCAGCGCGTCGCGGCGCACACCCCACGGCGCCTTCTTGTCGGGCTCCTTGAGCGCCTCGACCTGCTTCTTGGCGTCAGCCATCTTGCCCGCTTGCGCCGTCGCCCACGCGCGGAGCCAGGGCTGCTCCTCGACCGCGAGCAGCGGATAGCGCGTGAGCAGCGCGAGGGCGTCGGCGCCCTTGCCCACGCCGCCGAGGACGAGCACCCGCTCGATCAGCGCAGCGGGCGTGACCGTCGCCTGCTCGACCGCGATGCGGGACATCTTCTCGGCCTCCTCGGCGCGGCCCTGCAGGCGGGCGAGTCGCGCCAGCCGAAGCGCACGCGCGGGACGCTGGCCCGCGTCCTCCGTCCACTTCTTGCCGATCGCCTCGGCCGCCGTGAGCTCGAGCGCACCGACCGCGACGTCGAACGCGACCAGGGGACCGAGCTCCCCCAGCGCCGCGAGCGCCTCGAGCTCGAGCTTGTCCTTGGCGCCGAGCGAGAGCGCGTTGCGCTTGGCGAGCGCGAAGCGCAGCGGCCTCACGATCGGCTGGAGATCGGCGCGGTCGAGGGCGCCGCCGGCGACCGTCGGCTCCTCGAGCGCGTGCTGCACCTGGTTGAGGTCACCGCGCTCGTAGGCGAGCCACGCCCGCAGCGCGGCGAGCTCGGGATCGCCCTCCGCGATGACGCCTTCGAGCGCGCGCGCCGCGTCGTCGGGGCGACCGACCGAGAGCGCGAGCCGCGCGCCGAGCGCACGGGCGGGCGGGAAGATGGGGCTCGCCTCGAGGGCGCGCAGCGCCGCGCGGGACGCAGTGGCTTCGTCGCCGGCCGCGGCGGCGAAGCGACCGATCCGCGTGAGGTCGCCGGGGTCGCGTGCGAGCCCCACGGCGCGGCCAGCTTCTTTGCGGCGCACCTCGATCGTGGCGCTCGGGTCCGCGACCACGAGCGCGGGCGCGATCCAGCCGAAGCCGGCCGGGCGACGCAGCTCGGCGGCGCCGCCCTTGTCGGGCTTGCCGCTCTTGATGAACGCGGCCAGCGCCAAGAGATCCTGGCGGGTGGCCGTGAGCTCTCCGGCGAAGTCCTTGGTGAGGCTCTCGACGCGCTCGCCGTCCCCCGCGAGGGCCGCGAGCTTCGCGAGCGAGAGCCGCGCGGGCACGAGCTCGGGATCGAGCTGCACGGCGTGCGAGTAGCGATCGGCCGCGCGCGCATCGCCCGCGCGCTCGAGCACCCAGCCGACCGTCAACTCCCGCCACGCGTCGTTCTTGTCCTTCGCGGCGCCGGGATCGAGCGTCTTCGCGAGCGCGGCGGCCGAGGGCGTGTCGTCGCTCGAGAGCGCGAGCGCGATGCGCGCGAAGGCGAGGTCGGTCTCGGGTAGCCCCACGGTCTTCGCGCGCTCGATGGCGGAGGCGAGGCCTCCCTCGCGCCGCTCCTCGCTCGGCCAGACGTACGACCGGAGAACGCGGTCCTGCAGCCACACCCGCGCGCCGCGCAGCGTCCGCGAGTCGAGCTCGAACGCGCGGCCGAGATCCTTCTCGGCGTTGACGAGCGCTTCGAGGTTGCCCTTGCGGACATCGGTCTCGGCGCGCAGGGTGGCGGCGTCGGCCTCGAGACGCTGCTTCTCTTTGTAGGCGCGGCCGCCGTAGATCGCCCCGCCGATACCGCCGATCACCAGCACGGCGAGCACGCCATAGAGCCAGCCGCCGCGCCGTTTCGGGCGGGCGATGTCGCGGCTCCGCGCCCACTGCGCCGGCGACGAAGCCGCGGCGTCCTTCTCGTAGACACCGGCGCGCTCGAGGGCGCCAAGCACACGCTTGGTCTCCCACCCGTCGCCATCGCCATCGCCCTCGCGCACCCCGCCCGGGGCCGGCGTGGGCCGCACCGGACGCGTGCTGAGGCGCTCGTCACGCTGGGGCTCGCCGAGCGTGACCGATTGCGCCTTGAGCGCGCGAAGCCGGCCGGTGTTGGTCGACGCCACCACGGGCTCGGGCGCGTTGTCGCGCGGCGGAGCCGTGGGCAGTCGCGGCACCGACTCGAGATCGCGGTCCTTGCTGCTCTGGATCGTCGGGTTGTCGGTCGCGACGTATTCGCCGGTGCTCACGAGCACGTCGCCCGAGTCGTCGATGTCGACGCGCGTCCGCGAGGAGTCGTCGAAGCGCGGGAGCTCCGTGATCTGCGGGGCCGGCGGCGGGAACATGGGCGGCGGACGCGACGGCGGCGGCAGCGGCGGAGGCGTCGGACGCGGCTTGAGCGCCATCGGCGTGGGCTGGGGCCGCAGCGCCGCGGGCGGCGACTGGGGCTTGAGCCCGACGGGCGTCGGCTG
>JALHOE010000210.1 GCA_022843175.1 Deltaproteobacteria bacterium
GGCGTGATGTGCGGCGCCGGCGGGATTGCCGCGGCCGGCCCGCACGCGACGAGGACGAGGGGGGCGAGGTGCCTCATCCGACCGAGGATACGCGCGCTTGCTCGAGGGCCCACCCATGCGACCGGTCGCGCACCCGGGAGACCACGTAGAGCTCGACCCGCTCGCTGCCGTACGACTGGGCCACGTGCGCGGTGCGCGGGGGCGAGGTGTACTGCTTCGGCGACAACAGCGGGGGCCTGCTCGGCCGGCCCGGAGCCGCTGCGAGCGCGCCAACCATGGTTCCGGGCCTAGCGAACGTGACTGCCATCGCGATCGGCGGAGCGGAGGGGGGTTCGTGCCCGCTGGCGCTCCACACCGATGGAACGGTGAGCACGTGGGGGTGCAGCGCGAAGAGCTCCCCCATGCGCATCCTGTTGGTGGAACCCGAAGCGCACGACTGAGGTCTTCGGGGAGGCCACTACCTTCGATAGATCACCGTGGTCGGCGGCGACGGGCCGCTGCACACGAAACACGCCCGGGCGGTGACCGTCGTGCCGTACGGGACCTTCGGCGTCACGACGAACGGAGCGCTGTAGAGGGACGCGGAACCGGCGCACCTCCCGTCCTCACACATGGTGTAGAGGTCACTCCCGAGCACGTAACAGATGGTCGCGCCGGGCGAGCTCGAGAGGGTCACCGTCGGATCGGACGAGTACGTGCCCGTGCCCGGCGAGATCATCGGAGCCGTGGGCGCCTCCGCCCGGCGGTCGACGACGTACTTCACCGTGGCCACGTCGCTCGCTTCGAACCCATCGCGAAAGGCGCGCGCCTTTACGACCGCGGTGCGCTGAATGGCAAACGAGCCGACGTAGTGTGCGCTCGCGATCGTCGGATCCGCTGGGATGCGCAGGTAATCCCAGGTGTAGTAGATGCGCGCGCCGGGCGTCGCCGTCGTGATCTCAATCGGCGGCAGCGGACAGGTGTGCTCGCCGCTGCCGGGCTTGATGACGGGCGTGGCCACCTTCTCGAACGCGGTGTCGGGGGAGTCGGAATCGCTCGGAAGCTCGCTCGCGTCCTCGAGCGTCGCGTCCTCCATCGTCGCCTCCACGACCGCGGAGTCCGCGGGAGGCTCGAGTCGCGTGTCCTCCACGGGAGCGCTCGCGACCTCGGCTTCCACACGTCCGCCGCAGCCGGCGGCGATGACCGCGATCGAGGCAAGCGTTCGGAGCACGCTGGCAGTGTAGCTCTGGAAGCTCCGCCGTACGCTCGCGCGCGCGAGGGGCCAGCCCTCGCGGATGCTACAGTGTTGGAGGAGGCGGATGACGACGAAGCGAACGGCACGCACGCCGGACGGGTTGCGACTGCACATCGAAGAGACCGGCCGCGGCGAGCGCGCGATGCTCCTGTGCAATGGGCTGTATTGCTCGACACACTACTACGGCCCGTGGATGGAGCAGTTCGCCGCCGATCACCGCGTCGTCGCCTTCGACTACCGCGGCCACGGCGAGAGCGCCGACCCGGCGGATCCCTCGGCGGTCACGCTGACGACGCTGGTCTCCGACGCCGCCACGGTGCTGGCCACGATCTCCGAGCCCGTCATCCTGGTCGGCCACAGCATGGGCGTGCGCGTCGCCCTCGAGCTCGCCGCCCGGGCCGGCACGAAGGTCGACGCCGTCGTGCTCTTGTGCGGCACCGTGTGGGGCATCGGCGACCCGCGCATGTCCCGCGTCGCGAGCCGCGTGGCCCCTCCGTTGCTCGCGCTCGCGGGCCGCGCGCACGCCGTTTCGCGCCTCGTCCGCGACACCGTCGTGCATCCGGAGTGGATGGTGCGCGTCGGCTCGCTCTTCGGCGGCCTCGCGCGCTCGACCCCGCGAGAGCCGGTGGTCGCGCTCGCGGAGAACCTTCGCCGCCTCGATGTGCGGATGATGGCCTCCATCGCGAGCTCCTACGTCACGCACTCCGCGCGCGAGCTTCTCCCGCGGGTGCACGCGCCGACGCTGCAGATCATCGGTGCGCACGATCAGCTCGCCACCGTGTCGCACGCGCGCGAGGTCGAGCGCGAGCTCGAGCGCTGCAGCACCTTCGTCGTCGACGACTGCACGCACCTCGCGCCGATCGAGGCCCCCGAGGTCGTCCACCGCGCCGTCCGCGGGTTCCTCGCGACGCTCGCCGAGCGACGCGCTGGAGCCTCCTGAACCAGCAGGATTGCATCGCCGGGAACAAATCGGCCGCTCGCGGGTTCTCGGAGAGTGGCTCGGACTCTCGCGGCTCTGGTCGGTCTCCTGTGCATGGGCTTGGCAGCGCAGCCCACGGCGGCGCACGCACAAAACACCCGCGGCTCCAACGAGCGCGAGCGCGACGCGTCGGCGCGGCACCCGCCTCCCGCACCGAGCGCCGCTCCGCCAACGCCGCGCGTCGCGCCGGGAACCGTTCGCTAGCGCGCTTCGCTCGCGCGCACGTGACGACGACACCGAGGGCAAGCACAGAGCTCCATCGCCGACCGCGCGCCGCGCGCTACCCTTCGAACATGCGCTTCGAGCTCGAGGGCTTTCTCGACGCGTGCCGCCGAGCGATCGCGGGCAACGACGCCGAGCGAGCCGTCCGTGAGCTGGTCCTCGCCACCGTCGCCGAGCGCGCTCCGGTGCTGGCCGCCCTCGGTGATCGCGAGCACGGAGGCCTGCTGACGCTGTTCCGCTCGCCCGAGCTGACCGTGCTCGATTTCGCGTGGCCGCCGTGGATGTGCTTCAAGCCGCACAACCACAACATGTGGAGCGTGGTCGGGCTGCTGTCGGGTCGCGAGGACAACGTCTTCTGGCGCCGCACCGAGGCGAGCATCGAAGCGGCCGGCGCGCGTTCGCTCGGCGCCGGAGAGGTGGGCACGCTCGGGGTCGACATCATCCACTCGGTGACCAACCCGATCGGCAAGTGGACGCGCGCCCTCCACGTCTATGGCGGCGACTTCTTCGCGCCGCCCAAGCCCCGGAGCGAATGGGAGCACGAGACGCTCTCCGAGCGCCCGTGGGACCTGGACGACACCCGCCGCCTCTTCGCCGAGGCCGAGGTGCGCGCGATACGCTGACGCGTTCGTGGAAGATGCGCTGCGCCGGGGTGCGCGCGCTCGCGAGAGAGACCGCAGTCGAGGTCCGAGGTTGTGCTTCGCACAAGCGCTTGGAAGTTGTGGCAGGCTGTTGCTTCGATAGGTGCATGATGAGCGCTGCGTTCCGATCCGCATGGACTCTCGTCGTCGTGGTCGCTGGATGCAGCTCGGGCGGCGCGCCCCCGCAGATCGAGGACGCCGTGGCCGAAGCGAGCTACGACGGCGCACCGAGCAAAGACGCCGCAGCCGAGGACGGCGCGGTGTGCATCGCGACGGGAAACGCGTGCGGGCCGCCGAGCGAGCCGTGCGTGGGCGACTGCCGAGGGCGCACCTGCTGCAGCGGACTGTGCGCCCTCGACCTCTGCAGCGAACGAAACGTGACGGGCGGGACGTGCTCGAGCGCGTGCGGCGGCAACCCCGAGGGAACTTGGCGTCTGGTCGGCGCATGCCACGGGGGTGCGTGCTCGGACACCAAGCAGGCCACGGTCGTTAGCAAACAGGCGTCGTGGGTCGTCAGCGCGACGTCCGGAACGACGCTCGATTGGGGATACGCGATTCACTGCGGAGTGAAGACCACCACAGGTGGCGGCAGCATCGACGGGACTTGGTCGTCGAGCGCGTCCACCATCGGCGGTCGTCCGTATTGCGTTCGGTTCTCGGGTTCGAAACTCTTGGTCATGGCCGGCGAATCCTTCGTGCTGGAGTTCGCGCGCTGACACGTCAATTGGAGCGCAGTCAGGGCGGGTTCGAGCACGCGAACGATCCAATGCGATACTGAGGGCATGCGCGTCCTGTTCGTCGCCCTCCTCCTCGGATGTGGAAGCAGCGCCTCGACCCCCGAGGCGAACAGCGACAGCGCGGTAGAGGCCGACGGCCTCGTCGACTCGGGGACCTCGGACGTCGCGCCGACCGACACCACGGCGCCCACGGACACGACGCCGACCGACACCACGGTGCCCCCGGCCGCGCGGTGCGCTCCGCTCCCTGTGACCGGCTCGGTCGTCGAGGTCACCGACCCCGCGAAGCTCGTGCAGACGGTCTACGACGCGAAGGAGGGCGAAACCATCGTCCTCCCCGACGGCACCTACAACCTCGCCGGCAAGACGATCCAGATGCGCACCAAGGGCGTCACGCTCAGGGGGAAGAGCGGCGATCGTTCGAAGGTGATCCTCGACTCGAACTACTCGACCGCCGCCGGCGACTCGATCCTCATCAGCGCCGACAACGTCACGGTCGCCGATCTCACGGTGAGGCGCGCGTACAACCACCCGCTCCACGTGGTCCCCGGCATGGGCGCGAGCACCCGCGGCGCCCGCATCCACAACGTCCACGTGCTCGACCCCGGCGAGCAGGGCATCAAGGTCAACGCCGACACCACCGGCCACTTCACCGACGAGGGCACGATCTCCTGCTCGAAGATCGAGCTCACCGCCGAGGGACGCACCAGGGTTCGCAACAACTGTTACACCGGCGGGATCGACATCCACCGCGCCCGCGGTTGGCGCGCCAGCGACAACGAGATCGTCGGGTTCTTCTGCGCCGCCGGTCTCAGCGAGCACGGCATCCATATCTGGACCGGGAGCCGCGACTCGATCGTCGAGCGAAACATCATCCGCGACTGTGCACGCGGGATTGGTCTCGGCCTCGGCGAGGGCACCGACGGGCGCACCTACAGCGACAACCCGTGCGGGGGAGCGACGAGGGTCGGGCACTTCGGCGGCGTCGTGCGGAACAACTTCGTCTACGCGAACGACGCTGCTCTCTTCGCGAGCGCGGCCTCGTTCGACACCGGTATCGCGCTCGAGGAAGCGTGCGGCGCCGTGGTGGTGCACAACACCGTGTTCTCGACGAGGGCGCCGCTGTCCTCGTCCATCGAGTGGCGCTTCGGAAAGACCGACGTCGCCATCACCAACAACCTGACGAGCCATGCGCTCAAGGATCGTGGCGGCGGCGCGAAGGCAACGAGCGCGGGCAACGTCTCGACCGCCACCGCGGCGACCTTCGTCGCGGCCGGCGACCATCACCTGAAGACGAGCGTCGCCGGCGCGAGCGAGGTCGCGGCGGGCGTGTGCGACGAGGACCTCGACGGCGACCCGCGGAGCACGCCACGCGATCCGGGCGCCGACGAGGTGAAGTGACCGCGGGCGCGCCGCCGCTCAGGGTTTCAGCACGGCTCGGAAGCGCACGCGGTTCTCCATCACCCTCGCGAACGCCTCCTCGGCGCGTTCGAGCGCGAACACCTCGGTGCGCGGCTTGATGCCGGCGAGCACGCTGAACGCCATCGTGTCCTCCGAGTCGATCGCGCTGCCGCTCGGCCACCCGGCCACGCTGCGCCCGCTCAGGAGCGAGAGCGCGCTCACGGCGAGGGGCTCGTGCGGCGCGGCGACGATGAGGAGCTTTCCGCGGCGCTTGAGCCCGTTGATGGTCGCCGAGATCGCGGCGGCGTGCGGCGCGGTCGCGAGCAGCACGTCGGCGCCGCCGAGCTTCTGCAGGCCTTCCGCCGCCGGCGTGGCCTTCGTGTCGACGTAGTCGTGCGCGCCGAGCTGCCGCGCGAGCTCCTCTTTGTCGGGGCCGCTCGAGACCGCGACCGTGCGGAAGCCCATCTTCACCGCGTACTGCAGCGCGAGGTGACCGAGTCCGCCGATCCCCTGGACGGCGACGGTGTCACCGGGACGTGCGCCGCTGTTGCGGAGGGCGTTGTACGTCGTGACGCCCGCGCAGAGCAGCGGTCCCGCGTCGACGGCGTCGAGCCCCTCGGGGATTCGAGCGAGCGACTCCGCCGGCACGACCGCGTACTCGGCGTAGCCACCGTCGTGCGTCGCTCCGGTGATGCGCGCCTTCTCGCAGTTGATGAAGAGCCCACGGCGGCACGCGTCGCACTGAAAGCAGTGCCCGCCGTGCCAGCCGACGCCCACGCGGTCTCCCACCTTCCAGGCCGTGACACGTGCGCCGACGGCGTCGATGCGCCCCGCGATCTCGTGGCCCGGGACGCGTGGCAACACGAGCCCCGGCAGCGCGCCGGCGCGCACGAAGGCGTCGCTGTGGCACACGCCGCAGGCTTCGACCTTGATGCGAACCTCGCCATCGGCGGGCGCCGGCACGTCGCGCTCGACGACTTCGAACGGCGCATTCGCCTTCGTAACCTGAACGGCCTTCATCGTGGGCATGGGAGTCTCCGGGTGCGTGGGTGCGGAACGGCGAGCGTCCGATGCCGATGGAACCCGCCGGGGTTCGTCGTTGCGGCAGGGCAGCGGATACGGGAGCCCGTCGCGAGTAGGATGGCGGCATGCGTGTCCTCTTTGCGGCCTCGATCCTGGCGATGGCCCTCGGGATCGCGAGCGCATGCAAGTCACCCGACGTCGCGGTCGCCGACGGTCCGCCCACGAAGAAGAAGCCTGCTCCCGCCGAGCCCACGTCCGCGCTGGCGAAGGGCCCGAAGAAGCACCGCGAGAAGCACGTGAGCTGCAGCAGGGCCGACTCGCCCACGACCGGGAAGGCCCCCTTCAAACGAAAGCTGCCCGAGCAGGGCGGCCCGTGCACCACCAGAGCCGACTGCAAGGAGCTCGCGAACGGGCGCTGCAGCGGAGGCAACTGCACCTACGACGAGTGCTACGACGACGCGGACTGCAAGGGAGCCCTCTGCTCCTGCGAGCAAGAAGGCAAGGTCGGCTATCGCTGCATGCGGGGTGACTGCGCGATCGACTCGGACTGCGGCGCCAACGGCTTCTGCTCGCCGAGCTGGCACGAGGGCTGCGGCGCGTTCCTCGGCGTGGTCGGCTGGTATTGTCACAAGCCCGCGGACGAGTGCTCCAACGACGACGAGTGCACGACGCAGCCGAACGGCTTCTGCGCGTTCTCGGAGGCGAAGAAGCATTGGGTCTGCGGCTATGGAGTGTGCAAGGGATGAAAGCCATCGGCGCCGCTCTCCTCGTCAGCCTCGGCCTCCTCGGCGCGTGCGCGTGCAGGAAGGAGGGCGAGACGGTCACCCACGACGGCTCCAAGCCGAAGAAGAAGATCGCCCCCATCAAGAGCAAGGCGCCGAAACATCACCGCGACACACACGAGGACTGCAGCGCGGCCGATACCCCGCCGAAGACGACGACCACCTTCAAGCCCCAAGCCCCTACCCCGCCCGGACCGCCGTGCACCTCGAAGAGCGACTGCAAGGAGAAGCCGAACGGTCGCTGCAGCGCGGGCAATTGCACCTACGACAATTGTTATAAGGACAGCGACTGCCAATCGGGCGTGTGCACCTGCCAGGAGCAGGGCAAGAGCGGTTGGTTCTGCAAGCCCGGCAACTGCGCGGTCGACGCCGACTGCGGTGACGCCGGGTATTGCTCGCCCACCGGGAGCGTCGCCTGCGGGAGCTTCTTCGGCGTGATTGGCTGGTACTGTCACGCGCCCGCCGACGAGTGCATCGACGACAGCGAATGCACCACGCAACCGGGCGGCTATTGCGCCTGGTCACCCGAGAAGAAGCATTGGGTCTGCGGCTACGGGATGTGCGAGGGATGAAGCGATGGGCGCTGTGCGTCGCGCTGCTCTCGTGTCGGGGAGAGACGGCGCCCCGTTTTGTGCACGACGCCGACTTTCGCCTCGCGGCGCTGCGCGCGTCCGTCACCAACGAGACCGCGTATGGCCGGCTCCGCCTCGCGCGCTACGAGGAGTGGAACGCCCTCCCCGAGGATGACGGCGGCCTCGCGATTCCCACCACGCTCGACAACGCGTCGCTCCTCGCGCTCGGCAAGCAGGCCTTTCAGCGATACGTGTCGCAGCCGCCGTTCACCTGCGCGACCTGCCATTCGTATCGGGGTGTGGTCGGCGCGCCCAACCTCGAGCTCGACGTCGGCGCGATGCTGATGGAGAAGTATCCCCACGCACCGGCGAGCGCCAGGGCCATCGCGTACTCGTGGGGCCCCGGCCGCCTCGACGTCACCACGCAAGCCGGCACGGAGCCAGCGCGGATTCCAGATCTACGACCGGTGCGCTTCCTTCGTTATTTGCAGTACTCCGGGGCGGTCAAACAGAACGACATCAATAGCCTCGCGCTGCGCATCGAGACGCTGGTCATCACCTCCAGCAACTTTCAGAAGAGACCGCCGCGCGCGCTGGCGCTCGGCCTCGCGATGTACGTATGGTCCCTCGCGGACGCGCTGCCGATGACGCCGCCGCCGCCGGCGTTCGTGCGCGCGTGCGGCGACTGTCACGAAGGGTCCGGTCTGTCGGGCGGCTTGATCGACGCCGACGAAGTCGGCACCGATCCAACCCTGGCGCGCTCCGCCGATCGGGGGACCGGCTCCTATCGCGTGCCCTCGCTGCGGGGCGTCGGCAGTCGCGGGCCGCTGATGCACGACGGCTCGATCCACGGCTTCGACGCGCTCCTCGACAGCCACGGGCCCACGCTGAGCGAGGGCGAGCGCACCGTGATTCGCGACTACCTATCGCGCTTGTGAAGTCACCTCCGCGAGCTCTCGGCCGACCCCCGACGAGCCGCGTGTCAGTGGCCGAGCGCGATGACCAGCGTCCTGCCCGCCATGAAGAGGATGATCAGCGAGCCCGGCGTCCAGAGCGCCGCGCGCGTGTCGTGCGTGCGCGCCGTGAAGTAGGCGACGAAGTGCAGGAGCCTGGTCGCGACGTAGCCGTAGAGGAGCACTCGCGCGAGCAGCAGCGACGGCTCGGTGAGGATGAAGAGGAAGCCCGCGGCGAGGAAGAACGGGACGTTCTCCAGGTCGTTCATGTGGATCCGCCGGACCCGCTCTACCGCCTCGTTCGGCTGCAGCTGCTCTGGACTCGGGCTCGGGTTGAGCGGCGTCTTCTTCAGGTCTTCCGGCGACCGATAGCCGCCCTTCACCTGCATCATGCGCAAGACCGTCAGCCACGACATGCTCGCGGCCTTGAGGACCATGATCGAGGCCGCGACGAGGTACGTGGTGAGGAGCGGGTTCTGCAGCGTGAGCAGGTTCATGGCGGGCGCTCCCTCGGTCCAGCGAACTTTGACTGTCGGTAAGATAACTGACCTCTGGTAGAATTTGTCAACTCTCGGTAGATTTCGTGGCGTGGCACGGACCTCCAAGGCCCCGAAGCAGCGTCGAGGGCGCTCCACCGACGCCGCGGTCTCCCCTCGGGTCGCGCGCCGCGAGCGGCGGCACGAGCGGTCGCGAGAGGAGATCGTGGACGCGGCTCGCCGCGTGGTCCTCCGGCACGGCATCGCCGCGACCACGCTCGACGCCGTCGCCCGCGAGGTCGGCCTGACGAAGGCGGCGCTGTACTACTACTACCCTTCGAAGGACGCGCTCCTCTTCGAGCTCGGCTTCGGCGCTATCGAAGCGCAATCGCGGGCGGTACACGACGCGGTCGCGCGCGCCGGAGACGGCGGCGACGCGCTCCGCGCGATCATCCGCGAGACGGTGCAGACGTACGCGTCGCGTCTCGACGACTTCCGGTTGATGTACCTCCACGCGCAGGTCGCGGGGCCGGGCGCGGTCCGCGTCGATCGAGAGCAGCTGGCGCGAATCCGCCCGCTCAACGACCTCGCCTTCGGCGGCGCAGCCAAGCTCCTCGCCGAGGAGTGGAAACGCAAGCGCGGGCGCGCGGGCGTCGAGCCGAGGCTGATGGCGTTCCTCGCGCACCTCGCCGCGATCGGCCTCCTGACCATGAAGGGCATGGTCGAGAACCTCGACGACCCACTGCTCTACTCCGACGAGCAGCTGATCGAGGGGTTCGCGCGGATCTTCGAGGCCGCGGCCAAGCCGTGAGCCCGGCGTTACGCGATCCCGTGCCGCGTGCCGGGTTCGCCCCGCGCCGCCGATCCTGCTCGCAGCCGGAGGGTCAGCCGCCGCTCTTGATGCTCTTGATCCTGGCGATCACTCCGTCGACCGCGATGCCAATGTTCTCCGACTTGGTGCCGGCGAAGAACACATCGGTCTCCGGCTGCCCGAGCTCGCTCAACATCTTCTTGTGCTGCGCGGTGGCGTTGGCGTCGACGGCCGTGTTGATGATGAGGAGCGTGATCTTCGCGTCGAGCATCGCCTTCTTCACCGCGGGCCAGTCCACGGGCGCCGGCGTGATGCCGGCGTAGGGCGAGTAGAGCCCCGTCGTCAGCGGGTCGGGGCCGTTGTGAAAGATGTCGTCGGTGAAGAGCACGACGATCTTCTTGGCCGACGCTCGCCAGCATCCGCCGGAGACGCGCCCGGGAGAGCACGTCAGCGCGAGGCTCGCGGGGTGCGCGGCGAGGCCGGAGAGCGTTCCGAGCGCTTCGACCATTCCGTCGGGCGCGTCACCGCCCCCCATGCCGACGGTCTTCGAGATGGCGTCGAGCACCTCGGTGCTCGAGGTCGTCGGCTGAACGACGCCCGTGAACGGACGGTCGCCGGCGCTGCCATACGGCGCGTCGGGGAACTCGCAGGTACGCGAGACGCCGACGTGCGTGTCGGTGATCGCGAGGAGCGGCGTCGCCAGCTTGTCCCTGAGCGTGGGCAGCGCGGTGGACAGCGACGCGGCCGTCGACCCCGTGGTGTCGAGGAGGAGCGTCACGTCGAGCGCGACCGACTTGGTGCACGCGCCGGCGACGCACGCCTCGCCCATCGCGCACGCCTTGCCGCACGTGCCGCAGTTCTTGGGATCGCTCTTGGTGTCGACGCACGCGTCGCCGCACGCCGTCCCCGCGGTGCAGGTACACGCGCCGCCGACGCAGCTCTTGCCGTCGCCGCACACCACGCCGCACTTCCCGCAGTTCGACGGATCGGTGTTGACGTCGACGCACTTCGTGCCGCACGTCGGCGAGCCCTCGTCGATCACGCCGTCGCAGTTGTCGTCGATGCCGTTGCACGCGACCTCGGTCTTCGACAGCGCGTCGCATACGCACATCGGGCCGTACTTGGGGACGACGAGGCAGCTCCAGTTCGACGAGTTGGGACAGGCGCCCGACGCCTTGCACGCGCGCGAGCAGCGGCCGATGTCGACGAGGCAGAATCCGGCGAGACACTCGCCGTCGCTGGCGCAGGGCGCGCCCAGATCCCCGGAGCCCGTGGGCGGCGCGTCGGTGACGAGGGTGTCCGTCGACGCATCTGCCGGCGAATCGGGCTGGGTGTCCGCGTCGCCACGGGAGTCGGCGATCTGCACCGTCGCACCGCAGCCGAGCGTGGCCAACGCGAACGCGATCAAAGCTCTCTTCACGGCCGTGCCCCCCTCGCCGCTCGCATTCTACTACATTCGCTTCACGATTCCGGGCGTCGTGGGAAGTGCCCGTGCGGGCATCAGCACGACCGAGTGCGGTTGTGGTGAGGGTCATGGGCAGTGGCGCGCGCGAGCTCGACGAACGGCTCCACCGCGGCGAACCTCCCGGCTAACGCAGCGCGCCAACGCGCGCTTTTCCAGCCGGCGCGGACGCGCCTCTAAGATGAGTCACGCCCGGGTTGACGCCCGCCTGCTTGCGCGGCGACCCTCTGCGACCCCGATGTTCGCAGGCCGCGCGCTCGTCGCCCTCGCCGTCTTCCTCTCGAGCGCGCGCGTGCTCGCCGCCGACACCGACGCGACGCCGCCCGGCACCACGCCGCCGCCGTCGTCGCCCTCGTATCCGTCGAAGGCCGCGGCCACCACGCCCACCACGCTCGAGGGCTTCTCGTTCGGCTCCTACGGTCGCGTGAGCGCCGCGAGCGATCTCCGCGGCGGCAGCGGTCGCGAGGCGAACATCGTCGCGTTCGGCAGCCGGCTCGACCTCCCCACGTACGCCGAGATCCAGCTCGAGCGGCGCGATCGCTGGCCCTCCACCTACGGGCTCGGCGCGGTCTCCACCAACGTGGTGTTCACGCTCGCCTTCGCGGGCCCCCTCTTCCACGAGACGGGGCGGTTCGAGGCGCAGACCGCCGTCCGCAACCTCTACGCCGACACCCGCGGCATCTTCCACAAGAACTTCTCCGCGTGGATCGGCTCGCGGATGTACCGCGGCGACGACGTCTACCTCCTCAACTTCTGGCCGCTCGACAACCTCAACATGGTCGGCGGCGGCGTGCGCATGGCGTTCGACACGAGCAGCGAGGCGGCCACCAGCGTCGCCCTCGCCGTCGGTCTCGGCCGCTCGAAGGATCCCTTCTCGTTCCAGACGCGGCCCTCGCTGTCGCCGAGCGGCTTCGGCTCGACCGAGGTCGTCACGCTCGACCGCCCGCGCACGGTCACCAGCATCAAGGCGCAGCACCTCCACTTCCTCCGCGAGGGCACGGGCGCGATCCCCGGCCTCAAGTTCGTGCTCTACGGCGAGCAGCACTCGATGTCGCGCGGCGTGCGGGTCAACGAGTCCAACCTCCGCGAAGATCTCCCGGCAGAGAACGGCACGCTCGTCGGCGGCCAGGTCGGCTTCTTCGCTGGCGAGCGCGACGTCTTCATCAACCTCTTCGCCCGCTACGCCACCGGCCTCGCCGCCTACGGCGACAAGACGGTGCCGAGCGCGCTCTCCCCGGAGAAGAGCACGGCCGGCGCGCGCGAGGCGCTCGTCGCGCTCTCCGCCAACTACGAGAAGGGCATCTTCGGCCTGCTCCTCGGCGGCTACTTCCGCGGCTTCAAGGACGCGTCGGGCAACCCCTACTCGCGCAACACCTTCAACGAGGGCACGGTCGTCGCGCGCCCCATGGTGTGGCTCGGCGAGCACGTCGGCATCTCGGGCGAGGCGAGCTACCAGGCGTTCGCCAGCGCCGCGGTGCGCGACGACGGCACGCCGGAGCGCGCGTCGGCGTGGCGGTTCGGCTTCGTGCCCTTCCTCACGCCGGCTGGCCGCGGCTCGTTCACGCGGCCACACTTCAACCTCGTGTACCTCTACACCGCGCGCGACCAGGGCGCCCGCCTGCGCTACGCGCCGGACGACAAGTTCGCGCGTCGTGGCAACGAGCACTACCTCGGCCTGATGGTCGAGTGGTGGTTCAACTCCTCGTACCGGTGATCGGCACCATGAAGAAGTACCTCCTCCCCCTGTTGGCCGGTCTCGCGATGACCTCGTGCGTCGACGTGTCGCACGAAGACGTCTCCACCTCGTTCAAAGCGTCGAACCACGTATCCGAGTGGAAGGACGAGATCATCTATCAGGTGCTCGTCGACCGCTTCGCCGACGCCGACCAGAGCAACAACTACCGCGTCAACAAGCAGCACCCCGCGCGCTACCACGGCGGCGACTGGCGCGGCCTCGCCGATCGCCTCGACTACATCGCCGCGCTCGGCGTCACCGCGCTGTGGATCTCGCCCATCGTGCGCAACGTCGAGACCGACGCGGGGATCGACAGCTACCACGGCTACTGGACACAAGACCCGTTCCTCCTCAACCCGCACTTCGGCAACCTGAGCGAGCTGCGCGACTTCGTGAAGAAGGCGCACGCGCGGAACATCAAGGTCGTGCTCGACATCGTGACCAACCACATGGGTCAGATGTTCTTCTACGACATCAACCAGAACGGGCGGCCCGACGAGAGCGTCGAGGGCGGCATCAAGACCAAGCTCGACAAGACGGTCCACATCACCGAATACGACCCGGACTACGAGACGCCGGTCGTGCAGTCGTTCACCTCGCTCGGCAACGCGGGCGCCGCGCCGATCATCTTCCTCCAGGATCCCACCATCAACCGCATCCCGCCGCAGACCCCCGAGGCCGCGATCCTCGCGCGGCCCGAGGGCTATCACCGGCGCGGTCGCATCGTGAACTACGACCTGCCGCCCGACGGCGACGAGCAGACGATGTTCGGCGACTTCCCCGGCGGCCTGAAGGACGTGGCCACCGAGCGACAAGACGTGCGCGACGCGATGGCCGCCGCCTACGGCCGGTGGATCGAGCTCGCCGATCTCGACGGCTTCCGCATCGACACCGTGAAGCACGTGGAGCACGAGTTCTGGCAGGACTTCTCGCGCCGCATGCGCGCCAAGGCGAAGTCGCTCGGCAAGGACAAGTTCCTCCTCTTCGGCGAGGTGTTCGACGGCCGCGACAAGCTCGTCGGCAGCTACACCTACAACGACGAGCTCGACACGCTGTTCGACTTCCCCCAGTACTTCCAGGTCTTCCGCGACGTCTTCATCGGCGGCGGCGCCACCAAGAAGATCGAGGCGCGCTGGGTCGAGCGTCGCGAGAACTGGTCGGACAAGCCGCCCGCCAACGGCATCGGCCACCCGCCGGTCGACGTGCACGTCAACTTCCTCGACAACCACGACGTCGGCCGCTTCCTCTATCAGGCCGCCGTCGCCGGCCGCGACGACGGGCGCGCCGTCCTCCACAACGCGCTCGCCTTCCTCCTCACCGAGGACGGCATCCCCTGCATCTACTACGGCACCGAGCAGGACTTCGCCGGCGGCAACGACCCGTCCAACCGCGAAGATCTCTGGGTCTCCGGCTACAAGACCAACGGCGAGACGTTCCGCCGCATCTCGCGCCTCAACCGCATCCGCAAGGCCGTCCCGGCGATCCGCCGCGGCACCATGGCCTTCACCTACACCACCGATCACGTGGCCGACGAGCCCGACGCGGGCCTCATCGCGTTCGAGCGCAAGACGCCCGACGGCAGCTACGCGCTCATCGTCATCAACACCAACAAGAGCCACCCCTCCACCACCGAGCTCGGCGGCGCGGCGATGAAGGTGTCGGTCGACAACGTCGACCTCGTCGACGTCCTCCCCGACGCGGGCGGCCAAGCGGTCAAGGTCAGCGGCGGCACGCTCAAGATCACCGTCCCGCCCACGAGCGCCGTCGTGTTGCTCCCGGCGGGCGCGAAGATCTGAGGCCGAAGATGTCCTCGCCGGTCGTCGCCAGCCGATCGGGCGCGATTGCGACGCCGGTCGTCGCATCGCGATCGTCATGAGCATCACCCCGGGAGGGTGATGCCTTCCGCGCCCCCCTCGCGCGACCGCGCGGTGATTCTCGGAGAGTCGCATCGAGGGATGCGATCCAGCCACCCTACGCCGCGTTCGAAGTTTCCGATTCAGTCGGATCGCCAGTTGCTGACTCGGAGCGGGAGCTGATAGCCCGTCGTGAATCAGCGCTCGCGCAGTGCGAGGGCCGAAGCGAGGTCGTCGATGCGTTCGTTGCGCCCGGTTGATGTGCTCTGGCAGGCGGCGATCGTCACGGCCGTAGTGCTCGTTGTCGGTTGTCACCGTTCGCACGACGACCACGCCGCCGCGTCGAGCAAGCAGCGCGTCGCCGGCGAGTGCACGCGCGTGGAGCTCAACGCTTCGCGCACCTACTCGCCGTCGCGCTGGACCGACGCCGATCAGGCGGTGTCCCCCGCGCTGACGTTCGCGCTCCCGAGCGAGGTGAGGGTGACGAGCGGCGCCTCGGCACATCAGTGGTCGGAGCTCTCGATTCAGCGCTCGACGGGGGCGTGGATCGCGTGTCGATACGACGGCACCGCGGGAGGCGATCGCTACACGTTCAC
>JALHOE010000211.1 GCA_022843175.1 Deltaproteobacteria bacterium
GCGCAGGTGCAGGCGCGGGTGCGGGCGGGAGCGGCGGCCCGCCCTGCGCGAACGCCGCAGCCGCGACAAGGAAGGTGCCCGCGCTGATCGGCGCGATCACACCAAGACGTGCAAGCAATCGGAGACGCGAGCGACGCATGAAAAAGCCTCCTGCACCCGTACGCTGCCTCGCTCGGGCGAGGCGGCGCGCGAACGTTATCACTGTCATCGGCTCCGAGTGAAAGGAGCTTTCGAGAAAAAATGACCGGGGCCGGGGAGGGGATCCGATTGATCAAGAGCGGTCGGGAACTCGCCCGGACTGAAGTCCGGGGCACCGACAGCGAAGGCGAAGCCCTCCGGGCTGTGCCGTGGGAGAGCCCTTGTTGTTGCGCCGCTTCGAGCCCGACGAATCGCCATGTTTTCGTGCCGATCCACGCGATGTCGGCGCTGCGGCGACGCGGCCCGCTGGCGCGGCGAATCGGTGAAGTCCGGAGGACTCGAGGGTGCCGTCGGTGCCCGGGACTTCAGTCCGGGGGAAGATTTTCCGACAGGTGTTCAGCGCTTCGTCGGCTCCCGCGGTACGCGGATCGATCGGTCCGCTCCCTTGCGGCGGATGATCACGATCACATCGGCGCCGAGGGGGCCGGATAGACGGGCGCGTGCCGCAGCCATCGTCGTCGTAACCAGACCATCGACCGAGATGATTTCGTCTCCTTCCAGGAAGCCCGCGCGCTCTGCCTCCGAGCCGTGGGCGACGGCGGCCACCAGGACATGGCCCTCGGCCTCGGCCAGCGTGATCGCCACGCCGCCGGGGGCGAGCTCCGAGTCGAGCGACGGCGCGACCGGCTTCACGACGATGCGAATCCCCGGGGTCGTTCGCCCCTCGTCGACCCGCACGTGCTCGACGCGGCCCCGGCCCACGTCAACCGCAAACGCCTCGAGCTCGATGTCACCGACGGGAACATCGAGCAGCTTGAAGTTGCCGCTGGCGTCGGTCAGCGCGACCCCCGATAGCGCCGCGTTGGCCGGGACGTATGTCGGCGCGCGATCTTTCGCCACACGCGCACCGGCGACCGCGCGTCCCTTCTCGTCGACCACCGTGCCCTCGACGACGCCCGCTGCGCCGAGCTCGATGCGGTCGACCTCGACCTCGGGCAGCGACCCCTTTGGGGCGATGGTGATGCTCTTCTTTGCGCCCGCGGTGCCCGGCGCCCGCACGTCGAGCGAGGCCTCGCCGCGCGGGACGTCCTTGAACACGAACTTGCCCTGCGCGTCGGACACCGTGCGCCGGACGATCCCTTCGCCGATCAGCGAGATCGTCGCGCCGGCGAAGCCGACGCGGCCGCCCGGCGCATAGATCACACCGCGCACCGCGATGCCCTGGGCGAGCTCGACGTCGACGGTCGCCGGCAGCGCGTCGTGGATCGCACGGTGGGTCGCGAACCCGGGCGCCTGCACCTCGAGCTGCGCGCGCAGCCCGGCGACGCGGGGAATCTCGGCCTCGCCACGCTCGTCGGAGAACGCGGTGGCCTTCACCGGCGACTTGGGATCGAGCGAGGACACGGTGACCTGCGCGCCCTTGAGCGGGTAGCGTCGGTCGTCGAGGACGCGCACCTTCGTGGGCCCACGCGGCGCGGGCAGCGTGAGCTCGAGCTCCTTGGTGCCGCCCTCGGGGACCTCGACGTCGACGCGGAGCGCGACCTCGTTCGGCTTGTCCGGCGGCGACACCGCGAGCGACACCTCACCGGGGACCGCCGCGAGGACGAACGCGCCGTCGGAGGCCGTGCGGACACCACGCGCCACCGAGCCCGCGCGCGCGGCGATCTCGATGTACGCGCCCGCGACCGCGAACCCCTTCTCGTCGCGCACGCGACCGACGATCCGGCCGCCGGCGAGGAGTACGACGCTGACCTTGCCCTCGCCCCCCGGCTCGACCGACACCGGCGCGGAGATCCCCTCGACGTAGGCCGGGTGGCGGACGATCGCCCGCAGTCGACCGGGCGGGACGGGGGTCGCGCGGAAGGTACCGTCGGCGCGCGTGACCCAGGGATCGGCCGACCCCGGGGCCTTGGCGACGGCGATCGCGCCGTGAGGGATGGGCGGGACCGGCCCCGGTACGACGCCGAGCTCGCCGATCGGGAGCAACGTGCGACCCGCGGTCTGCGAGCGCGCGAGCAGCGCGGCCGAGAACGACAGCGACAACGGCTTGGCGTCGACCGGCAGCCCGTCGACATCGGTGCCGACGACCTCGATCGTCGCGCCGTCGATCGGCGACCCCTTTCCGTCGCGCACGTCGCCCACGAGCGTCGCCGCGCGACGCAGCACGAGCACCACCGGATCGTCGGCGCCGAGCGCGATCGGCCCGCGAGGGACGAAGCCGTCGGCGCGAGCGGCGATGGCCGCGGCGCCGGGTGCGATCGGCCCGAGCGAGACCTCGCCCTTGCTGTCGGTGGTGCCCTGAAAGGGGAACGGCGAGAGGCCGCTCTCGGCGAGCACGACCTCCGCCTTCGCGAGCGGCGAGCCCGCGTCGTCGACGACCCTCGCGCGAATCATCCGCCCGGGGCCGAGCACCAAACGCACCGCGCCGTCGGCGCCGCGCGCGAGGGCGACCCCGATCTCGATCGCGGAGACGAGCATCCCCTTGGTGGCGCGGACGTCGTAGCTGCCGCCGGTCAGCCCGGCGATCCTCGAGGTGCCGGTCTTGTCGGTGGTGGTGGTGCGGGGCACGGCGAGGAAGCCGCCCGCGATGGTCACGGTGGCACCCTCGACGCCCTTGCCGTCGCGATCGACCACCGAGATGGTGAGCGCGCCGAGCTTGCGCAGCACGACCTTCACCCGAGTGTCGGTCGCGGAGGCATGCACCGTGACCGTGTCGTAGCCCGGTGAGCGGGCGGTGATCTGGAGCGGTCCGGCGGCGATCGCGGTGACGCGCGCGAGACCGTCCTTTCCGCTGCGCGCGCCGCGTGGCAGCGGGTCGACGCCCCTCACCTCGACCTCGGCGTTGGCGATCGGACGCGACAGCTCGTCCCGCACGTCGACGAGGAAGGGACGCTCCGGGCCCAGTCGGAGCTCCACCACGACCGGATCCGGACCGATGAAGCGCTGCGTGCTCGCCCGCGCGAGCCCGCGCGCCTCGGCGATGATCCAGTGCGCGCCGATGGGCAGCTTCTCCAACTTCACGACGCCGTCGGCGCCGGTCGTCGCGCGAGCGGCGAGATACAACACGCCCTCACGGACAAAGAGCGCGCGGACCGTCGCGCCGACGAGCGGCTGGGCGTCGATGGTCAACACCTTCACCGTCGCGACGCCCGGCCTCTCCGCGTCGGGCACGTCGACGGGCGCGGGCTCGATCGTCGCGTCCTCGAACGTGACGAAGACGAGCGGCGCTCCCGGCAGGACGCCGAACATGACCAGGATCGCGGTCACGACCGCGACGAGCCGTACCACCTGCGAGGAACGCGTCATGCGCCCTCGCGCTTCCGTCACTCCAGCCAGCCGGCCTGGATCCAGCGGACCGCCGGCTCGTGCGCGAGCGCGTGACTGCTGTGGATGCGGCCGGCATCGGCGAGGAGCACCAGGGTTGCCCACGCGGAGGAGAAGAGCCCCGCCTTGGTGGCGATGAGTTCCTTGGCGAGCTCGCGGGCCGGGTCGCGCCGACCCGCGTCCCAGAGCGCCGCTACGGCCAGGCCGCGCAGCTCGTCGCGCTTCCCCGTCTTGGCGACCTCGATCATGGGCGCCACCAGATCTTCGCGGTGGTGATCGCGGATGAGGTAGGACGCAGCGCGGACGGCGTCGTCGTCCTCGCCCTTGGTCAGCTCGCGCGCGAACGTCTCGAGCAGCTGCTTGGTGCTCTTCACGCCGGCCTGGGCGAGGCGGAACAGGAACTTGGTGTCGCGATCGGCGCTCGGCCGGTCGGACAGGCGCGCGACGAGCTCGGTCGTCGGCCGGGCGACGGGGGGCTGCGAGCCATGATCGAGCGCCCACGCGACATAGGCCCAGGCCGCGCGTGCGCCGCCGGGCCCCTCGTTGGATTTCTCGCGCGCCTCTTGGATCGGCTTGAGGTCGCCGCCGTGCACCGCGACCTCGGCCATCACCAGCCAGCGACCGAGGTGCCGCTCGGCGTCGCGCAGCACCTCGAGCGCGTATTGCACGCCGGGGGGCACGCGCTGGATGCGCGCGACCGGAACCAGCACCTCGGCGCAGAGGGAGATCCGATGCGACTCCTTGATCTTCGGCGCGAGCCCGCGGAGGTGCGCACCGGGAGACTCGCCGCGGATCACGCGCGCGAGCTCGGCGGTGAACGCGATGTGGGCGGAGCGCTGGGTGGCCGCCTTGTTGAGCACCGCGGCGAGCGACGGATCGCTGAGCCATGACGCCGCGCAGAGCGCCGCGGTGGCCGACTCGTCGTGCTCGGCGCCGGCCTTCACGAGAGCGATCGCGCGGCGATCGCCGAGCTCGCCGAGGCCGCGCACCGCCGCGAGGAACAGCTCGCGATCGAAGGCTTTCTTCTGCGCGAGCGTGTCACCGGCTTCGGCGAGGAGCGCGCGAGAGAGCTGCGAGTGCACCGCGAGCGCCCGCGCCACGCCGGCGAGCCGACGTTCGTGCGGCGACTTGCGACGCAGCGAGGCCATCACCTCTTCGCGCAGGCGCTCGACGACCTCGCGCTCGAACGGCTCGGACTTCACGACGCGCGGGCTGGCCTCCTTCTTGGGAGGCTCCTTCTTGGCGGACGTCTTCGTCGCCGCCGCGGGGGCCTTCTTGGTCGTCCGCGCGGTCGCGGGACGGGCCGCCGCCTTTGCCGAGGTCGCCATGTCCGGCTCGGAAGCTATCACACTCGCTTTGCCCGCGGCGTCAGCCGGAGCGCTAGCCGTCGAACACTTGTGTGCCCAGCATCTCGAACAAGTCGTAGGCGTCGCCGGCGCGCGTGGGCTGAAACGCGACGCCGGCGCGCGCGCCCTTGGTCCAGGCGACGCGCGCTGGCATCACCAGCGGGTCCCATCGGTTGGGCGCGTGCAGCACGACCTCGATCTGCGCCCCCTTGTCGAGCGGTGATTCGAGGTGGAGACACGCACCACCGAGGCCGACATTGACCAACCGTGCGCGACGTTCGCTGCGCCCGGAGCGGACCAGCACCGGCGCGTCCGCGGGTCGCCGCGGCCACGCGCGAAAATGCCCGACCGAGGGCGCCGCCACGGTCAGCCCGGGTTCTCCGGCGCGACGATGCGGATGTGCACCTCGGCGAGCTGGTCGTTGGTGACCGGCGTCGGCGCATCGGTCAGCAGGTCGGTGCCCTTCTGCGACTTCGGCCACGGGATGACGTCACGCAGGCTGTCGGTGCCGGAGAGCAACATGGTCAGGCGGTCCATGCCGATCGCGATGCCGCCGTGCGGCGGTGCCCCGCGCTGGAGCGCGTCGAGGAGGAACCCGAACTTGGCGCGCGCGTCCTCCTCGCTGATGCCGAGCGCGCGGAACACGCGCGCCTGCACCTCGGGGTCGTGGAGTCGGATGGACCCGCCGCCGATCTCGAACCCATTGAGCACGAGGTCGTAGCGGTAACAGAGGACCTTGCCCGGATCCTTCTCCAGGAACTCGAGCGAGCCCTCCTGCGGCCGGGTGAACGCGTGGTGAGCCGCGGCCCACTTGCCCGTCTCGTCGTCGAGCTCGAACAGCGGCGGATCGACGACCCAGAGGAAGTTGAACTTCCCGCCGTGGCCGATCTCCGGGATGAGCCCGAGCTTCTTGGCGAGGTACACCCGGAGGTTCGCCATCACCGTCTGCACCAGCGCCTCGCGGCCGAACTGGAACAGCAGGAGGTCGCCGGTCTTGGCGCCGGTCGCGGCGTTGACGGCGGCGACGAACTCCTTGCTCGCGCTCTTCGAGAGCGGCGACTGCGTCCACGACCCGTCCTCGGCGACCTTGGCGCGCGCGAGGCCCTTGGCGCCCATCGACTTCACGTACGCCTCGAGCTTGTCGGCCTCGGCGCGCGAGAACTCGGCCGACGCCGGGATGCGCATCGCCTTGACGATCTCGCCCGGCAGGTCGCGACGGAGCTTGCCCGACTCGAACTTGGCCGCGATCTCGCCGAAGAACGGCACGCCGCCGCCCTTCTGCTCGATGACGAGCTCGGTGAGGTCGGTGTGCTCCATTTCGAAGCGAAGGTCGGGCTTGTCGTTGCCGAACCGGCGCATCGACTCCTCGAACTTCATGTGCGGGAAGTGCCCCGAGGGGTAGTGCTCCTTGAGGTCGATCCCGAGGACCTCCTTCCAGATGCGGAAGATGAGGCCCTCCATCGCGTTGAAGATGTCGTCCTGCGAGACGAACGACATCTCGACGTCGATCTGCGTGAACTCCGGGTGGCGGTCGACGCGGCTGCCCTCGTCGCGGAAGCACTTCACGATTTGGAAGTAGCGATCGAACCCCGCCACCATGAACAGCTGCTTGTAGAGCTGCGGGCTCTCGGCGAGCGCGTAGAACGAGCCGGGCTGCAGGCGCGACGGCACGAGGAAGTTACGCGCGCCGCCGGGCGTGTACTTGACCATGAACGGCGTCTCGAGCTCGAAGAACCCGTTCTCGTCGAAGTAGCGGCGGGTGACCTGGTTGATCTGGTGGCGCACCTTGAAGATCTGCTGCATCTTCGGGCGCCGCAGATCGAGGTAGCGGTATTGCAGCCGCACCTCCTCCTTGGTGGTGAGGTCGTCGGTGATGGGGAACGGCGGCGTCTCGGCCTTGTTGAAGACCGTGGCCTCGATGACGCCGATCTCGATCTCGCCCGTCGGCAGCTTGGGGTTCACGTTCTTGCCGCGCGAGCGCACGATGCCGCGGATGCCGATGACCCACTCGTTACGCATCGAGTCGGCGAGCGCATGCGACTGCTTCACCAGCTCGACGTCCGCGCCCTCCGGCGGATGATTCGGGTCGAACACCAGCTGGGTGAGGCCCTCGCGATCGCGCAGGTCGATGAAGACGCAGCCGCCGTGATCGCGGTACGTGTCGACCCACCCGAACAGCACAACCTCTTTGCCGATGTCGGTTCCGCGCAGTTCGCCGCAACGGTGTGTCCGCCGCAGCTCGTCGATGAAGCGAGCCATGGCGGAGGACCCTAGTAAGTCAGCCGTCGACCGTCGACAGCCGACCGCAATGGGCGGAAAACCCCGTAGGATCGCCGGGTGGGCCCCGCCGGTTGACCGGGGGCGCGCGCCGTTCTCAACTCGGCCGCCGTAACGGGAGGGGGGCGGGCCCCGACTGGCGACGGCGCACTGTCGACCGTCGACTGTCGACTCTCGACCCTCCGAGGGAGAATTGACTTGGCCCAGCTCTACGTGATGGTTCCGGGGAAGGATCAGCCTCAGCTCCTCGAGATCGACGAGGTGGTCCGGCGGATCAAGGCGGGCGAGCTCCCCGACACGTCGAACGCCGCGCGGCTCGGCGAGACCAACTGGAGCCCGCTCAAGGACCTAAGCGAGGTCAAAGAGAAGCTCTCCGGCGGCACGCCGTCGCTCCCTGCCACGAGCACCTCCTTCCCGTCGATCCCCGGCGCCTCGCCCTCGCAGGCGGGCGCCTCGCCCTCGCAGGCGGGCGCCTCGCCCTCGCAGGCGGGCGCCGAGTCGCCGTTCGCCTCGCAGGCCGGTGGGGCGTCGCCGTTTGCCTCGCAAGCCGGTGGGGCGTCGCCGTTTGCCTCGCAAGCCGGCACGCCGTCGCCGGTCGCAGCGCCCGCGGGCGCGCCCGGCGCCAAGAAGCCGCTCCCCAAGATGGCGATCGTGGGCGCGGGCGGCCTGCTCGCGTTCATCCTGATCAGCGTGATTGGCCTGACCATCTATCGCAATTCGTACAGCCGCGGGCTGGTGCTCGAGCACCTCCCCGAGGATTGCGCCGAGCTCTATTACATCGACCTCGCCGGCATCGTCACGAGCGACCCGGTGCGCGAGCACTTCGACAAGTTCTACAAGAACGCGAAGGACCTGGCGGAGGACGACGCCAGCAAGAAGAGCAAGAAGGACAAGGAGCGCTTCGAGAAGACGGTCGAGGTGCTCCGCAAGAACGGCATCGACGAGCGCTCGCTGCGCGAGGTCGCGGTGTGCATCCCGCCGAAGGACGAAGACGACAAGAACGCCTTCGGCCCCGACTACGCCAAGACGCTCATCGTCGTCGGCGGCACCTTCCGCAAGGGCAGCGTGCTCCAGGGCCTCAAGGAGGCCACCGAGACCGCCCTCAAGGACGAGGACGCGTGCAAGCTCGAGGACGACGACGGCCTCTCGATGCTCAAGTGCTCGGCCGAGCTCAAGAGCAGCAAGAAGGAGCCGATCTACGCGACGCTCGTGGAGTCGCGGGTGCTCGCCATCAGCTACGACAAGAAGACGGTCAAGAGCGTGCGCACCGCGAAGGACCGCGCGAAGCTCTATGGCGCCGACAAGGGCCAGCACCTCGTGATCTACCGCGCCAAGGAGTCGCCGAGCTGGCTCGACGGCGCCTACGGCGAGACGAAGCTGAAGATCGGATCCACCGACACCGTCGTCACCGTCGAGACGCACTACGACGCGGTGAAGGGCAAGAAGAAGCTCGACCAGTTCAAGGATGGCGAGGAGTTCGTGAAGAAGAAGGAGAAGCTCTTCAAGGACGCCGCCGACAAATGCTTCGAGAAGACCCCGTTCGACATGTTCGCGGAGTCGATCGAGCGCACCAAGGTCGAGGCCTTCGACGACGGCCTGCGCTACGAATACAAGGTCTCCAACAAGGAGCTCTCGAAGGCGTTCAAGATCATCGCCGACGCCGACAAAGAAGACATGGGCAAGGCCAGCCGCGCCTTCTTCTGCGTGACGTCGACGGTCGAGCCCTACGTCTCGAGCTACTGAGTCAATCGGCGGGGGGAGAGAGCGCCGGATCGAACGCGGCGTCGTCGACGCCGGACTTGTCGAGCGGTCCCTTGGCCGGCTGGATGCCGTGCGGCGGGGGCGACGGCATGCCCGGCTTGTGGAACTTGAGCGGCTTGCTGATCGCCGCTTGGTACTCGTCCTCCTCGATCTTCCCGCGCGCGCGCGCCTCCTTCAGGAGTGCCTTGAGGTAGGCGTTGTAGCCGTCGCCGGGCTCGCCCCGGTCCCACATGAAGTGGCGCTTCACCGGCGACGGGAGAATCGAGATCAGGAAGATCGCCTCGGCGGCGTCGAGATCGCTCGCCGGACGACCGAACCAATGCCACGAGGCGGGCCCGATGCCGTAGATGTTCGGGCCGAACTCGATCACGTTGAGATACAGCTCGAGGAGCTCGGACTTGGCCATGGCCTGCTCGAGCCACGCGGTGAGCACCGCCTCTTGGATCTTGCGCGACAGCTGCTTTCGCCGGTCGAGGAACACGTTCTTGGCGAGCTGCATCGTGATGGTGCTCGCGCCGACGGCGAACTTGCCGGCCTTGATGTTGGCAATGAGCGCGTTGCGGATCGCTCCGGCGGAGAACCCGTTGTGCACGAAGAACGCGCCGTCCTCGCAGACCATGAGCGCGTCGATGACCTTCGGCGAGATCCGCTCGAACGACACCCACTCCGGCGTGCCCGGCCCGAAGCGCGCGGTGCGTGGGTTGCCCTTGGGATCGTAGACGCGAAGGTCGAACGCCTCCTTGAACCGGTCGACCGAGATCTCGGACGGCGCCTTGGTGACGCGGCACTTTTGCTCGAGCATCAGCTCGACCTGCGTCTTCTCGGGCAGGCGCGCGTCGTAGCCGAGGCTGCCCTTGGCGCCGAAGGTACCCTGCATCTCCATCCCCTCGACCTTCGGGAGGAGCCCCTTGGGCATCGAGGAGAGCGCGTCGCCGCACGGAACCACGGGAATCGCCCACGTGCCGAAGAGGCGCGGTCCGCGCTTGCCGTCCTTCAGCTCGATGCTCTCGTAGGAGCCCTCGAGCTCGAACCGCACCTTGCCGAGCTCGACCGCACCCCCGGTCAGCGTCCAGGCCCGGAGATCTCCCTTGCTCGCGAGGACGCCGCGCGCGGTGAGGTCGATCCCGCGGACCGTGCCGTCGGCGATGTGCGCGTCGTTGATCGCCGCGTTCTTCAGCGTGAGCGCGCCGTCGGCCGCGAACGTGCGCTCGTCGGGATCGAGCTCCACCGAGCCGCGCGCCTCGATCGACGCCGTCGAGACCTCGGCCAAGCCGAGCGCGCCCTCGGCCACGCCGAGCTCCCCGAGCATGGCTGGCCCCATCCGCAGCTCGGCGGTCCACTTGCCCTTCGCCCGCGGGACGAGCGCGCGGAGCACGAGCGGCTTACGCCCGGCCTTCTCGCTCGGATCGATCTCGAACGCGACCGCGTCGGTGCCGAGGATCGCGCGCGCGGCCCAGGGCCCGAGCGTGCCCTTGTCGGTCACCACGCTGATCTCGGCGGCCTTGAGCTCCACGCCCGGCTCGAACCGGGCGAGCATTCGCTCCATCGGCTCGCGGAAACGGGTGAGCGCGCCCCAGGCATCGGTGGGCTCGGGCTTCGGCGCCTCGCTCCCGCCCCCGGGCGCCGCGGGCTTCTGCAGGAGCGGCAACGCCATTCCCGCCGCCGCTCCCGTGAGCGAGACCGTAACCGCGTCCGCCGTCGACGCGCCGATCCGGCCGTCGGCGCGCGAGATCTCGGTCGAGAGGCCCTTGATGGTGGCCTCGAAGCTCCCGAGCTTCCCCGACCCCTCCCCGCCGCGAACGACGATCCGCTGCGGCGCGATCACGGCCTCGCGAGCGCCCACGGACGCGAGCTCGATGCCGAGGACCTTCCAGTGGCCGGCGGCCTCACGCAGCGTGACCGTCCGCGCCGGTCCGCCGCCGCCACCGCCGGATGAGGGGTGGCGCGCGCGCCACGCGTCGACCGACGCCCGCACGCTCTCGGGCAGGCCGTTGGCGACGACCGAGAGGCCGACGACCTCGAGATCGCCCACGGCCGAGAAGCTCCAACGCGCGTTGACGACTCGGGCGCGTACGTCGAGCTCGGGGACGCCCTCGAGCGTCGCGTGAACGTCGGAGAGCTCGACGCGAAAAAGTCCCACGCGGACTCGCTCGACGGTCAGCTCGATCCCGCGCGCGCGCGCCGCAGCGACCGCCTTTCGCCGCGCGATCCCCGGAAGGACCAGCGCCACGACGACGACCAACGCGACGACGCTCGCCGCGAGCGCCCAGAGCCATCGTCGCCCACGCACGCGGGCAGGGTAACGCGCGCTTTCGCGTTGGGCGAGCAAGCGACCAGAGCGTTGCATGCAGAAAGACAAAACGCAGAAAGCCCGCGGACGAATCCGCGGGCTCACCGGGCGCCGACGCCGAGGTGGCGGGCGACAAAAACAACCAAACCCCCGATACAATGTATCGGAGGCTCAGGATCGCTCCAGACAATCGCAGGAGCGATAAGATTATCCCGGCGGTGTCCTACTCTCCCACTAGGCTTCCCTAGCAGTACCATCGGCTCCGAGGAGCTTAACTTCCGAGTTCGAGATGGGATCGGGTGTGGCCTCCTCGAGATCGCCACCGGAAAATTTTGGGCTCGAACAAGAAGCGCCGTCGCAATAGACCTCTTCGGTGGGTAACCGAGGAGGATTGCCGTCGCTGAGTCGTGTTCGCGGCTCCAGCGCCGCGCACGAACTCGTCACGTTCCTTAGAGGTAGGTCAAGCCGCACGACCGATTAGTACTGGTCAGCTCCGCGTATCGCTACGCTTCCACCTCCAGCCTATCAACCTTGTAGTCTACAAGGGGTCTTTAGGGGCTTGCGCCCGGGAAACCTAATCTTGAGGCCGGCTTCCCGCTTAGATGCTTTCAGCGGTTATCCGTTCCCTGCATAGCTACCCGGCGGTGCTCCTGGCGGAACAACCGGCTCACTAGAGGCAAGTCCATCCAGGTCCTCTCGTACTATGGATAGCTCCTCTCAAGTTTCCTGCGCCCACGGCAGATAGGGACCAAACTGTCTCACGACGTTTTAAACCCAGCTCGCGTACCGCTTTAATCGGCGAACAGCCGAACCCTTGGGACCTGCTCCAGCCCCAGGATGCGATGGGCCGACATCGAGGTGCCAAACCGCGCCGCCGATGTGAACTCTCAGGCGCGATCAGCCTGTTATCCCCAGAGTACCTTTTATCCGATAAGCGATGGCCCTTCCATACGGGACCACCGGATCACTAACGCCTGCTTTCGCACCTGCTCGACCTGTCGGTCTCGCAGTTAAGCTCCCTTGTGCGTTTGCACTCTACGGCCGGTTTCCAATCGGCCTGAGGGAACCTTCGCACGCCTCCGTTACACTTTGGGAGGCGACCGCCCCAGTCAAACTGCCCACCAGGCAGTGTCCCCGGCGAGGGTATACTCGCCCAGGTTAGATTCCCAGAACAATCAGGGTGGTATTTCAACGGTGGCTCAGCTGAACCCAGAAGCCCAGCTTCAAAGCCTCCCACCTATCCTACGCAGATTGTCCCGGAAATCACTGCCAAGTTGCAGTGAAGGTTCATGGGGTCTTTCCGTCTTGCCGCGGGTAGAGGGTATCTTCACCCCCAATACAATTTCGCTGAGTCCGTTGTCGAGACAGCGGGGATGTCGTTATGCCATTCGTGCAGGTCGGAACTTACCCGACAAGGAATTTCGCTACCTTAGGACCGTTATAGTTACGGCCGCCGTTTACTGGGGCTTCGGTTCAGAGCCTCGCTTGCGCTAACTCGTCCCCTTAACCTTCCAGCACCGGGCAGGCATCAGACCCTATACGTCGACTTTCGTCTTCGCAGAGTCCTGTGTTTTTAGTAAACAGTCGCAACCCCCGTTTCTCTGCGACCCCTCAGTGCTCGAGGAGCAAGTCCTCTCACACCAAGGGGCACACCTTCTCCCGAAGTTACGGTGTCAGTTTGCCGAGTTCCTTAACAACGGTTCTCTCACGCGCCTTGGAATACTCTTCCCGCCCACCTGAGTCGGTTTGCGGTACGGTCACTAGAGGGGCTCTGTGCGCGGCTTTTCTTGGAAGCTTGGGATCACCGAGTTGCCGGGGCCGAAGCCCCAACCTCATCACCTCTCGGGATAATGATCCTCCGTTTGTCCCTATCGGGTCCTAGAGGATCTCCCTACGGGCTTGAACACCGATCCTACACGGTGCTCGGCCTACCCTTCTCCGTCCCCGCTCACTTCAACGCCATCCCTAGTGGTGCAGGAATATTAACCTGCTTTCCATCACCTACGCCTTTCGGCCTCGGCTTAGGTACCGACTAACCCATGGGAGGATTATCCTTCCCCAGGAAACCTTGGGCTTACGGCGACTGGGTTTCTCACCCAGTTTATCGCTACTCATGCCTGCATAAGCTCTTCTCTGGCCCGGAAGTGCTCCTTACGGTACACCGTGTATCTGCCAGAGAATACTCCCCTACCACTTCTTTCGAAGTCCGCAGCTTCGGTGACGATCTTTAGCCCCGTTATATTTTCGGCGCAGGTTCGCTTGATCAGTGAGCTATTACGCTTTCTTTAAAGGATGGCTGCTTCTAAGCCAACCTCCTGATTGTCAAAGCGCTCCCACATCCTTTGACACTTAGATCGTACTTTGGGACCTTAGCTGGCGGTCTGGGCTCTTTCCCTCTCGGCTACGGAACTTATCTCCCGCAGCCTGACTCCCGGATACTGCTCACCGGCATTCAGAGTTTGATTGGGTTTGGTAATCTGGTAGGACCCCTAGCCCATTCAGTGCTTTACCTCCGGCGGCATTCGTCCGAGGCTATACCTCAATATATTTCGGGGAGAACCAGCTATCTCCCAGCTTGATTAGCCTTTCACTCCTATCCACAGCTCATCCCCCATATTTTCAACTATGGTGAGTTCGGTCCTCCAGGCGGTGTTACCCACCCTTCAACCTGGCCATGGATAGATCGCTAAGGTTTCGGGTCTGCGTCACGCGACTGATGCCCTGTTAAGACTCGGTTTCCCTACGGCTACACCTAACGGCTTAACCTTGCCACGTAACGCAACTCACAGGCCCATTATGCAAAAGGTACGCGGTCACCCATTTCCTTGCGGACATAGGGCTCCCACTGCTTGTAGGCATACGGTTTCAGGTACTATTTCACTCCCCTAACAGGGGTGCTTTTCACCTTTCCCTCGCGGTACTAGTTCACTATCGGTCGTCGAGTAGTATTTAGCCTTGGAGGATGGTCCCCCCAGATTCCCACCAGATTGCACGTGTCTGGCGGTACTCGGGTGTCTCACGCAAGGTGTTGATCTTTCGTTTACGGGGCTGTCACCCTCTATGGCCGGCCATTCCATGCCGTTCGACTAGAACTACACTTTGTCACTTGCTGGGGCTGTGTCGGGCCCCTGTGAGATCCCACGACCTCTATCTAGCAACGCTGACCGCTTACACTAGATAGATTTAGGCTGTTCCCCGTTCGCTCGCCGCTACTAGGAGAATCGCGGTTGCTTTCTTGTCCTCTCCCTACTTAGATGTTTCAGTTCAGGAGGTTCGCCACTATTGTTGGCAGGTAAACCCTGCGCGTGTTGTCACATTCGGAAATCCCCGGATCAAAGCTTGTTAGCAGCTCCCCGAGGCTTATCGCAGCTGTCCACGTCCTTCTTCGCCTCTCGACGCCTAGGCATCCACCGTACGCCCTTTCTAGCTTAACCGTACCCCTAAGGCACGTTTCGAGCTCGCACGCGTCGCTCGAGTTACGAACGATCGTTACTTACTCTCAACAACAGCTATTACTTGGGTCGTTTCTTGTTATTGCCCATGACTGCATTCGACTCGCCACGATGACGTGGTCGATTGCCAACTATTGGTATTGTCAGAGAACAGGTGGAGCTCCTCTCTCGAGGGGCTCCGGAATCTGTGGAGCTGATCGGGATCGAACCGACGACCTCCGGCTTGCAAAGCCAGCGCTCTCCCAACTGAGCTACAGCCCCGTATTGGAAAGAGCAAAAGGTCGGTCGATGCGACCGATCAGACAGTGGTGGTGGGCCAGGGCAGAGTTGAACTGCCGACCTCACGCTTATCAGGCGTGCGCTCTAACCACCTGAGCTACTGGCCCCGAAATGACTACGGGCCCAGAGCTTGATCCCTGGAAACTGATTCGTACGTGTAATTCAACCCTGAGTCGGTTGACCATTCGAAGCCTGGCAAATTGCCAGGACTCCTTAGAAAGGAGGTGATCCAGCCGCAGGTTCCCCTACGGCTACCTTGTTACGACTTCACCCCAGTTACCGTGCACTCCTTGGAGGCCTGCCTCTCTTGCGAGTTGGCGCAGCCGCTTCTGGAGCAAACGACTCCCATGGTGTGACGGGCGGTGTGTACAAGGCCCGGGAACGTATTCACCGCTGCCTGCTGATCAGCGATTACTAGCGATTCCGACTTCAAAGAGTCGAGTTGCAGACTCTTATCTGTACTGAGGTGGGTTTTTTGGGATTAGCTTACTCTCGCGAGCTTGCGACTCACTGTACCCACCATTGTAGCACGTGTGTAGCCCTGGACATAAGGGCCATGATGACTTGACG